>NZ_QTXM01000030.1:0-24023 GCF_003461645.1 Alistipes sp. AF14-19
AATGTTTATCTTTAATTATCAATCACTGTAAACCTTTTTCAGGACGGGACAGCGCCCGCAGGGTTGTAATATTGCACCGGGAAAGACCCGTCCTCGGAGGCCGTAGCGGAGGCTTTTCAAAACTTCAGTCAGAGATTCTCCGACGCGGATTTTTGTTGTCGCCAGACAACAGCGAGCTGTACCTTTGTCCGACAAATTGGCATTTGTCCGACAAAGGTCCTTGCTCTGCGAGGCCGGGCGTTCTCCCCAGTCGAACGCCTTTTGAACCGATATTATGGATACTAACAGAAAACTGACAGACAAGACCGGAAAGAAGCCCCGAACGCTGAGCTATAAATACTCTTTCCGCCTCAATGAAGAGCAGAACATCCGCTTCAACGAACTGCTCTGCAAAGCCGGATCGGAGCATAACCGCAGCCGTTTTATCGTCAAAAGAATCTTCGCCGAGGAGTTCGTTGTCGTCAGACGCGATCCTTCGAAGGTGCAGTTCGTCGCCCGTTTGAATGACTTTTATTCCCAATTTCAGAAACTCGCAAATAACTATAATCAGATTGTAAAAGCTGTCAATTCGCACTTTTCCAACGTCACGATTCCGCATCAGATCGCCGCACTGGAACAACGGACTCGCGAGTTGAAGACCCTTAGTATCGAGATTCTGAACCTCGCAAAACAAGCTAAGGAATGGTTGCGAATATAAGGTCGGGGGCAACACCCGGCGGGACTCTGTACTACAACAAGGAGAAAGTAGACCGGGATGAAGCTGAAATCCTCTATTGGCAAAAGATGCTGGAGCCGTTCGACAAACACAGGCGAATGGATGTCGACGCCTGCATGGAGAGTTTCCTGCCGTACCTCGAAGCCAACCGACGGATGACCAATACGGTCTTCCATGTTTTGCCGAACCCCTCACCGGAGGACAAACTGACAGACGGACAGCTCCGGGAAATCGCCTGCGAGTACATGGAGCGCATGAGTGCCCTGACCGATGACGGCTATGGTGTCGGAACGCCGTTCAAGTCGAGTCGTATCGGAAAGGATATCGGCTATAAGGCCTTCAAAGTATTACGGGATGTCGAAAGACAAACTGAAAGAACCGGGAGCGCTCGACCAACGGCGACAAACAGTCAAAGATGCCATGAGCCCGCATAACACGCGGGAAGAGTTCCGGCGGCTGCTCAAAACGGAAAACATCGACGCAATCTTCCGCATCAATCCGATTGGCAGAATCTACGGCGTGACGTTTATCGACCACAATGCAGGTATCGTCGCCAACGGATCGGTACTGGGAAAGGAGTTTTCAGCCAATGTCTTCAACGACTTGTATCCGGCACCGAAAGAGGAATGTCAGGTTGCAGAACAGCGATATCCGGAACGAAAACTCGACCCGCAAAGTCATACGACCAATCCCCTGACCGAAGCTGCCGACACCCTATTGGATTTGGCTGATACGAAGGCGTATGAGGAACAGCAAAGGATAATACAGAGGCGAAAAAACGAAAACCGCATCAATAACATATTGTTTATCGTATAAATCCTTGAAATTAAAACAGGTATGTCGGTTTGAAACATATTCGACCGAAGATGTCTGACTTACGCGTTATCCGGTTCATGCCGTATTCTTTTTTTTTGGGAGGGGGGGGGAGACGAAGGGTGTCGACGCCCGAACAAGTAATGTAATACTATAGAAAGAAGCAATACCAAGAGCATGCCGAGGAACATGTCGTCATATCCCCGGTATTTCACGAGTAATCCTGCTAAAATCCTCCCAATGCAATCCCGAAATCGAAAGCCACGAAAAACGTAGAGCTTGCGGCACCTCGTCTTTCGACAAGCATGGCCATGGTCTGCAGGGCAGACTGCACAGCTCCGAAACTGTATCCCAGCAGTGCTGCCACAACAACAGGTAGCACGGTATGTTGTGCGCGAATACCAGCAGAAGTATCCCGGTGATAATAGCTGCATTTCCTGTGTACACCAGTCGCGCCTCACCGGACTTACCACCACACGTCCCAGCTACGGCAATGCCGATGAAATAAATACCTTCGCTGGGCAGACAGTGGAGTACGGCATAGATCGCGACATATACCTCGACTACTCCGTATGCCATCATGAAGAAGAGTTGTGTAACAGCGGCCGGCACGGACATCGGTTCGAACAATTCGCCGAGCTTTAACGGCGTGTCGACTGTGGCGATGCCTGCCGAGATGAAATACCCCATCGGGACGAACGCCACTCCTGCCAGTCCGCATATAAGGACGAGGCGACGGCCTTGAGTGTCGACGAGCCATCCTACGAAGGGTCTCGACAGGATGGGCGCGATGCTGAACAACGCTGTTGCCAAATCTATGGTACGGCATCTCCGCCCAGAGAGGAGATAAAAAAGGGGAACGTGGGCAGCAGCGCATGAAAGTTAACGAAAATGAGGAAATTAACCAGGCATGTCTTGATGAAAGAGCCGATCCATAGTTTGGGAAAGTCTTCCGTTCTGTTCATATTGCTATTAACAAAAAAGGGTCAAATCAGGTCTCTAAAAATACAGCTCTGATTAATTAAGATTTCGATCTTTTGCACAGAGACAAAATATTCAGAGTGGATTATTTTACGGAGTTTTTCCGTATTAAGGACTATGAAACAGAGCAATCAGGATGCAGCCAAGGTGCCTTCTATAGTCTGGCAACTAAAATTGGCCTTATTATGTACGATTTTCGCCCTGTGAGGAATGAGGTCTGCGTATATTTGAAATATCATTTGGAACTTGCCGTATCTGGTATTTTTGAACGTCGAGAGGGTTCCAATGACACCAACCTTAAATTTCAACCTCAAATTATGGAGAAACTGCGACTCTTAACACTTTTATTTTTGACGGTGGTTATCGCGGCCTGTCAAAAAGATCCCACGCAGAATGGATCATCTGATCCGGATGTGGTCTCATTCCAGGGATCGGTTTCATTCAAGACTGTGGACCCGGCTGAAAAAGGGCTTGATCTGATCTGGAATGCCGATGTAGACCGGATCGGGCTGTTTGCAGCCGACGGCGAGACCGTCGAGCATGCCAATATTTATTATGCGGCCTTTTCATCGGCGGCAAATACGCAGTTCGTCTGTCCTTCGCAGGACCGGCGAATCGTGTGGAGCGCCGGTGCTGCCTCACGCGATTTCTACGCCTATTATCCTTATCGTACGACATACGATGATTTGACGGCTGTTCCGGTGGCGATTGCCGCGAAACAGAAAGGAGCGGCGGGCGCTACGAAGCATCTGAAACAACTGGTCAATTTATATGCCGTGAGCAAGGGTGTGAAAGGTCCTGTCGAAACCGTATCCTTGCCATTCGAAAGCGTTGCCGCGGTCATCGAACTCCGACTTGCCGCCGACCGGACATTATCGGATGTCAGGAACATAACGTTGCGCAGTACCGACGGCGGGATGTTGGCTTTCGAAACGGGGTCGCTGAATCTGCGGAACGGGGCGGTAACACCCGGAGAGCAGACGGCGGCCGAGATAAACTATGAAATCGAAGGACAAGCGACAATTTCACGCACACCGACGAGCTTTTTCCTGGCTGTGAATCCCGTAGAAGCGGGAAAAACGCTGGAAGTGCTGGTCGATTACGGAGAAAAGCATTTATCGCTGGGCTCGGTGGTTGTCCCCGAAAGCGGAATTCCTGGCGGAAAGTTGACCGTATTCTCACTGGGTTACGAATTCCCGCAGCGCATCGCGGAGGACTTGAGCGCCAACGGTACGGCGAATACTTATCTGGTAACCAAGCCTGGGACGACCTATAAATTCCGTGCAATGGTCAAAGGCAACGGCACGCCGCGCACCTATTCGTACTCGGTAAACGGCCGTCCGGTAACCAAATCCTATTCCGAGGCCGATCTGGCGATCAAGCCTGCGGTGGCAAAACTCGTGTGGTACAATTCGCCGAAAACGGCCGACGGTTGGGTACGCGAAAGTCCCGTGATTATCGAATCCGTAGAGTACGACGATTGGGAGGGCAACGTCTACTTCACCACTCCGGCCGAGTTCGTTCCCGGCAATGCCCTGATTGCGGTTTACGATGCCGGCGGCGAGGTCCTCTGGAGCTGGAATATCTGGGCTGTCGAAAATTACGATTGCAACGCCGAAGCGCGTCAGGTCGGCCGTTATATGATGATGGACCGTAATTTGGGCGCCATGGCGGGACGCGAGGCGATGAACTCCTCGGATAAACGCGCTGCGGCCTGGGCTTTGGGCAACTATTATCAGTGGGGGCGCAAGGACCCGTTCCCGGCAGCTGCGGAGTACGACGACACGGGATTCGGCAGCGAGATGTACTGGGGACTTCCAACTTATACGCCTATTGAAGAATTGCAGCAGGATTATTCCTCCGAGAGTTGGGGCGCCCGGAACATGATGTTCGGCAAGATCGGGGCAAATAACGCCTATGCCGTGGGTGACAAGGCTGTTGACGACGCCGTTGCCCTGTCTGTGAAATATCCCTACCGTTGGATGGCCAAAGAGGTCAGCGGCGTTCAGGCCGACAACTGGCACACCCCCTCCTATTCGTGGTTCAATAATACAGGTTCGGCTGAGAATCAGACCGGATGGTTCTGGTTGTGGGGAAGCGAATACGTCGGCGACAATCTGAAGAGCATTTACGACCCGTGTCCCGCGGGCTGGAAAGTGGCGCCGCCCGAAGCCCTCGATTTCGCCCTCGGCAGCGTTGCGGAACTCGATGAAAAACCGTTCGGGCGTTACTCTCGTGCATACGATCTCTATTTCCCCTATACCGGACAGCGGCAGTCGGCCTTCAACGGCAGCCATATCCGTTCGCTCACGAACAAGATGCTCGTGCTGACCAGTTCCAGTGCCAGCGGCAACTATTACCCGGTCCAGGGTAGTCTGGGCGGATATTCGTCCTACAACTCGTATACGGGAGCCGGCTACCAGCTGCGCTGCGTTCGCGAGCAGACGACGGCAATGCCCAAAGGGCGTCTGGAGGGTCCGCGAGCCGTACTGATCGGCAACTCCATTACGGAAGTATGGCAGGGACGTACCGACAACAAGACCTTCTTTTCCGACAACGACTACCTGCCCAAGGGCATCAGCGGTCAGACCTCGCTCCAGATCAGCGCGCGTTTTTACAACGACGTAATTGTCAACGATCCGGCGTGCGTGGTTATCGCCTGCGGGGTCAACGACCTGGCTGAAAACGACGGCCAGCCCTGCTCGATAGAACGAGTTTTCGCAGACATCCGGCTGATGGCCGAAACAGGCGCTGCAAGAGGTTTCAAGATAGTCATTGGCTCGACGCCCCCGGCCAACCGGATCTGGTGGCAGAGCGAGGAGTGGAATGCCGCTCATGCCGATCTTGGACAGCGTGTTGTCGAGTTAAACAGGCTGCTGAAACAGTATGCCGAAGAGAGGGGCTTCGTTTATGCCGACTACCATTCTGCGCTCAAAGACGATCAGAACGGACTGAAACTCGAATACTCCTGGACACCGGACGACCGTGTGCATCCCAGTGCGGCAGGTTATGCCGTAATGGAGAAAATCCTTAAGAAAGCCGTCGACAAAGCACTCTTCGATCCAAATGCAACTGACGGCGACGGACAAATTGATGACCTCGACAAATGGGAAGGCTGGGAGTAACCTTAAAATATTTAGAACACGATGAAACGAAACTATATAATTCTGTTGGCCGCCTTGCTGACGGTCGCATGCGCCGGAAACGGCGACATCATGTCGCCGACACCGCAGGAGGGCGAGATCCTTTTCTCGGGATCAACTGTCGGTCCCAAAGTCCGGACCTCCTATGAGGATACGGAAACAGCGCTCCGGGTGAACTGGGTCAAAAACGATCTGATCGGCCTTTTCGCCGAGTCCGGCGGCAAGAACCTGGGAGCCAATTTCGCCTACAAGGCGGCTGTGTCGGGAGCGACGAGCGATTTTACAGCTGCTTCCCGGCTCAATGTGATCCGCTGGGCTGATGAAACGTCCGATCACGATTTCTATGCCTACTATCCCTATACGGACAGAGCCGCAGTCGATGTAACGGCCGTCCCGGTGTCGGTGCCCGCTGTGCAGACTCGTTCGGAAAGCGATCCGTTGGCGACTTTGGCAGCCCATGATTTTCTCTATGCCGTTACGTGCGGGATCAAAAAGGGTGACAACGCCGTCAACCTGCAATTCAAGCATCTTTTTTCAGCACTCGAAATCCGGCTGACGACCGACCTGCGGGCAAAACTCGAGGGCGTGATTTTCCGTTGCGTCTCGAACGAAAATGCCGCCGTATCGATGGAAAACGCCACGGTCGATCTGCGCACGGGTGAAGTGAACGTCTCCGAAGCTGTGGTTTCCAATGCCGTGCGACTCGACTGTTCAGGCAATACGTCCGACACCGAGGCACTGGTGCTGCATTTGGTCGTAACACCCGGACATGCCGGTGAAACATTCGAAGCCGTCGCTCTCGTCAATGGCAAAGAGTACATCTTCGCCACCGTGAAGGCTCCGTCCGACGGAGGTATTCCCGCAGGCAAAACGGTGGTTGTCGAAGGGGAAGCTACGCTCGACCCTGAGGATGCGCTTCCCGTCATCGATTTGAGCGCAGACGGTACAGCCAACACCTATTATGTCAATGCGGCCAATACGTTCTATCGCTTCCGTGCCGACGTGAAAGGTAACGGCAAGGCGCTGACTTGCGGCGACCTCTCCTACACGGAGGAGGATCTCAAAATCGAACCGAAAGCCGCCCTCGTACTGTGGTACAATTGTTTGCAGACGAGCTATCTGCCGTGGATACAGGCGTCTCCCGTGGTGCTCAACAGTGTGAAACTCAAGAAGGACGGCTATATCCATTTCGATACGCCCGAAACATTCGTCAACGGCAATGTGGTGATTGTGGCCATTGACAAAGAACTTAACTACGACCAGATCGAGGCCGACGCGGATAACCGCATCTTGAATGCAGAAGTTCTTTGGAGCTGGAATATCGTGTTCTCAGAGGGCTATGACCCCGATGCAGCGGAGAATTGCATCGTAAAGGGCGGCTATACCTTCATGGGCCGCAATTTGGGCGCCGTGATCGATTGGTCGCAGGCCGACATCAAGCCTAACCAGCAGCAGGAGTCCGTCAACCTGGCCTGGACCTCGGGCAACTGTTACCAGTGGGGCCGGAAAGATCCGTTCCCGGGTCTGCCGGATTATATGAGCGGCAATGCCTATTACATGACCGGATTGTGGTTCGCTCCGGCCTATACGCCAATTCCCGCGCTGGACAGAGGTACTTTTGAAGCATGGGGCCGAGAGGCGCATCACCAGATTATCGGCAATACGAAGGCGACGGTCGCCATCGACATCAATACCGCGCTCGGAACGGGTTATGTGTCGCAGGATGCATTCGACCTGGGCCGGGCCAACCCCCACCTCTGGCTTTACAAGAATGAAAATTACCTGACCGATAAGGCCGGATTGGCTGCCTGGGGTAATCCGTCGAAGGATGCGCACGGTGTAAAGACGATTTACGACCCGTGTCCCCGGGGCTGGAAGGTGATGAGCAAGCAGGCCTGGATGGCGCTGACCGACAATGAAAAGCCTAACGCTGTGGTCGACGTTTCGAAGACCGGACGCGGTATCTGGCTGGATGGCAAGTGGTTCTTCCCACTGACGGGAGGTGCGCAGCACTGGCACAATTCGGACGGCTCCTGCAACGGAAATACGTGGGGAGGTTCCTGTGCGACCTATTATGTCGATGGGCCGGATTATAACCCATGGGGGCACGTCGGAGCTTTCGTAACGGATGTCGGATTCCCGAGCGATGAGACCAAACGGAGTGTTACCTGCAAATCGCAGAACACCTATTCCGACCGAGGTGCGGCGATCCGCTGTATCCGGATTGACGAGTAGCAGACCTGCAACGAAAAAAGAAGCAGCATCGGAAGATGCTGCTTCTTTCGTATGGATGCCGACCGCCGTTTACAACAGAAATCCGACCGAAAAGAGAAACGTGTCGTTGAGCGGATTGAATTTATCGCCGCCCAAGCGCCATGCGGCGTCGCACCGCACGGGGCCTGCAATGAATCCGCAACCCAACGAAGCGTAATTGCCTGTTCCTTTGTTCTTATGACCGAAGTGGTATCCGCCGCGCACGACACCGTGCCGAAAAAAGGTGTATTCGGCTCCTGCGGCCAAACCGGTGATCCCTCCCCGGAACTGGTGGCTCAAATCAAGAGCGATGCCGAGCACGTGGTTCGAGCGAAAAGGCAGGTGGAGCGAACCTCCGAGCGACCCACGTATCGGCAGGCCACAGCGCTCTCCGTCGGAGGCTTTCACATCGGGGCCGATGTCGGCCAGCCGCAGCCCGACGATCCAGCGGGCACCCTCCACAGCGCGGAGCGTCCCGCGATAGGCCGCACCGATATCGAACGAGACGCCTTGCATCGGTTTCTCCCCGAATCCCTGATCGGAACGGACGTAACGGACCGTCAGCGAAAACGCTAGATTCCGGCCGATCCGACGGCCGTAGCCGACCTCCGCCGAAAGGTCTTGCGGACGGGCTGTTCCGGCGGGAAATCCCTGTTCGTCGGTCAACCCGACCGAAGGTCCGCGGAAATAACGCACTCCGGCCAACAGGGCGTTCCGCGAGTCGGGAGTATAAAATCCCCCCACGCCGTAAAGCACATTGGCGCTGTCGAAAGCCGTATTCCAAGGTCCGGAGAACAGAGTGCCTCCGGCATGTCGTTCGCCGATGAGACTTAACGCGGCATTGGCGTAAACGGCCAACGGATTGTCCGTAACTGCTGTCGCGGCCCCTGCCATACCGGCTGTACGGGCATTGGTTTCCAGGCCGAGGAACGGCATGATCCCGGCATCAGAGGTCTGGGCTTGCGCCGCATAACCGCCTGTCGCGAAAAGAAATGTCGCGGAAAAGTATCTGATTGATTGACAGATAGACATGGTGTTTGCGGTTATCGTTTGATGATATGGCTGTTGAGTTTGCGGCCGCGGCACTCGACCGTGCAGCTGTAAGTCCCGGGAGAAAGCCCGGATACGTCGATGCGCCCCGTGTTACCGTTGTCGCTGGCGCGGATCGAAACCTGCGTAGCGAGCACCTGCTGCCCCGCCGCATTGTGGAACCGGATGGGAAAATCGCCCTCGGCGTCCGGAATGCGTACGTTGAGTACATCACGGCATGGGTTGGGGAAAAGCTCCATCGCAACGCCCGTACCGTCGACGATCACCTGGAATTCCGAAGTCGCCGCGGCGCCGTCGAGGTCTCTTGCCGTTACGGTCAGCGTCGTGCAGCCCGCGGCGCAGGGCCGTACGAGCAGTTCCGAATTCTGTACGCGGCACTCCACGACCTTTTCCGCGGAAGGCGAAACGAAGTAGGAGAGCCGATCGCCCGGAGCATCGGCATCGGCAAAATAAAGTTGAAGATCGATGCTCCTGCCCGCTTTGTCGTCACTTTGCAGAAAGAGGTTCGGAATGGAAGCGGTTGCCTCGGGCGGGGTATTTTCTCCGGTCCGAACGGAGATGACGGCCGGGCGGGACGGAACGCCCGACGGACTTCGGCCGACGATTGCCAAGCAATAAATTTGCCGCGGTTCCAGCCCCTCGATTCGGCAGGCAAAAGTTTCACCGAGACTCGCATCGGAAGCAAAAGTGTGTCTGACGGCCGTAGCAGGAATGTCGTCGACCGTAGCGGCCGAAAATGTCCGGGTGTCGATGTAAACGTCGAATGATGAGACCGGACGCTCCAGATAGCATCGCGGAACACGCCACGACAGTTCCGCATGGGTGCGGTATCCCGAAACCGCAATCGTACGTTCGTCGACCGGATCCGGCCGGGTATCATAGAAAAGAACGTATTCGGCATCGACCAGTCCGTTACCGAGCATTCCGGCATACTCGGGATTGATCGTTTCCGTAAACTGCTTTCGGCCCGAACCCACGAGTATTTCCCGCAATTTCTCGCTGGTGAACCCCGGTCTTTGCACACCGAATGCGGCGACAGCCAAGGCCGCAATGCCCGAAACCTGTGGCGCGGCCATCGAGGTTCCTGCGGAGTAACCGTAACCGCCGTTCGTCGTGGTGCTGAAAACGCGAAATCGTTCGTCGCCGGTAGCATGGCCGCCCAAAGCCGCGAGATCGATCCACGAACCGTAGTTGGACCCGGCGACCTTACGGCCGTCGATGCCCAGCGACGCTACGGCCACCACTTTCTCGTAGGCTCCCGGGAACACCGGGTCGGAAATGCCGTCGTTGCCCGCGGCAAAAATGACGATGCCGCCTTTCATGGGACCTGTCTGATTGCCGTTCTCATCGCACCCGGCATACTTGATAAAATAGTCAATGGCTGCTTTGCCCGACTGCGACAAGTCCGGAAGACCGGGGACATAAGTCCAGCTGTTCTGGCTGATGACGGCCCCATGGTCGGCCGTCCAGACCATGATCTCCTCGATCGTCGCGGCATCGCGTCCCGGTTCGTCGAAAATCTGGCAACTCATCAGCCGCACACCGCTTCCGGGCGTTCCGTCGCCCCCCGCGATGCCGCAGACGCCGATGCCGTTGTTGTTGACGGCGCCGATCGTACCTGCGACATGCGTGCCGTGGCTGCTGGGAGTGATCTCCGTATTATGGCGGCAGAAGTTGTAGCCGCAGGCGCCCTGTCCGTCGCGCCAGATATTCGCTGCCAGATCGGGATGCGTATAGTCGATGCCGCCGTCCACCACGGCGACGACGACGTCTTTATGTCCGGTGCTGACGCTCCATGCCGGAAAAATGTTGAGGTCGGCCACGGCCGTCGATCCGACCGCAGCGCCCACCCGGTGGTAAATCCACTGATTGACCAGCAGCGGATCATCGAATCCGGGGATTGCGACATTGTCCGAACCTGAGGTGCGGCTGAAATCAGCTTGCGAGACCGTCGCCCCGGCGGGAACCATACGCGGAACAGGTTCGATGCACTCGACTTCGTCCACCCGGCCGAAGCGTTCCATGGCCTCGGCGACAGAAATCGCCCCGGAGAAATGAACGTCGTACCACAGATGAAGTCCGGCCCTGCGGCGGCGTTCGCGGAAACGGTCGCCATTGGAAAAGACACGCTGTACGGCAGTTGCCCCGGCACGGGTGGCGGCGGCATCGAATGCAGCGATTCCCGAGCCGGAACCGCTGCGGGTAAAGGCACGGGTGTCGAGTTCGGCTGCTGTTTCGCGCAGCTTAATACGGAATACGCCGGGTATGTAAAACTCCTGCATCGGGGTTTGTCCGACGCCGGGAGCCGGGCCGGATTCCGGGTCTCTGGTACAGGCCGTCAGCAGGAGGAGCGTCAGAAAGAAAGAGAAGTGTTTCATCGGTTTTAAAGGAAAAAGGTCCGGAGCCGGCAGACGGCATCCGGACCGAATAAACATTTCTTAAGGATCACGGAACCAATTTGATGTCGAGAAACGAGTCGGTGCAAACGTAACAATCCGATGCCGAGGTAGGTCCCAATTGCCATTTGAAGGTTTGCACCGTCTGGTTCGGGAGTCCGAACAATTCACCCCGGAACGTGTAGGGGGCGTAAAACTGCATGATGCCGTCCGGCAGATAGATGACGCTGACGGGATCATTGGCTTCGACCGTTTCGTAGACCGGTTTCCCATGTTCGTCCACCTTCGGCCGTCCATAATCGTCGAAGGCCTGTTGGCGATAACTGTAGCGGAACGACCAAACTTTGCTGGCGGCATATTGCCGGAAATTGGTCGTCAGCGTCGCGTTGGGCCGCGTGAGTGTCCCGATTTGTTCGCCATTGGCCATCACCTTGAATTCGGTCTCGGTGATCGCCAATTGGCTGCTGCGGATGGTTTCGAGGTAACTCTCCGGCGTGTATTGTCCCGAAAGCGGCGTCATGCGAATCCGGTTGCCGGTTTTAATGCCCCGCAGAATGATTTCATCGAAAGCCGGAGAGAGCGACATGAACGTGAATTCGTAATCTCCTTTCCATCCTTGGTAGCCGGCGCCGTTGTCTCCGGGAAACGAGAAGAAATGCAGGTAATCGTTATGGGTCGCAAATTTCAGCATGGGACCGGTCGAGAATTCGACCCGATATTCCGATTCCGTCCGCAGCGGGTCGGCTTCGACGAAAGTGCTCCCCTCGAACCAGGCCTTAACCATACGGTCATCCTGGAATTCGACGATATAAATCCAACCGCCATAACCGAGATTCTCGTCAGGGAAATACTCCATCACCCATGTCTTCCCGGCCTGCAATGCGAATTTGTAGCGTTCAAGCGTCTGCTCGATCCGGGTCGAGGTCGACTCGCTGAAGTTATTTTCCGAATCGTCGCATGCAACGGCTGAGAATAACAGCCCAGCCAGCAGTAATATATTGATTCTCTTTTTCATACATTCAGTTTAATCTTCAAGATTTGTCCAGTCGATGTCTCCGAGTTCGGAAAGACGGCGCAGGTAGATGTCGCTCCACTTCGCAACGTCCACGCCAAAATCGTCGCGGAGCCATGCGATGAGAATCGAGCGCTTCTTCTCGATTTTGGCGCGGCCGTCCGCGCTTTCGATCGAGGAGAGCATCGCCTCCCACTCCTCCTCGCTCATGCTGATCAGGCGTCCGCCCGTTTCGGCGATGTCCTCTGCGGGACTCGAACGTGCATACTTCGAAACGAAGCCCAGCTCCATGTAGTCATTACCGCTTTGGGCATACTTGTCACCCACGTAATCGCTTTGCGTAATGGTATCGTAGTCGCTCGGTACGGGATATGTACCATCGAGGATATGCATGAACTCGTGAAGCATCGTTCCGGCGATTCGTTCGCTGTCCTTTTCCCGGTCGAAAAATTTTACGCCGAGAACATTGATTTGAAGGCCATTTTCAGCCGATGCCAGCACGGTGTTCCCGGTGCTGCTGATCTCAAAACTGCCCACCAAATAGAGTACCCGCGGGAAATAACTCTTTGCGAAGAGCAATGGATCTTTCTGATCGGACATCAGTTCCGCCATGGCGTCAAGCGTCGAGTATTTGATCAGTTTGGCCACCTCGATCGATTTGTCCACGGGCGGCGGCGAGACCCAGTAGTTGAAGTGGGTTTCGCGGTCAGGCATGCGGTATTCGAAACGAATGTTGTAAGGTTCCGTATAGTGCCGGTCGAGCCAGAAATCGAACTCGGTCTTTTCCTCGGCGGGATCGACAAAGATGCTTTTGCCGTCCGGTTCGTCCTTGTCGCATGAGGTCGTTGCGCCTGCGACAAGCAGAAGCAAGAACAGGGATATGATTGTCGGTTGCATAATTCAATATAAATATTTGGCGAATTGGTTATTGGCAGAACGGATGGTCAGGACGATTCTCATTGCGGGGATTCGCCTCCAATCCGGCTGTGATAACCTCTTGAGGCAGTTGGAGCGCACGTCGAAGATCTTTCTCGCCGAGCGTGGCCGCAACAGTGAATCCGGTTGTATTGTCATCGTTGTAGGCCGAGTCGTCGAAACGATCAATCACGATGCCGTAGCGTTTGATGTCCCCCCAACGCAGTCCGTCGGCGATGGTCTCAATGCGGCGGCAAAAGAGCGTGGTCTGAATAAGGTGCTCCTGTTCACCAGCCTCGACTGTAAAGCCGTGGGGATGGAGCGGCTTGCGCGATGTCGGCTCCAAAGCGGTGTATTCGGCGATGTATCGATCCGATGACGGATCACCGTAGACCTCGGCGATGCGTTCGCGGGTCAGAGATTCGATGCCGTTCTGTCCGACCAGATAGAAAGAGCCGATCCAGGCATTGAGGTCGGCAACTGCCTTGTCGTACTCCTTGAGATGGACATAGGCCTCTGCACGGCTCAACACCGTTTCATTGGTTGTGAACGCCACCATCGTCGAACGACCGATTCCTACGCCGGTTACCGGGTCGGTTACCTCCCACTGGTTGGGCCATTTGGGCATGTAGATCTTGTTGACATCGTTGTCCTGCCAAATGAAAGGAGGATGCTGGTAGACCTTTTCGATGCAGTTGTCCTTCCACCGGTCCCACGGACCGCCCATCGGCCGCTTCGCGCGGTAGGTCTCCCTCTTGGCGACGCGGTAGTTGTGAGTGAAGCGCGCGCCGGAGTTGCTCCAGGCGTTAAAAAGCGATCCGTTACCGGTCACCATGGGAATCATCAGCAGGTTGAACGAGTGTCCGACGCTGATGTAGTCGAGGGTGCGGACCGAGCCGTCCCAGGCCAGCTGCTTGACTGCCGCCCAGTCGCGCATGACGGTCGAAGGGGCACTGCCGAGGACCTCGGAGGCGTATTCGACCACCTTTTCCCACTTCAGATAATAGAGGTTGAAGCGCGTGGCAAAGGCATAGGCGGCGCTGCGGTTGAAGTGGTACTTCGGAACCGCATAGTTGGCATCGCTGACCAGAGGAAGCGCCTCCTCGATATCCCGGTCGATTTTCTCATATACCTCCTTGAGATTGTCCCGGTGATAAACCGGATTGAGCGTCGTTTCGGGAGCTTCCATGTAAGGGACTCCCAGGTATTCGCCACTTTTTTCAGGATGATAAGGGAGACAATAGAGCATCGTGAGGCAAAAATGCGAATAGGCCCGGCAAAGCAGGGCCTCGGCTTTGGCCGGAAGCAATTCTTTGGGCGTACCCTGTTTTTCGATCGCTTCCAGAGCGGTGTTGGCTGCGGCAATCGCGGAGTAGTAGGCCTGCCAGGTATTTTTGTTGCTATCGTTCTCGGCCTCGTTCATGTCCATCCAGTAGCTGTTGTGCTCCAGCAGCAGGCTGGTGTTAGGATTGTTCGCTCCCATGTCGTCGCAGTTGTCCGATGCAATTTCGCACATGCGGGTGAAACTGCGTGAAGGATAGGCCGACACGAGCAGCCGGTTGATTTTGTCCGGCGTATCGAGCTCAGTACGGTTGTCGGGCAGTTCGTCGAGGAAATCGTTGCAGGCAGCGAGTGTGAGCGAACCGGCGCCGAGAAGCATTATGCGTGATATCAGTTGTTTGATTTTCATGGCGGAGCGGGTTTAGAAGCTGACACGAAGCGTCAGCGTGAATTGTTTGGGCATCGGTACTGCAACACCTCCCGTATTGAAAAACTCGGGATCCTGGCCTTGCAGCTTTTTGTCCGAATAGATCAAAAACGGGTTGGTTGCCTGGAATTTGAGCGACAATCCGCTCATGCGCAATTTCGAAGAGACCGATTGCGGAAAATCGTACGAGAGTGAGATCTCTTTCATGCGGATGAAATCGCCTTTGGCGACCCGTACATCAGAGTAATTGTAGGCGCTGTACGCGACGTAGAGATTGGAAATATCGTTATTCTGTCGCGTGCTGGCGATAACCGGGACATTGGTCCGTCGTTCGTCGCCGGGATTGAGGTAGCGATTGGCGAATTCCCGAGGCATGGCCGTCAGATCGGAATAACCGTTCGAGAAAATCGGATCGAGACGGACGACGTTTCCAAAGGAGTAGGTCATGAAGACGTTGAGCGTGAATCCCTTCCACTTAAAGATATTACCCAGGCTGCCCGTGATGGTAGGATCGACAGGACCTTCATAGACGAGGTTGCTCATATTCACAGTCTCCTGGAACTGGATGTTCGTCGAGGTAATGCTGCCGTCAGCGGCGAGGAACGTCGGGATGCCCATCTCGTTAAGTCCCTTGAATTTCAAGGAAAAGAGCGAACCGCGCGGCGTACCTTCCATCGAGTAACCTGTGCCGGTGATATAATCGATCATGCGCGTCATGGTTTTGAGTTTGGTTACCTCGTTGTCCATCCAGGCAAAGATGAAATTGGTCTGCCATTTGAAGTCTTTACGTTCGATATTGCGGGTGAAAAGCGAAAGTTCCACACCCTGCGATTTCATCTCCGCGACGTTACCCTGCTTATCCACGGCACCGCCCAAACCCATTGTTACAACGTTGCCGATCAGGTCGAAATTATTGCGCCGGTAGGCGTCCATCGAAAGAGTGATGCGGTCGTCGAGGAATCCCATGTCGAGGCCGACATTCAACTCATGCTTTTTTTCATAGGTCAGTTCCGAATTCTCAGGAGCTGAAATACTCAATGCAGGTTCTCGGATTTCAGTCGCACCACGCCACGGGTTCAGCGGATAGATCGTAGCCGTGGAGTTATTGACCCATGTGGGGCCCCGGTCGGCAGTGAGGCTGTAAGAGAGTCGCAGCGCAAGGCTGGAGAAGGCCGGACGCAATGGTTCGAAGAACGACTCCTGGTCGATGCTCCACTTGCCGGCGATATTCCAGGTCGGCAACCAGCGCGCCTTACGCGATCGGCCCAACCGGTTGGAACCCTCGTAACGGAGCGTACCGTTGATCGTATAGCGGTAGTCGTAGGAATAGGAGAATGTGCCGGCGAAGGCGGCGTTGCGTTCCCGTGTATTGGACAGGCTGTAATACTGGGTGTTTTCCTCCAGTTGTTTCTTAAACAGATCCAGGATGTAGAACGGCGTTTCGCCCATGTCGTATTGCAGGCCCCAGCCCTGGAACGAGGTGGCGCGGCGGTCGATGGCATTGACTTCCACAATGCCGAACAGATTCAGAATGTGCTTGTCGTTGAACGTGTCGTTGTAGCTGATCGAAGCCCGGAAATCGCGGCTCTTGGCGCGGAAGTCGCTTCGTTTGTAGATACCACCCTGGGGAAGGATCGAGTATTTGTCACGGTTCGGCTCATCGGGATTGTCGTAAAGGTAGGGATTGTTGCTCTGAATGATTGAGGTGGCCATCGAACGGTAGGCCTGCGCCTGGTTCGAACTGTCCTCGATGTGATGCTCGGTGCTCGAAGCCTGATATTTGATTGCCCCAAGGGCCGAAACTTCGACTTTCGGAGTAATCTTCCATTTGAGTTCAGCCTGGAATTTCACGTCGCTCACGTTCAAGTCCATATAGTTCTTGGACAACTCGTCCTTGATGTTGAACGGAGTGTAATTGCGTGTGTAGAATTCATCGGGGTCGAGCGTGCGCGACGAACGCAATGCATAGGAGTAGGGGTTGATGTCGAAATCGCGTTTGACGGTTCCGAACACAGGGTCTACCTCCGACGAGAGCGATCCCGGTGCACGCTGTTCGCGGTACGAAGCGTTGCCGATGAGGTTCAGCGTCAGCTTGTCCTTGAGAATGTGCTGCGTGGTATTGACCAGAAGCGTGTAGCGGTTCACCTTGCTTTGGATGCTCCATCCCGGATCGACCATCGCACCGACGGAAGCGTAATACGAGCCTTTTTCACTGCCCGAGGAGATGCTGGCCGAGTGGCTGTGCTGAATGCTGTTGCGGAAGAGTTCCTTGAACCAGTCGGTATTGCGAAACTCCGCCTGTCGCAGGTAGGCGTTGCGCCCTTCGGGGGTGTTCAGTACGGCGAACTGCCCTGTGGCAGGGTCGTAGGTGTTGATCAGTTGCGACAACTTGCCGTAGACGCCGCTTTCCGAGCGGTAAACGGTATTGGCATAGTTGAGCCATCCCTTGTCGTACATCTCCTGGTAGACGGCCATCTGCTCTTGCGAATTCATGATGTTGAAGTTCGAGTAGCTGGGAACCATACGCATCGTGAATTCGCCGGTGTAACTGACTTTCGTAATACCGGGCGTGCCTTTCTTCGTGGTGATGACGATGACTCCGGCCATGGCGCGGGCGCCGTAGATCGAGGTTGCCGAACCATCCTTGAGAATCTGGAAACTCTCGATGTCATCGGCGTTAAGTCCGGCGATGGCCGAACTGATGAGCGTCGTGGCGTCGCCCGACGACAAGGAATTGGCGTCGACGTTGATCACATCCTCCATGATCACACCGTCCACCACCCACAACGGCTTGGAGTCTCCGAAGATCGACGTAGCGCCGCGAATGCGGATTTTCGGGGCGGCGCCGAAAGTTCCGGAAACGTTTTGCACGGACACGCCGGCAGAACGGCCTTCAAGACCGCGGCTGATTTCACTGATGCCGTCCAGTTTGACATCCGAGGCCAATAGTTGGTCCGTGGCTCCGGTGAAGATACGCTTGTCCATCTTTTGCATACCGGTCACTACGACCGATGCGATTTCTTGTGCGCTCGCTTTGAGTATGAAATCCATGCGGTCGGCATCGACCTTCTTCTCGACCGGATCGTATCCCAGAAAGGAGACACGCAGTACGGCTCCGGAGGGGACATTTTTGAGTGTATAAAGCCCGTCGATCGCTGCCGTGGCGGCATTGTTCGTGCCGACGACCTGGACGACGGCGCCCGTCAGCGGCGTACCGTCCTCTTCGGATACCGTGCCTGTTACCACGCGGTTCTGTGCCGAAGCCCGGCACACCACTGCCATGGCGAGCAGAATGAGTATGGTCAGTTTTTTCATTGGTCAGTCATTGAAATTCTTGGTTCCGGGGCGCAGGCAGGGCCGCGGTCGGCAAAAGTCGCGGCCTGCCCGCTGCATTCGGAGTCGGTTAGTAGTTTTTGGAAAGTTCCAGTGCGTTGGTTAAACAGAGCTGCCCGGTAAACGACCAATACCGGTCGTTGTTCTCCCAGAAACAGAGCGTCTTGGCCTCCCGGCCATTGCCCTGGCCGTTATCGCTGAACACGAGCTGGATCGTGCCTGCATTTTCATCGAAGACAGGTTCCGCCGCCCAGGCGACCACGCCCGCCTGTGACCAGATATAGTTGCCTTGCCCGTTATTCGGGCCATTGAAATGGAGGGTGTAGAACTTTGTTCCCGAAAAACCCAGTTCCTGACCGGTCTGAATGACCACTTTGCCATCGGCGAACTCCGCCGTAAAGGGATAATCCTTGAGTGCGGGATCGTTGATGGTGACCTTGTACGAATATTGATTTTCCTTGGCGGAGAATGTGACCGACGAGAGATTCTGGATGCTCCCGGCAAAAATATCGGTTTTGGTTACGTTCCACGTGCCGAGCAGGAAATCATAGGTGCTCTTTTTAGGTTGTATAAGCGTAACGATCACCGGATCGCCTTCTTCAGGTGTAAACTCCGCGCGCCCCTTCACCTCGACACGGCTCGACGCCTTGTTCGATGTGAAACTGACGCTCGCGCCGTCTTCGCTCTTCGAGAACGAGAATGCGTTATTCGGGTTCTCCGTGAGTTTTACATCGTAGACTCCGGAGCAGGTTACCGCAACGGAGAGCGTGCGGTCCGTATCGGAGAAGATGAGCGTCGAGGGTACAACGACAAGCCCCCTGAATTTATCCTGAACAACGTTGATCAGCAACGGCTTGAGTCCTTCCGCCTTCACGGTGACCGTGGCTGAACGCTCCTCTGAGCCCGTATACGCAAGAACGTTGAAATTGACGATCGAGCCGATGACTGCAGTACGACACCACGATTCGCTCGACTCCGCCGTTACATCCCGGCCACCGGCATCTACAATAGCACTGGCAAGACCGCCCTTGTAGTCGAATTTTTCACGCGTAATACTTCGGAGTGAAACAGATGTAGGATCGTCATCCTTCTCGCATCCGGTCAACAAGGCCAAGGAAGCCAGCAAGAAAAGTAAGTAATGTTTCATATGGGTAATTTTGGGTTGGTTGATTCCGCATTGTCAATCCTGGCCGGCTGATACTGCGACCTGCCGAATTCAATGTAAAATTACTGAATCCGGGATTCCGTGTTGAAAAATATCGTTCACTTTTACGATAAAATCGGCTCGGAGGCCCCGGGAGTTGAGAAATGGCTCATTCTGCCCCTGGCTACTGCGTTCCGGGGTCCTGCTTTTCGAGGAATTCCGTCGGAAGAACCCCGAACTGCTTGGCAAAACATTTGGCGAAATAGGACGACGAACTGAAACCGGTAAGAAATCCGATTTCGGTAATGCGGTATCGGCCTTCAATGATCATCCGTTTCGCCTCGTTCAAACGAATGAGTTTCATAAAATCGTTTGGCGTCAAGCCCGTAACGGCTTTCAGTTTTCGGAAAATCAGCGTGCGGCCCATCGCCAACTCACGAGCAAGAAGTCCCACGGACAAATCCGGATTCCGCATATGGGCGATGATCACGTCGCGGCATTTAAGGATGAACTCTTCGTCCAACCGGTTCTGTTGAGAACCCGTATCGAATTCGGTCATGAATTTGCCTGCATAGAAGCGCCGGATTTCATCACGCGTACGAAGCAGGCTGGAAATCTGCGCTTTGAGCTGGTCAGGCGAGAACGGTTTCTCGATATAGGCGTCAGCGCCGCATTCGAAACCCTCGATTTTAGAGCTTATGCCAGTCCGAGCCGTGAGTAAGATCACAGGGATATGGCTTGTGGAAATGTCGTTTTTGATACGCCGACAGAGCTCTATTCCATCGATATCGGCCATCATGATGTCGCTTACGACCAAATCGGGATCGTTGTTTCGAAGCAGGTTGAGCGCCTGGCTCCCGCTATCCGTTGAGATAACAAAATAATCGTTTCCGAGCACCTTGACCAAAAAATCGAGGATATTGCTGTCATCATCTACAACCATGACTGTATGGCGGACCGTCATATCGGAGGGCCGTTGTATCGCCAGGTCCGTTCCGGGTTCTTTCTGAAGCTGCGATTGCCCGACGGTTTCCGTATTGAGACGTGTCTCCACACGAATATCCATCTTTTCGCTCGCAGGTTCAGGGATGAATGCCGTCAGCAGCGCTCCGGATTTGCCGTCCGGACGTTCTGTCGCCGTAATTGTTCCGCCCATCAGGCGGATGAAGATTCGGCACAGATGCAAGCCAATTCCGACTCCGGACGCGAATCCGTTGTTCCGAGTTTGGTAAAAAGCTTCGAAAACCTTTTCCCGCTCTTCAGCCGGGATACCGGGACCGTCGTCCCACACTTTCATCACAAGACCGTCGTCTCTGCGATCGATGCAAATGTGGATTTCTTCTGCGGCGAAACGCAGAGCGTTAGACAACAGGTTGCTTATGATTTTGGTCAGCGCCTCTCGGTCGGTGATTTGCATCAGGCGATCAGGGATCTCTTCGATCAAACGGATGCGCCGCTGTTGTGCCGTGGGACCAAACATAGCCAATTGTTCTCGGACGAGTCGGCCGACATCGCAGATATCGTAGCGGAGTTTGTATTTGTTCGAATCGATCTTTCGGAAATCGAGCAGTTGGTTGACCAGCGAATGAAGCCGGTGGTAATTTTGCTTGATAACAGCCAGATACTCTCCGTCCTCCTCGGAAATCCGATGCGATTTCATGACTTGTTCCAGCGGCCCAATAATCAGGCTCAAAGGAGTTCGGATCTCATGGGTAATATTGGTAAAGAAACTGATGCGTTGCTCGTAGAGATTCCGTTCGTTCTCGCGTTTGACCGATTCGATCTTCTCTCGCTGCTGTTGCTCGGTACGCCGCATCCAGTAATACAGACCGACAGCGATTACGATAAGCGTCAGTACCACGTAACCTGCCAAAGCACCTTTTGACCGGAAAAACGACGGCTGGATACGAATCCAGAGTTTCGTCTCATCAGAATTCCATTGCATGTCGCCGTTGCCAACCTGCACCCGAAAACAATATTCTCCGGGACGCAGGTTATTGTAGTTGACCGAAGCGTTCCGGCTATCGGTCATGGACCAATGATCGTCGAGTCCGTCGAGTCGGTAACGGTAGCGGCAATCTCCCGGAAAGAGGTAGGTTGGCGAAACGAAACGGAATCCCACCGAGGTCTGGCGGTGCGACAGCGTGATCTTCCGGGTGTATTCGACAGGAACCGAAAGCGGCGAGCTTCCGTCTTCCGCATGGGATACAGGCAGTCCGTTAAGCGAAAATCGGGTGATTATGACCGGATAGAGGTTCAAGTTGCCCATGATGTCATGGGGGGGGGTGAACGTACATATACCATCGGTCGTACCCAGCACGATGCGCCCGTCGGAAGTGAGGATACCCGAATTGGACATAAATTGTTCGGTGTGAAGCCCGTCGGCGCGCGAATAACGTTTCAATTGTCCAGTTGCGGGATAAAAGACGATCAGCCCCCTGTCCGTCGTGATCCAGAGTCTGTCGTTTTCAGGGATGATCCGCTGAATGATCTTACTGGGCAGAGGCAAGGTTTCATGGCGAACGAAACCGTCCTTTTCGTTATAACTGCAAAGTCCGTAACCGTTGGTTCCGATCCACAACCGGTTCGTGCGGTCGACGGCAAGCGTGTTGACCGCATTGCGGCTGATCGTCGCAGGGTCGTCGGGATCGTACCGGTAGTGCTGCAGGAGGTCGGTACGGGCATCGTAGGAGTAGAGGCCGTCTTCGTTCGTCGCGATCCAAAGACGGCCAGCATGATCCTCCGTAATGTCTGAAATACGCACCTTGGGG
Organism: Alistipes sp. AF14-19; assembly: GCF_003461645.1. NCBI lineage: Bacteria > Pseudomonadati > Bacteroidota > Bacteroidia > Bacteroidales > Rikenellaceae > Alistipes > Alistipes sp. AF14-19. The sequence goes on from NZ_QTXM01000030.1 coordinate 22,235, forward strand.
TCGCGTGTCACAAAACGATCTTCAAACCGGTCGTAATAAAAAAGCCCCACGGAAGTTCCGGCCCAAATGCGGCCGCTGCTGCTCCGGAATAGGACGAAGACACGAGAACTGGGATCCGACGGATCTGCAAGATAGGATTTCACGGTTCGGCTTTTCAAGTCCACGGCTTCGATACCCCGTTGGAAAGCGGCGATCCAGAGCGTTTGGTCATCGACAAGCATTGAAAAGACGTTGTAAATGGCAGTCCCAACGTTTTGAGCCGTGCGGTACGGAACGACCATGCCGGCATGTCTGTCGAAGAGCAGGATGCCGTCATTTTCGTTTCCCAATAGATACTGCCCGTCTTTCAGTTCACAGACCGCGCTGACGACCTTACCCCGGTCGGAACTATCGTTCTTTCGTGTGGCATAGCAAGTGAAGCTGTTACGGGCCGGGTGAAATTCTACACCCTCATAACAAGATCCGAACCAGAAATTTCCTTCGCGGTCGTATAGAAAAGAGAAGATGTTGCAACACTTGGTACGCATGAAGGGAACTTCAGTGTCCTCTATGGGACGAAGTTCCGATTCAGAAATACGGTAGAGTGTCGCACCACTGTTCGCACAGACAAGCAATTCGCCCGGCGCCCGCTCTGCCAGGCAGTGGATACGTTGCAATCGGCCCTCCCCATTCCTATCGTCATAATTGGTGAAACGGCCTGTGCTCCGGTCGAAGCGATCAAGACCGGAACTTACCGTCCCGAGCCACAACGTGCCGTATGAATCTTCTGTGATGGCATCGATCGAATTATCCGAAATGCAATTCCGTCCGTCTGTTTCCTTCCGGTAATGAGTGAAGCATCCTGTCTGCTTGGAAAAAGCGCACAACCCTTCGCTGTAAGTTCCAATCCATATGGTTCCATCCTTGCTTTCGTAAATGGTAGAGATATAATCCTGCGCGATGGAGGTGTCATCACCGGGAACATGGCGGTAAACCGTAAGGCATTCCGTTACAGGATTCCAGCGAAAAAGCCCCGAATTGACAGTCGCAATCCAAATTTCACCTTCCCTGTCCTCAATGACTTCGGTCGTCTGTCCCGTAACGCATGCTCCGTCGGAAGTTCTGACATCGAAATGTCGGAAACGGTCGGTCGCGGGTGTGTAAATGTCCACGCCGTTATCAAGTGCGAGCCAGATCTGCCCGTGGCTGTCGAGCATCAGCCGGCGGATATTGTTGCTCGAAATGCTCGACCGGTCGCCATCGGTATGGGTGTAACTGCGGAACTCACAGCCGTCGAAACGGCACAATCCGTTGTCGGTTCCGAACCAGATGAATCCTATCGAGTCCTGAACGATGCCATAGACGTGATTGGATGACAGGCCGTCATCCACAGTATAGTTACGCAGATTATGATAAACAGAGGCGTTCGCCGATTCGGCACGCCCCGGCAGAAACAAGATATAGAGTAGAAACAAAAATGCAGCAATACAGCGGAAAATTCGTTTCATGGAAATTTGGATTATTGACAAATGTAATAAATGCAGGACTTTCTACAAAGATAATATGATACAGAAAAAGGCCAATTTCGTACATCTCGGTGTTGCAAGACGACGTTTCATGACGCGACAATTCGATTTTTCCTTTCCATTCAGATTATTGGCCTCGATATGTACTATTTTATCGTACAGCGGAAAACTTTTCATCTATTTTTACTTCGCGAGACGAGATAAAGAATTACTACTTAAATTTCTATCTTAATGAAATCGAACCCAAGCCGCACCCTGTTCCGCACGCTCTTCGCGACGGGACT
>NZ_QTXM01000031.1:0-19301 GCF_003461645.1 Alistipes sp. AF14-19
GAACGGCGAGCGGGAGCTTGCCGCCGAGTGCACGGCGCTGGCCGACGAGGTGGAAGAGGCCCTGCAAAAATACGCCGTGGTCGAGCATCCGGAGTTCGGAAAAATCTACGCCTTCGAGGTGGACGGTTTCGGAGGCTGCTTTCTGATGGACGACGCCAATGTGCCCTCGCTCTTGGCCATGCCCTATCTGGGCGACGTGGAGCGCACGGACCCGATTTACGAAAACACGCGCCGGTTCGTGTGGAGCACGGAAAATCCCTATTTCTGGCGCGGAGCTGCCGGAGAGGGCATCGGAGGACCCCATATCGGCGTGGAGATGATCTGGCCCATGAGCATCATGATGCGGGCCTTCACGTCGGAGGACGACGCCGAGATCCGCGATTGCATCGTCGCCCTGATGACCACCGATGCCGGGACGGGCTTCATGCATGAATCCTTCTCGCGCCACGATGCTGCGAATTTCACCCGCCCGTGGTTCGCATGGCAGAACACCCTCTTCGGGGAACTGATCCTCAAACTTGTAAACGACGGGAAAACGGACCTGCTGAATTCCATATACTAACCATGAAGAAACTTACAATTTACGCCACCTTCAACGAGGAGGGTATTTCGTTCCCGTTTCCGCAACTTACGATTCTTAATTCGGGGTGATAAAGTCTGCGGCACCGGCAGAGAGGAGAGCGGTGTGAATTTCGAGTGCCGCTCTTCTTATATTTTCCTCTCTCTGGCGTTTTCGGAAGTTAAAGAGTATCTTTGTACGTTTTTTCAACCCATGTGTTTATGGAAACGTTAGAAATCAATAAAGTAGAAATTCGCAATCTTCAGAAAGAGGATTACGACCAACTGGCCAGTTCCTTTACCCGCGTCTATGCCGATGGAAGCGACGTTTTTTGGACGCCGAAGCAAATCGACAAACTGATTCGCATCTTCCCGGAGGGGCAGATCGTCGTAGTCGTGGACGGCAAGATCGTAGGCTGCGCGCTTTCGATCATTGTGAATTACGATGACGTGAAGAACGACCACACCTACGCCCAGGTTACGGGGAATGAAACATTCGACACCCACACCCGCAAGGGTAACATCCTCTACGGCATCGAGGTCTTCATCCATCCCGACTACCGGGGACTGCGTCTGGCGCGGCGCATGTACGAATACCGCAAGGAACTGTGCGAAAAACTCAACTTGAAAGCCATCATGTTCGGGGGCCGTCTGCCCAACTACCATAAGTATGCGGAACAGATGCGCCCCAAGGAATATATAGACAAAGTGCGCCAACGTGAAATTGTCGATCCTGTGCTGTTGTTCCAGCTCTCGAACGATTTCCATGTCCGTAAAGTAATGCGCAACTATCTGCCCAACGACGAGGAGTCGCGCCACTACGCCTGCCTGCTTCAGTGGGACAACATCTATTATCAGGCTCCGACCGAGGAGTACATCCTGCCCAAAACCACGGTGCGCGTAGGCATCGTACAGTGGCAAATGCGCAGCTACAAGACCCTTGACGACCTGTTCGAACAGGTGGAGTTTTTCGTCGATTCCGTGAGCGGCTATCAGAGCGATTTCGTTCTTTTTCCCGAATATTTCAACGCTCCGCTTATGGCGCGGTTCAACGATGTCAGCGAATCGGAGGCCATTCGCGGGCTGGCGCAATATACGGATGAAATCCGGGACCGGTTTATCGCATTGGCCATTAAGTTCAACATCAATATCATCACGGGCAGCATGCCCCAGATCAAAGACGACGGGCAGCTTTACAACGTGGGGTTCCTCTGCCGCCGTGACGGAACTTACGAAATGTATGAAAAATTGCACGTTACGCCCGACGAGATGAAGTGCTGGGGATTGAGTGGCGGCAAGACGATCCGCACGTTCGAGACGGACTGCGCGAAGATCGGCGTATTGATCTGCTACGACGTTGAGTTTCCGGAACTTTCACGCATTATGGCCTCCGAGGGGATGCAGATTCTCTTCGTGCCGTTCCTCACGGATACGCAGAATGCCTATTCGCGCGTGCAAGTCTGCGCCCATGCCCGCGCCATCGAGAACGAATGTTTCGTGGTGATCGCAGGCAGTGTGGGCAACCTGCCCAAGGTGCACAACATGGACATTCAGTATGCGCGCTCCGGAGTCTTCACGCCCTGCGATTTCGCTTTTCCGACGGACGGACGGCGTGCGGAGGCGACGCCCAATACGGAGATGATCCTTATTTCGGACATTAACCTGAACCTGTTGAACGAGCTGCACACCTACGGCAGCGTCCGCAACCTCAAGGATCGCCGCAGCGATCTGTACGAGGTGCGGGTGAAAAGATAATCCGGTCGCGTCTGAACCCGTAAATATTATTCGATACTCGAAATCATAACGTCGTCGAATTCTCGATTTTAACTTCAGTTTCAGCACCTCCATTTCTGCCTCTTCAGGCTCTGCCTCGGGCTTCATCTACTCCCGCAGACAAAGGTATAGGTTGTCGGAGGCTGTCAGCCCCGAGTTCCCTGTGTATATATGTTCTCTGGCTGGTAATGTTACCCGTGCTTTGACCGAGTATTTGCATTATCTCACTCTGCTTCTTTTCTCGTAGTATATGCCAGCAGCTCCTGATCTTCAAGCGGCTCAACTTGAGGAATACCCCTATCTTTGATGTCTGGACCCATGCATTCGAGTTTTAGACATCTTCTGAACTCTACAATCACCTTCACGCTCGCAAGTGGCGAAGAACTAATTTATCCGATTCCTGCTAGCTGTAAATCAATAGTATAGCTTTTTCGTCGATCTGGATGCCCTTCCGGGTTAAGAGAACACAATAGTACCGACACTTGTTATTACCGGCGCGACCAGATGGGACTTGTTGCGAAAATAAACGGTTATCTTTCTCCGCTCGACAAAGATAATTACGATAATTTTATGCTGAATAGCAGCAGTCAGCGGATTCAGCTTGTTGCAACTCGATGAAATCAATGTTTTCTTTCCCAGTTATATTCGGTGGAAGATATTTTCCTAATCGATGATGATGTATGAGATCAGGCGAAGAGGGGGTTTAGGCTGTATTTCAGAACAGTAGTAAACTGGGAAGGTGTTTGGTTTTTTGATGCTGAACAACCTCAATTTATCTTCGGACGAAAGGCCCCGATGACTGTACGTTGCCACGACAAGGGTACGATTCAAGCGTTCAATGATCAATTTCATTGTTTGTTGACAGAGCGAGAATGCTGCAATAGAGATAAAATCATATTGCCCGAACCCTTCTTTGAGAGGAAGAAAATAAGTGAATGATTGTTTTTATTGCGATGATTATTCGGTTGAATTTCCTTCATCATAACTGACACATAAAACTGTTCAAGCATCTTGTGTTTTGACACTAATGATAACTTCTTGTTCTATTTCTTCCAACAAGAACCTTGTATGCTTGAGAAAATGGAATATCCATGCGTTAGAATGCTGCCCTTTTAGCAAATTTGTCAAATCCGCATTTTTTTTGTATTTTGTAATCGGTTATTTGAAATGCGGTATTTGAGCGCAAGACGCTGAAAATAAACCGTTGCCTTTTCGTTACCTATTATCCCTATACAAAAATGTAATGATCCGATAAATCAGGTCGTTATGCCCTTTTAATCCCGCTCCCGAAAGGGTGCGGCTTTTTCATTGGGACGGATCGGCCGCTTATTCGAAGGCGACCGTCTGACCGTTGATTTTCACATCGCTGAAGACGGCTTCCGAGGTCTTCTTGCTGTCGCCGCTGTTGGCCGCCAGGCCGATCAGCAGTTTGTCGGGCAGTCCGCTGACGGTGACGGACTTTCCCACGCCGAAAGGATCGTCCCTGGTCCCGGCCGGCAGCGTCGTTGCGGGCGGATCGGGGGTGTCTTCGGTGGCGTCGTCGCCGCACGCTCCGGCGAGCAGCGGGAGGACCAGCAGAAGGAGTAAGAATCGTCTCATACGTATTGTGGTTTTAGGTTGACGTTTGCTGATAACAAAATTAACCCGCCGGAGGTTGTCCGACGGGGAAAATTTATCCGTTTACAGGGAAAAATCGTCACACGCCCGGAAGGATGCTTCCGGCGCGCCCGAAACCTTATCGTTTGAAGCGTTTGGCAAGGCCCCCTTCGGAGGTTTCGCGGTAGAGGCTCGGAAGGGCGTGGCCCGTTTCGTTCATCACCTCCACGACCTTGTCGAAGCTCACCATGTGCGAGCCGTCGGAGAGCGTGGCGTAGGCGTTGGCGTCGAAGGCCCGGGCTGCGGCGATGGCGTTGCGCTCGATGCAGGGGACCTGCACCAGTCCGCACACGGGGTCGCATGTGAGGCCCAGGTGGTGTTCGAGACCCATCTCGGCGGCGTATTCGATCTGCGAAGGGGTTCCGCCGAAGAGCTGGCACGCGGCGGCGGCAGCCATGGCGCACGCCACGCCGACCTCGCCCTGGCAGCCGACCTCGGCGCCCGAAATGGAGGAGTTGGTCTTGGCGACGTTGCCGAAAAGTCCGGCGGTGGCCAGCGCCCGCAGGATGCGGATGCGCAGGAAGTTGCGCGAGGTGGAGAGGTGGTAGAGCACGGCGGGCATGACGCCGCTCGACCCGCACGTGGGGGCTGTCACGACCGTGCCGCCCGAGGCGTTTTCCTCGGAGGTGGCCAGCGCGTAGGCGTAGATTTTGGCCCGCGAGGAGAGCGAGTCGGTGTAGCTTTTCGACTTGACCCAGTAGGTCGAGGCCTTGCGGGCGACCTTCAGCCCTCCGGGCAGCACGCCGTCGTTGTTCAGGCCGCGCTGGATGGTTGCGCACATCGTCTCCCAGACCGTGTCGAGGTAGTCCCAGATTTCGGGACCTTCGCAGTCGCTCACATACTCCCAGAAGGTCTTGCCCTCGTGGTAGCACCACTCCTTGATCTCCGAAATGGTCGACAGCGGGTAGATGCTCCGGGGCGTTTCGAGGCGCGAGGCCTCGTTGGCCAGCGCCCCGCCGCCGACGCTGTAAATGGTCCAGGAATCGACGACTTCGTCGCCTTTCAGCCCTTCGAACAGCATGCCGTTGGGGTGGAAGGGGAGCACGACCTCCGGTTTCCAGACGATCCGGGTCGGGGCGGCCGGTTCGAGCACCGAAAGGATCGCCACGTCCGTCAGGTGGCCCTTGCCCGTGGCGGCCAGCGATCCGTAGAGGGTCACGCGGTAGGCGTCGACGTCGCGGCAGCGTTCCGCAAACCGTTCGGCGGCCCGCTTGGGACCCATCGTGTGGCTGCTCGACGGGCCGCTGCCGATCCTGTATAACTCTTTAAGCGATTCCATAATCGTGATTTTACGGGAGCAAAGATAGGTAAAATTCCACAAGAAAAGGAGAAATAAGCTTTTCTCGCTTTTTACCCGGCATGGATGTGCGGAAGTCTCCCTTTTCAAAGGGTGGTTTGGGGGGCTGCATGGGTTCAGGGGCACAAAAAAAGGAGGGATATTGATTCCTCCTTTCTTGTAGCCCCACCGCGACTCGAACGCGAATTTAGGTTAGGAAACCTTGTATTTATCTATTCTACAAGCCATATATTCAGCAAATTGCGAATTGAGCCGAAAAATATTTGACAACAATCTGACAACTTTTGCAAAAATGCGGGGTCGCCGAAGCAACACCCGCACAACGCACGATGCCGTAAAACGACATCGGTGCAAAGGTACAAATTATTTTCGACCGACAAAACGGAGTACGAAAAAACATCCCATGATGACGGTTGCGCAGATTGCAATGATGCCGAGCCAACGCAGGTTCTTCGGTGTCGAATCCTCTTTGATCTCTTCCGTGCCTGTGTCTTCCTGTTTGTTCGTCGTGGTTTGTTCGTTGGCGGCTTCGCGTAATTGCTCGTCGACGATCTGACGAATAACGGATTTATCGACGGTTGCCGTCGTGTTTGTGGTTTTCGTTTCCGTTGTGGTCGTCTGCTGGGGCGGCGGGATTCCCAAGCTGTCGGCAGCGGGGCTGCTCGTATCGTAGATGGTTGTCGTCGATTTCGTTTCCGTCGTGGTTTTCGAAATCGTTACGACGTCGCGCTGCTCCTCCGCCTGCTCCTGCGTTGAGATTTGCCGCTCCGATTCGGCTTGCTCTTCGACGCGCTCCTGCGCGGATGAACGCGAGGTGTTGCGCGTGGATGCACACGCGCAACACAAGCAGCCAATCGCAAGTAAAAGGATTACACGTTTCATGGTTCGAATTTAATTGCTAAAATGCGATTCTTCCATCCCCGCAGGAATTTCCGTTGGGATGGCTTTCGTCGGACGATATTTTCGACGAACGCGATGCGTGCCGCTTGTATCTGATGGAACAGCGGGTCTGCGGGGCGGCTGTTAAGTGCGGCGAGTGTTTTGCGGCCGACGATGCCATCGACCTCGACGCCGAGGATTTTTTGTACCTGTTTGATGCCGTGGACGCCCGACGCCCACACCCAATCGACAACGATATTTGCGATGGACTGATTTTCGATCTCGTCGGCCTTCCACCTATCCCAATACTGACATTTGAAAATCTCCATCCATTGCTCGTTCGTTATGATTCGCAGGTCGTCGGCATCAATGTCGCCGTCGCCGTCGTTATCGCATCCGTGCAGCCGCCACGTTGCAATCGTTATTCCTTTGTTGGTTGCTCCGCCCACATCGTCGGGGTCGTTCACATATCCGCCTTCCCACGATAGGATGAACGGAACGAGTTTTTGCGCATCTGCCATAATTGCCGTGGTTTTAATAAGTTATGCTATCGTCTTTGTTGGCTGTGTTTTTATTATTCCGGTCATCTTCCTCGATGTGGCATTGTTCGAGTTCGTCGATACCGAGCCGTCGCCCCAGCAACGAAAAGACGTTAAATGTTATCCGCTTGCCTTTTGCTGCAAAATAGTTAGACAAGCACGACGATAGTTCATTACCGTAAATGATGGCGAAAATCAGGTATTTCAGCCAGTCGGCGGCAAATCCTATCGAAATAGTAAGGCCGAGCATGACCCAGCACAGGTATTCGCACATTTTGTTGACTGTGCGGCGAACCGCCCGCGAAATGCGCACACGCTCACCCCTTTTTCGGGCCGCTTCGCAGCCGAAAAAGAGATCGCAGACGATAACCACAGCCGCAACGACCAACCAAATGATCGAATCCGCAAGAGCTTGATAGAAAATCGACGTCAATATTGCTGTCGTCGAGTTTTGCACGATGGTTTCGGCCATTGTCGATTGTTCGGTCAATAGGTTCATACGGCGTCGATATTATGCGCCTGCTCTTCCTCGGCTCGTTCCGCTTCTCGCGTCGCTTCGAGTTTGGCCAGCGTCTGTTCGTTTCGGTTGTATTCGGCGTTTGCGGCCTCGTATCGGGCGAAATCGTCGGGGTATGTTTCACGAAACGACGTTCCGTTTTTGAAGCATTTCGCGGCCCGTTCGTCCGACGATGCCATGATCGCGCGCAGTTCCAACTGGCGCGACTGTAATTCGTTAATTTGCTGCTGTGTTTCCATCGTTGAGTAAGTTTTTGAGTGTGAATAAATCGCGTCTGCGTTGTTTGCGGACGTTGTATTTGCAGATTTCCCGTTGCCGGAAATGTTTGACGACCGTTGCCGTCGTGATGTCGTCGTCGAAACGGATATAGTCGCACCATACGGTTCCGACCTCTGCGGCGATGCGTTTACGAATGTTGAACGTATCGAAATGCCGCATCAACCCCAAATAGGAGTTTAGGATTGTCGCCAGCTTCTCGACATGCCGGGCCTTGCGGCGGCTACTGTGTCGGCACGCTTCGTTGTAGTAGTGAATCTTTCCGAAACACCGTGCGACGGTTTGGTTGTTCGTGTAGACGCGGTTGTATTTGATAACCGCACCTAAAAACTTGATGCCTTTCGAGTAGTGTTGCAGGTAGAATTTCCGCGGGTGCATCGTCAGTCCCCGTTCTGCGGCGAAATAGTTTCGAATATAAGGCATGGCCGTAAGAAACGATGCCTTATCCCGGACGACGAATGCGAAATCATCGACGTAGTTCACAGGAGCGAGGCCAACGGAGCGCATCCACCGCATCGCGGGTGCGTTGTAGAAATTCGCGTCGGATTGCGACGTGAGGTTCCCGATGGCTAAACCGAGGAACCAATCGACATTGTAGAGGCTCTTCGAGCGCGGCAGGTCAGCCCAATCGCAAAGTGGAGTTTTCCGCACGGCGTTGTCCTGCGGATTATGCAGCGTAACGACGCGGATAAGATACAACAGCGTATCCTTATCCCATCCCTCGTAGCGCTTGGCGACCAATGCGACCAACTCGTCGTAAAGACGGCGTTTGTCGATGCTCATAAAGAATGATTGCAGGTCGAATTTTGCCACATAACAGTCGGTGGTATAACCTTTCGACTGGTGGAATATCTGCTGTTGTAGGGCCTGTATGGCCGCAAGGTTGCCTTTCCCGACGCGGCAACTGAACATGTTATCGTCGAGTGTTCCGCATTCCTCGAAAAGAGCTTCGAGGCGCATGACGATATAGTGCTGCACGATTCGGTCGCGGAAATCGGCGGCTACCACTTCGCGCAGGCATGGTTTCGTAACGATAAATGCGATGGATTGCCGCGGGACATATTCGCAGTTGAACACCTCGCGGGCGAGCGCGACAAGCTCGCTTTCTTCATCAAGCCAAAAGCGTATCGCGTTAGCGGTATGCGCTTTGTTTTTTAAGCATAGGCGATATGCCGCCCGCATTGATTTATAGAACGAGGCGAAAGGGTCTACATTACCTTGAAATTCGGAAACCGGACGCACGGCGTTCGTGTTATACTTGTTGTTGTTGTTCACGTTGCCCGTGTTGCCGTTGTAGATGAACGCGTTGTTGGAATTGTACTCGCCAGTTTTTTGCATTGTCGGTATAACTATGAATGATAGTATGCAAACCCTTTTCAAAATAATAATTATAGGCTCTCTGCCGACGGCCCGTTGCTCTTGCCGACGACACCCTCGCCACGCAGAAAATAGTTTCGCCAACCCCTCGCCTCGTCTTTAATCTTTGCGATAAGCATATCGCATTGTGCTTTTGCGTCGTCACTCATCAGACCCAGCGCAACGGCCATCCGCAGTTTTAGCGACAGGGTGTCAATACGCAGGACGAAATCGTAGATGATTTGTGCGGCCCGTTTCGGGTCGGTTTGATGATTCGCCCGCAGTATCATTTCCTGCGCTTCCTCTGCCACAACGTCGATGCGGTCGCCGATAGTGAATTTGTATTTGCGATTGAATTCCGCTGTCCGGCGATGCAGGAGCAACGCCAGTTGGAACGTTTTGTCGAGGATAGATAATTTCTTTGCCATAGGTCTAACTTGCGAACCCGCGCCGCACGCCGACGCGATGCGGCGCGGGAATTAAAAACTGAAAACTGTTTTTACAAAGCGGAAACCGGACGCACGGCGAACGTGCCATACTTGAAGTTGCTGTTCACGCCGCCCGTGCTGCCGCCGTAGACGAACGCGCCGTAGGAATTGTACTCGCACGATGTCCACGGATAATAACCCGATCCGTAGCAGGTCGTCTTACCGAGGCGCGACAGCGTGCGGTTTACAGGGTCGCTTTCCCGGTCGGCGGACGTTAGCACGCGGTCGTGCATGAGCAGGTAGACTTCATCGACGGACGGCAGCCACCATGCGCCCGCTTCCAGTCCGGTAGTTGCGCCCTCGACCGTGACGCCGTAGTCGAGAGCGGCCGCAGCGGCCGGATAACGGGGAACGCTTTCGCCGTGGATGTCGACGAACCGCAGACCGCCGATCAGGTGCGTGTTGGCCTTGCCATCACGAAGCAGCGCGCCGTAGGCTGCGGGATATTGCAGCAAATGTTCTCCGAACAGATAATCCCGGTAGGTCGGATAGGCGGCGACCAGTTCCGGGTTGGCCTCTTCCGTAAAGGCGCTTTCCCGAATTATGGTGCTGCTTCCGGGTTTGATTCCTGTGGTATCGCTTCCGTTGGCCGAATAGTATTGCAGGAATTTTTCGGGATTACAGCCCGCAAACGACGAATTAACGCCGTTGTTGCGGCGGACATATTCGGTTGACCCCTCGATCAACACCCCCGTCAACGTTGTTTGGTAGTTAATGTCTTCCGGTGTCCTTGCGATCTGACAACCGCCAACAACGGCAATCGCCGCACGGGAGGCGTTATACGTGTTCGAACCCATCACGACGAAATTGTCCGCCGCAGTCGCCGCCCATCCCCCATAATCCGTCGAGGAGTAATTGGGTGTCCCACCTTTGAGTTTCGCGTTGATAGCCGATGCAACATCCGCGAGCGTTGCGCCTGCGGTATACGCTATCGACACCTCTGCGGCGGCAGGGTCGGAACCGAGCTTCAACACGATTGTGCCGCCCGCAGCGAGATCGAAACCCGACAATGCAACCTCGTAGGTATGTGCCCAGCGGATGCTGCCCGAAACATGGTCGAGCGATACGATCAATAGCTGTTCACCTTGTCGCGCATAGACGACGGCCAGCGGTACAAGGTTTGCTGGAATCTGCGCCTTGGCAATCGTTGCGCTTTTGATGTATTTGATAACCCCGTCCGTTTTATCGAAAACGGCGAGATCGCCGATGGCGGCAGCCGATTTTCCGACGACGGTATTCACACCGTCGTAAATCGTTGTCGTTTCATTTTCGATGAACGAAACGGCCGATTTCGTTGAAAGACGTTTCGCGTCGGCCGTATAAGCAGCCCGATCTGCGTATTTGTTAACCTGTGCCATATTCCGTTTGCATTATTGAATTTTCCAGTCTGACACGGCCGCGTTACCCGTTGAGAAATAGAGCGCGCGGGCGGTCTTGTCGATGTAGAACTGCCCGGCTCTGTCCGGGGCTTTCGTCGGTGCGCTGTCGCCGACGAGGGCAAGGCTGTTATTGCCCCATACGTTCAATTCCTTGATCTGCAATTTGGGAATCACGACAGCACCCGACAAGACGGCTATAAGCGCCTTTTCGAGTGCCTCGACCCGCTCGTCGAGGGTGCAGTCGGAGTGCGCGAGCGTATTGATAACGTCGTCGTAGGTGTCGACGACGCGCTGTGCGGATTCCGCTGCATTATTTGCTGCTGTCGCCGCCTCGTTTGCTTTGCCCGTGGCCGTGTTGGCCGCCGTTGCTGCGTTATTTGCCGCCGTCGTTGCGGTGTTGGCCTTGCCTGCGGCTGTATTCGCTGCGGCTGTCGCCGCCGATGCGCTTCCTGCTGCACTATTGGCTACTGCGGCTGCGTTGTTTGCAGCGACCGTAGCCGCTGCGGCCGCGTTGGTTGCCTCGGTACACGGGACAACGATTTCGGCAAACTTACCGTCGTAGCGTGACAGCAGGTTCGCATATCCGACCTCGATACCCGTGTCGACATACGCGTTGAGATCATCGTCGTAGACCAGCCACGTATTTTTGTCGCTGATTTTTGGCGACGCTCCTGTATAGGAAACATTATCCGGGAAATTTACGACGGTAAGCGACAGCGATAGCGTCAGTTCGTGATAGCCCGTCGGGGCGTCCTCTTTGACCTCTGCGAACCACACAACGGGCGTCGAATACATCGTCTTGTCTTCCAGTTTGACGTTGAAGACGATGCCGTATTGCCCTGTGGTAGTCAGTTCGCGGGTTCCGAGCAGGCGGACATAGACGCCGTTCGTGACCTCGTTAAACGCGATGTCCTCGCAGTTCATGGTCGCACCGGACGGCAGTACGAGTGACGCTGCGATATAGCGTGCCCGGCGCAGATCGCAGACGCCGCCTGCCGGAGTCAACATCGTGGCTTTGATGCCGCATCCCTGCCCTAATTTGATGTCATACATAGTTAATTGCCTAAAATTTTGAATTTCGTTCGATTGGCCTTGACTTTCCCCTTGAGCGTATAATCAGCGAAAATTTCCGGCTTTGCTTGGATGTAGGCAAGGCACTCTTTCATATAACCGTCAGCGATGGCGAAAGCGTCGTTGTACGCCGTTTGCCGCTCGCGGTATTCGGTCGCCTGTGAATATTCGTCGCGCTTCTGCACGAAGCCGAAGCGTGTCAAATGGTTTACACTCGTTTTGACGAGGCGCGCCCAAACGTAGTATGCCAGCGTCCGCCGCAGACCGACGAAATGCCGCTGGTTCCTGCATTCGTCGGTGTACTCGCCGCCATTAAGGAGTACGGCGAATTGCACGTGCGTAAGTAGCCGCATGAACAGTTCGTCGCCCAGCTTCGGTTTGATGTCGAGCAATTCGGCCTCTTCGATGGCGCGGGCGATAATCTCGTCGTCCATGTCGCAGGGGCGGGCGTATTTATCGACGTCGCACGGTTCAATCAGATGTCGCATCGTTGGCAATAGATTTTACGAGCGGTTCGATGGCAGCATCGCCCGCTCCGGTGTACGGAATCGTGTTCGGTTCCCAATGGCTGAAAATAGCCCGATACGCACGCGATAACATCCGTTGCTGCTTCGCTACCTGCTCGCAGTATTCGCGCTTCACGTCGTTCGCAAGGTCGCCTGTGAACCCGATACTGCCGCTGCGTAATCTTCCGAATGTTTCTTGGTTGAGCGCCGCATAGATGTTATCGGTTACGGCTTTCGTTGTGGCTGTAAACTCCTTGTCGTAGTTGTTCGTCTTGAACGGTACGAATTCGGGCTTATCCTCGTCGGTTTCAATCTCAACCTGCATGATTTTAAGCGAATTCGTATCGCCTTGCAGCTTTTCGAATTCTTCCGTAAATCCGTCGTCGGACGATGCGCCGTCTTTGTCGCCGTCGACCGTGCTGCTACCTTGTCCGCGCTTCGTAATGAGCATACCCGCCGTTAGGAAATTGTTTCGGACGTTTCGGTTGTTGACGTTCGAAAGCCCCTCGTCCGTCGACATGTCGGTCAATACGACGTCGACCAACGGCAGGGGATAGGCATTTCGCCCGGCACGTGAAATGTAGAGAATCTGACCCTTGTAGAATTCGATACCGCCTGCGGCCTGTATCTGCAACTGCACGACATCGGGCGACGGATTGAAGACCGGGAACACCTCGATTGTTTCGATGGTTACCTTTACGGCTTTGCCGCCGCGCGTCTTTTTACCCCGCCAATCGGGGTGTACGACGATATGGCTTATAACGCCGTCGTCGTCCTCCTCTTCAAGGCGGCAATTCTCGAACGGAACGTGCGCCATCGACACGATCTGTCCGAGAATATTGTAATTGACGTGTAGGGCAAGGCCGTCTTGGTAGGCTACATCGTCGGCGCACAAGTGATGAACGTCGTCTACCGTATTCCCTCGCGTGTCGCACACGGTTTCGGCCAACGCTTGCGATGCGAGGCCGTTTCCCTCGATATATGTCGAACGCCGCTCGACACAGGTGCGACCTGTGGGCGACGAATCGACAATATCGCGCACCGTTTGCGGGTATAGGTTATTGTCGCCGTAGGTTTTGATACCCAACGACGACAGGTATTTAACGTCTACACGCGTTTCGGGCTTCTTTGTGTGCTTTACGTTCATGGGTGGTTACTCCTCTGCGGTGATCTTCTCGATGTAGTCGGAAATAAGGCGGTGTGTGAGCTTCACGCCGCCGATCTCCTTGCCCGCCAACTCCTGCTTGATGGCCGTTTTCGACTTCCCGGCCACGAGTTCGGCGGCGATAGCCTGTCGGATAGCGTCATCGGCAGTATTGCCGTTGTTCCCGGCGGGCCGCTCGTCGGCTTCGTCAGCGCTTTCGGCTCCGGTGTCATCGCTGCCGGGCTTCTCGTCGTCAGTGGCCGCCGTTTCGGTGGCCGCCGCGGCGTCGATTCGGGCCTGCAATGCGGCGCAACGGCTTTCAAGTTCCACTTTCTCGGATTCGAGGATGGCGATACGGTTGTGTGCCGCTTCGAGTTCCGATGATTCCCCGCCAGCTTTCGGTGCTTCGGCATCCTTTTCCGCCGTAGGGATAACCTCGAAACGCCCGGCGGCGTTCGGGTGCTCTTTGAGGAACGCCGCGGCCACCTCGTCGGTCAGATTGTCGTTCGTGTAAATTTCCGAAGACCCTGCGATTTGCAGAATAACCCCTGCACGCAGTTTGTAATTCGATTTCTCTTTCATTTTTCCGTGTTTTTTGATGTACGAGTTGATTTCGAGCACGGCGTCGTGCCACTTGTCGGGACATCGACAGCCGTTCAAATGCTTTCCCAAGACCTCGTAATAAAGTCTTTCGATAGTCGCCTGTTCGGCGCTCGAATAGGGGGTATTGTAACCCCTATTCAAGTCCGAAAGCAGGATTTTTACCTCGTCGACGGTCATAGTGTATTACTCCGCATCGGAGGGGGTGAGCATCGTTTTGATGAGCGCCTCGGTGGCTGCAAGCGAACCCGCGTTGAGGAACATCGCCGAACGGGGCGCTTTCTCCTCTTTGAGCGTAATAGCCCAGCCCGATAGGGTGTCGTCGCTGTATTTCTCGCACGACCCGGCCGACAGCGTAAGGCCATTGAAAAGTCCGGCGATTTGGTAGGCCGACGCCCCGCGTTCCGCCTCATTCGTGGCCCGCAGGTTTTTGTGCCTGTTCTGCCAAATGACGAAAAACTCTCCGTCGAGCAGCGGGTCGATGATATTCTCACAAACCGCCGGGCTGTTGTCGGGCACGATGAAAGGAAATTCGGTCGAAGCCGTGCCGCCCAGCTTGCCGCTGCCGTCGAGGTCGGTTTTCAGCCCCTCGAACGGCTTCGTGCCGTACTGAACGATCGGGTACAACTGCGCGCCTTTGATAAGCGGCAGATTCAGCACTTGATTCGTCGAACCCTCGACAAATTCAAGATTGGCGATGTCGAGCTGCGCCCGGTTTCCGATCCACGCGGTACGCTCGACGCCTCGCGCGATCGGTTCCGCGCAGTTCTTTTCGATTTTCGCCTTGATGAAGCTATCGCAATTCATAGTGTAATCGAGTTTTGAGGGTTAGAAACCTACCTGCACGAGGTTATCGTCGGCGATCAGCGTTCCGATCTTGTCTTTCGACAGAATTTTGTTCATCTGCTCGTCCTTGTTGAACCATACCTGAATGTCGGCGACTTCGCTTTCGCTCTCCATACCGACGAGCAGGTCGTCTTTGATCGTGTAGAGCGCGCGATAAGGCTTGTTCCACGCCTTGCCGCCGCTGACGGTTTCGCAGCCTTTGATGATCTCGTCGAGGAACGGGATGGCGAGCATTTGCACACCGTTGTAGTTCGTTTCCGTGATGCCGTCGAACAGCGCCGTCCACTGCAATTCCGAACCTTTGTTGTTTCGTTTGAGGTCAGCGTCCAGCGCGTCTTTCAGCGCTTGCGTGATGTAGATGAGCTGGCCGTTGGCCTGCCGCAGAACCGTCGAGGCGTCGGAGATAAGTGCGTCGAGGAAATCGACGGCAGCATAATTCTGACGCATGGCGGCTTTCTGCTCGGCGAACGTCGCGGCGGCGTTGGCTGCGCATGTGGTGCGACGGTCGGGCGTTGCGGCGGCCAGCGTAAACAGACGCTTCCAGAAACCGTCGACGAGGGTAAAATACGCCGGGTCGATGGAATCGAGCAGGTTGCCGCCGTCTGTGACCGTATCGGCTGCCTTGTCGCCGAACCATGCGTAACGCATCAGCATCTTGCGGATGGCGAGTTCGAGCCGGGGCGCGAGGATATAGTCGGTATATTCCGTACCCGTGAGGTCGGCGATGTTCGTCTTGGTACGCATGGCGACCTGTGCGACTGTGCCCTCCAAATCCTTGTAGCAGATTTTTTCGGCAACCTCCCATTCGCGGATGTCCCACTCTTTTTCGCTCGTCGCAAGGACGCTGGTTCCGAACGTCGGATTACAGCCCTGTGAGGCTTTGCCGACCATGCCGAATTCGCCGATGAAACCGACCTTTTCGCCGTGCTTCTGTTTCGGCAGGAAATTGAAAATCTTTCCGAGCGATTCGGGGTCGGTGACCGCAAGGAAGATCAGACGTTTGAGGTCTTTAATCGCCCCGTTATCGGGGGTCAGATTCGAAAAATTAAGTCCTGTACTTGCCATAATTGATTGGTGTTGTTTGTGATTTACTCCGTTTTCTGATGTGCTGCTTCGAGTTCGGCGATGCGTTGCTGAACGCGCGACTGCGGTTTCGCGGCGTTCTTCTTGCCTTCTCCTGCGGCTGTGGTCGTGGTTTGACGTGCGGCGGGCTTGTAGTCGGACTTGGCCTTGACAAGCCATGCTTCGCCGCCCGCAATGGCGACGAGATTCAAGATGCGTTTCTCGTCGGTCGTTTTTGCGTTCTTGCGGGCGTCCGCAAGTTCGGTTTCGAGTTCGGCGATACGTGCGTTAGCCGCCGCCAGCGCATCGGAATCGGGGTCGTTTCCGCTGCCGTCGCCACCATCGCCCCCTCCGTCGCCCTCGTCTTCGGCGTCGCGGATTTCCGTGATTTTACCGTCTTCGATGACGATTGTCTTGCCGTCGGGCATCTTGTGCTCTCCGTCCGGCGATGCGCTGTCGCCGACGGCGGGATCTTCGCCGTCCGGCTTGTCAATCGTGATCGTGTCGCCCGATTCGGTGTTCAGCTCGTAATTGACGGGCTGCGGGGCTTCCAGTCCCAGCGCAACGGCCAGCGCTGCGAGGGCTTTGCGAAGCACGCTTTTGTCTTCGCTTTTCGTGGTTTTTGTTGCCATAGAATTTTGATTGTTGGTTATTGAATTTTGCTGCTTCCACGCAGCCGATTTCGCGCTGTTCGGGCCGCCTGCCGATGCCGACGCTGCGGGAATGATCGTCTGGATGAATCCGAGTTCCTTTGCTCGCTCCATCCCGATAAACTTGTCTTCGTTCATAAGCGCTTCGAGTTCCGCGCGATCTGCTCCGGTTCGCTCGACGTAGAAATCGAGCATTTTCTGTTCGTCGTCCCGTAACGAGGCGGCCAGCGATTCGAGATCATCGGCACGGTACGCGTCGGCCAGCGTGTATTCGGGATAGTAGGGCTTGTGAATGAGCAACGAGGCGTGCGGGTATGCTCGGCGTTCGGAAGCGGCCAGCAAAACGACGGTAGCCATCGACGCGCAATTCCCCTCGATGGTCGCGGTTATCTTCTTGCCCGTGCTCCGCAGCTTGTCGACGATGGCCCAGCCCTCGCTTACCTCGCCGCCGTCGCAGTGCAATAGTAATTCGATATTATCGTCGCCTGCCGGGATGCCGTTGATGAATTCGTCCACGTCCTTGAAACTCGTTCCGGCCTCGTCGCAGAACCAGTAGCATTCTTTTGTCGCTTCGGAAAGAATCGGATTGTAGAGTTTGAGAGTTGCCATAGATTTGATTTTACGAAACAAAGCTAAATAAAAAGCGTGTAATAAATACACGCTTTGAGGCACAATCAACTGACACGCCGTGTCAGCGGCTCGTATTGACGTCGCGGCCGAATCGTCGGATAATGCGATAGACGGTGCGTTCGCTGACCTCGTAGGTGTCGCACAGGTACGCGACGATATACGCTACTTTGAACCCGTCACGGCGAAGCCGTTCGTAGTCGTTCCACAAGGGGATATAGCGGACATCCTCGATAGCCGCGCCTGCGCGAGCGAGCGCCCGGAGCAGATCGGTGTTCTGTTGCAAAATTTCGTGTACTTTCATAACTACAAATCGCCTAATGATTCGACTACTTTCACCCGGTCAGATACGCGGGTTATTTCATCCACTCCGACGCGCATGTCGAGTTGCGAAACTCCCTTTGCGAATGCGCGGGCAAGCATATCTTCGCCTGCTATCTGATTGCTCGACTGTGCGGCGACTATCGGCGCACCGCCTCCGAGCTGGTTCAGCGCCGAGTAGATCGGGGCAAACATAGACGTCGGCAAGGCTGCGTTTACCGATTCGCCGTCCGACAGCATGGCGGGTATACTGTCGCTTGTCGACGTTCCCGGCCCGGACACATAACCTCCAGTCGAGAATTTTGCCGATTTGACAGTCTTAATCGCCGACGTGATATTCGCCATGATCGTTGCAACAGTCGTAGCGATTGCGATAAGGTTGCCGGGGAATGGGACGCTTTGAGCCTGCGCCGTACCCGCTGCGATAGCCTTTCCGGTGTTGATGGCGATCTCGGCCAATGCAAGTGTTTTGCTCAAAACGGCAAAAGCCTTATTATCTTCACCCAGTTCTTCGAGTAAACCAGACAAACCGTTCGTAACTGCGGCGAGTGCTTCCAACTTTGCTTGTTCGATTTGTATCTCGTAGTCGTTGACGGCTCGTTTTGCGTCGACGTATGCCTGTTGCGCGGCGAGCTGTCGGGCCTTGAATGCGGCGTCGCTTTCGCCCTCCATCTGTTGCAAGGCGTCGAGTTCCGCTTGCCGCATCTGCAACTGTAATTGCAGGGTGTTTTGCCCCTGTACGGCGGCGGCGTTGATTCGGTTCTCCCATTCGAGCCGTAGAGCGTCGTTCTGTTTTTGCAGGTTGGCGTTTATCCATTGGTTCGAAAGGTCGTCCAGTTGCTTGTTGTATTTCTCCCGGATGAGAACCTTTTGCTGCTCGGTCAGTTCGATGTTGGCAAGTTCGGCTTCCTGCTGTTTCCGTAACTGTTCGACTTTCAGCGTATATTCAGCGTCGGTTCCTTGTTTGACGGCGGCCAGCCGCAGGGCGATATTCTGCTGCTCTTGCCGGATTTTCTTGTCGAGGCCCGCGCGGTTGATCTTCTCGACGTTCAAGACGTGCTGCTGTTCGGCCAGCTCGATTTGCTGCTGAATTGCTGCCTTTGCCTTTTTCGTCAACCCCTTTTCGGTTTCGAGGCGTTTTTTCAGATCGGCGACCCGACGGCGGTATGCGACCTCTTCCTGCGTCAACTGCTTGCTGATGCCCTCTTTCATCAAGGCGACTTTGGCGTCGGTCGCTGCGCGCACGGCGGCAAGTTCGGTCGCAAGGGCCTGTTTCTGCTTTTCTGCGGCTTCTTTGTAGGCTTCCTTTATTGTCTTGTCGCGTGCGGCTTCGAGGCTCGCAAGAATATCTTTCGCTTCGCTGCTGGCTACCTTACCTGCATACACCAATTCGACGAGTAGTTTGCGCTGATTCTTGAATTCCTCGTTGGCTTGTTGCGTCGCGTATTTGACCGCACCCAGTTTCTTTTTTAACGCCGCGTCGTTATAGGCGGATGCGAGGCTGCGCA
The DNA here is from genome assembly GCF_003461645.1 of Alistipes sp. AF14-19. Lineage (NCBI taxonomy): Bacteria > Pseudomonadati > Bacteroidota > Bacteroidia > Bacteroidales > Rikenellaceae > Alistipes > Alistipes sp. AF14-19. The sequence goes on from NZ_QTXM01000031.1 coordinate 19,054, forward strand.
GGTGGTTCGCTGTATCGTTCAGCGCTGATCGGTAGTCTTCGTCCGCTTTTTTCTTGGCGTCTTGTGATGCTTTGTATTCCTCGCTGTCCTTTTTATAGAGCTGCTGCGCCGCTTTGAAATGTTCGGCGCGCTTGTTGGCAAGGTCTTTCAGTAGGGCAAGGCGCGTCAGCGTTATTTCCTCGTCGGTTTTGCCGAGTGTCCCGTCCTGAAAAAGGTTTACAGAAAAGAGTAAATCTTATGCAGCAAAA
>NZ_QTXM01000032.1:0-17830 GCF_003461645.1 Alistipes sp. AF14-19
CTCAAATACTCCTGTAAAATCAGATGACGCAACTGACGCGGTAAATAATGACGCGATAAGTCTGAATTCGTTTTTTGCTGCATAAGATTTACTCTTTTTTGTAAACCTTTTTCAGGACGGGACAGACACATCAAGAAAATCGCCAAACCGAAGACGAAAAAGGACATCTTCGGACGCATGTTCGACATGATGCTGCCGTCGTCATCGCTCAAATTACACCTTTCGAAAATGAATATGTTCGGGATCGGCAACCGGATGATGCGCCGCATCATGAAGCGGAAAGGAATCGACTCGCTCGAAACGCTGCGCCGGCAGGCTATCGACAACGGCGTGGAATTCATCGCCTGCCAGATGTCGATGGAGGTGATGGGCGTCCAGCGCGAAGAATTGCTGGACAACGTGACCGTAGGCGGTGTTGCCACCTACATGGAGCGTGCCGGGAAAGCGAACGTGAACCTATTCATTTGAATCCATTATGACAACGCAGTTATCGAAAGGATACCGGCCGATGTTGTCGGGAACAGAAACCGGAGTCTCAGGCGGCTACCGGACACCTGTTGTAAAATTCCATGTATGACCGGACAAAAGTCGCATTCAATAAATTCATTTTCACAAATTCGCCACCGCCAGATTGTTCCGGCGGTGGCGAATTTGTTTTCAGAGATTCGTCGGATAGCCGTTCCTGCTTAAACGGCTATTAAGAATATATAACGATCATTCATAGTTTCAAAAATGGAATTTGACGGACAATCCGAAATTCCAGAATCCGGGATCAAAGAAGCCGTCATGTCCACCGCCGATCACGGCTCCGATCACAGGACGGTAATCCACCTCCAAAGAGATCGGGGCATTTTTGAAATGACAGCCGAAAGCGCAGGAGCCGGCCAGACCGAGTAAAAAACCCGAATCGTCAAAGTCATAAAGCCCCAAGGCTCCACCCACACCGGCATTCAGATACCAATCGCAAGTCCGGGGTGTCCAATTCCACCGGCAGCAGCGCCAATTATAGATTCCCGTAACGGACAGTCCTTCAAAATGAGGAGTCGCCAACGTGAATTGCAAAAAATTCCGAGACGAAAGATCGCGTTGATAAAGAAATTCCACGCCATCTCCCAACCGTAATCCCACGGCGTTTTTCTCTTGAGCCAAAACCGTCTCGAAAGCGAACAAACTGCAAACAAAAACCAATAAAATCTTTTTCATAAAACAATTATACGTATAACGATTTACATGGAATTATCACCGGCCACTCAATCGTCATCATCCTCGTCATCGTCGTAATCATCGTCATGATATCTCCCGTATTTCCGCTTCCCATATTTCGGGTGTTTCTTATACCCGTGCTTGTGCGGATGATACTTCCCATGTCGTTTGCAATAGGAGTCGTAATGCTCGTGCCAGTAATCGCTATGACAATGCACCCGATCATAGAACGGAGCACAATACGACGACTCGGGACCGATTCCCAGTTCGATCAGAATCCGCCCCCAGCCCTCACTCTTATAACGTCTGTAATAATCACAGATATCGCGCATGCTTCGTCCCGAGGTTCGGGCGATCTCCAGCGCAAGGCCCACATGCCCCCAATCTCTGCCGCAACGCCGGTAATAATTATTGAGCAATTCTGCCGAAATATCGTATTCCACGCAGAGGCGCCGACAGAAATCCGACAAATCGACCGAAGCATACCGATTGGCATTTCCGATAAAGACGGAAAGCCTGTTTTGTGCGGACAAAGAGCAAGCGAATACCGCAAAAAATAGCAGCAAACCGATTTTTTTCATAGGTAAATCGTTCTATTAAAACAGATGATATAATACGAACAGCTGCCAAGCGAATTTTTCATTTGCCTGTCGGCATGCCTATGCAAACGAATCTATTTCAGCAAAGTGCCGTCTTCCCGGATTTTGAGAATCACCTCCCTGCCATCTTCCGCTTCCAGCTCGATTCGATAATAATTCCCATCTGGTGTTTCTACCATTCCCGGCTCATCGTCGGCTTCATAACCGACATAATTATCGTTAATTGCCTGCTGGATCGCAGTTTTAACGGCTTCCGGAAGAGTATCCGGACTGATCTCCCAGGATGTGGAAAGCCAATTTCCGTTGTTGTCAAAAAGCACCTTCTTGGCAACTCCGTCGTGGATGATATCCACCTCAAACTGTCCGTGTTCCCGGTCCGTTTCTACGATTTCGGATGCCGCATATTTCTCCTGCAGAAAATTTTTCACCCCTTCGGGAAGTTCAACCGGCAGGTAATCCTCGGAATCATCCTCCGAATCTTCCACCGCCTTGATCAGAATTCCCTCCGCGTTGTAATAAAGATCCATTTCCCGCGAGCCCTGCTCCACCTCCAAAACATAGACCGGTTCCATGCTTTCACGTTCTATCATATCCACATCATCCGGCCTCCACGATCTATATTCGCTGTTCTGGAAGGCGTTTTTGACGGCTTCGGGCAAAGCCGCATAAGGCAGGTCCGTTTCGGTCATCAGCCAAACGGCATCGAAAGTAAACCAGGCCTCGGATTCATAATTCTGGTCCTGGAAATCCGCAATGTAATAATTACCCCGGGTTTTCCATTTCGGACTGGCTTCAGGATATTTTTGAGAAAACGCAGACTGCAATTTTTCGGGAACTTTCAAGTTGTCATCATCGTCATCACAACTTTGCATAGCCGCTCCGCATACTCCTAAAGCGAGCATCAGAAAATACATTTTCAGTTTCATAACAAAAATAATTTGAAGTTAGGTAAGACAAAGATATGAAACCCGAACCACATAAACAAATATCTGAAATTCACCTTCACATCGCTGAAAATCGGGCATCGGTCGAAAAATATTATCCGGATCGCATCATCCGATTCAAATCATACAACTTGTAATTATTCGCCTTTCAAAATTTTTCCACATTTGGATTTCTCGCCGGAAATCGCCATATTTATTATTTTGTCGTCAATACCAGTTCTCGTAGAAATATTCTAAAAAAAGATAGGATGGCTTTAGCCATCCTATCCCAGTGAGCAATCTCGTAATTTTGAACTTTCTATTTTAATGTTTTAACACATTATAGTAAGAGATTTTCACTCGAAATTATTTGTCGGTTGACAAATGCCTTCCACACATTGAAGCGTTACTGGTCTGACCGTTATTAGCGTTTCAACCGCATCTTCTTGTCCTTACCTTACACTTAATGGCGGAGCGGCGCGAATATTACAGATTATAGCATTCGCCTCATTTCCAGAGAAGATTCGGCACGGGACGTTCGGGCATTGCGCACGTCATCCGGAATGATCGTCCGGGAATATACGCTGGTTTCGGCCGGCTCGGTTCGGGTGGTCATCGTCAGGGTGTTCCCGCCATTCGTCAACTCGAAATCGTAGCCGTTGCCCCAGCTCTCGCCGTCGTCGTACACTCCGGTCAGCCGGGATCCGTCGATCGAATAACGCCCGGTGTATTTGGTGTAGTTCGACGTTTCGACCTTCTGATAAAGTCCGAACGTCGCTGCCGAAGTGAATTCGACGTATACCTCGAATCCTTCGGGAGCACTCTCCGACCAGGAAGTGAGGCGCCATTCGCCTACGATTTCCGACTGAATGTTGGGGGCATCGTCGTCATCCGAACAGCTTGCGGCGAAAATGCCGAGCAGGGAGAAAACGAGCAGATGATAAAGATGTTTTTTCATTGCAAGCACTGTTTTTATAACCAACCTCCGTTTGCTGCGCCGGCCGAACGGGCGATGACGGCGAATTCCTTGGTGATGACCATGCCGCCCATCACGACACCCGTTCCGGGTTTCGTACCGCCGGCTATCGCCGAAACCTTGATTTTGGCCGATCCGGGTTTCGTGCATTTGATCATCAGTTTTCCATTATACATTTTGGGAGCCGCCTTGATGCCAAGCTTTTCCATGTCCTTGGCCGACATCTGGATATCGGTGTAGGTAAGGTCTTCGGCACCCTGCCCGAAATGCTGCGTCAGCGGAATGAGCTGCACCTCGCCCAATGCGACCTGCAGACAGGGCGTCCCTTCGATCTGCATGAGCAACTGATAAGCGTCCGTAATGCCGGTGCCCATTTTGCCGCGGTAAATCGACACGTCGGCGATCGTGGCCTTCGAGCCTTCGCCCAGCCGGGAGTCGATTTCATTGACCGAGGTGAGCAGCATGGTCTTGAATTCGTCGAGCGAGTATCTCTTCCCTTTCTCCAGGGCATAGGAGAGGCCGAGTGCGGCTACGCCCGAGACGTGCGGGCAGGCCATCGAGGTTCCCTGCATGTAGCCGTAATCCGCTCCGTTGCTCGTTTCGGAGCAGAGTGTCGAGAGTACGCCGGCCTTCTCGCCGCCGCTCAGACCGCTCGTTTCGCCGCCGGGAGCCGCGATATTACAGCCGGAACCGTAGTTGGTATAATTGGCCGGCAGGTAGTCGGGCGAGAACGAGGTGACGGAGATATAATCACGATAGCCTGCCGGATAGCCGGACATGGCTGTCGATTCGTTGCCGGCGGAAAAAATGATCAGTCCGCCGTCGAGGGCCTCGCAGTTCTTCTGGGCGGCGAAGTACTGAAGCGCCTCGTAATCCATCGGCGATTGTTTGATGAACATGTTGTCCGACGTGTATATTCCCGCCTTGATGCCCCACGAGCACTGGAGGATGGAGGCACCGTGATCCGCGGCGTATTTTACGGCACGGCTCGACACGAGGGCGTCACCCGTCAGGTCTCCCGAGAAGATCTGACACGACATGAGACGCACACCGTCTCCCTTGCCCGTACCTCCGGCCACGCCGCAGACGCCGATGCCGTTGTTATTGACGGCGGCTACCGTGCCCGCAACGTGCGTTCCGTGTCCCGAATCGCCCTTCTGCCCCCATGAAATGGGACCGTCGGTGACGAAGTTCCATCCGTGTATATCCTGCTTCCCGTACTCGGGCGAAGGGTTCGGATTGATCCACATGTTGGCCGCCAGATCCGGATGAGTGTATTTCACCCCTTCGTCCACGATGGCGACGATGACTTCGGGATTACCTGCCGTGAGCTTCCATGCGTCGGCCACATTGATGTCGGCTCCGGCCACCGATGTAGTGGCAACGGCCTGGTCGGCATTGTTGATGTAATGCCACTGCCAGAAAAGATTCGGGTCGTTGAAATCCGCTGTAACCAAAGCGCGGGTCTGGCCGTTCGCCGTTGCTTGAAACGGATAGGTTTTGCAGTCGGAAGCCCGGTAGAGACGGGTGCGGAACTGTACTTTCGAGATTTCGGCGACACCTGCGAGTCTCTCGGCCGCCTTGTCGAGATCCTCTTCCGATGCGAACCCGAGCACATACCATCTGTGAAGCCCTGCCGCACGGGTGCGGGCCTCGTGTTCGCCGGCTTCGGGGAAGACGCGCTCCAGCGAGGTGACGTGCAGGTCGTTCAGGATGTCATCGACGGATTCGATGCCCGAACGGGTCAGCGCCGAACGGGTCTTGGCCGCATTCAACGCATTCTGTTCGAGACTGGGAATGGCTTCTTCGCCAAATTTTACGATGAGCGAACCGGCCACGGCGTCGTCCGACGTATTGCAGATTTTGCCCGAAGTCTCGATTTCGGGAGCGGAATCCCCGCGGTTCGGTATTTCCTGCATGGGATCCGTCGAGCAGGCGGCCAGCAGCAGGGAGGCGAAAATCAGGAGTTTCGTTTTGTTATGCATATATCATGCTGATTTTTGAGTCCGGCAGGTTGTTTTTGGCTTGGAAAAAAGGGAGAGGCCGACACTTGCCGGACGACCGGCCTCTCCCGATCCGATATTACTTGAGCGTGATTTCGGCAGCGGCCGTTTTCCGGAAGCGGAGTTCCGATCCCGAACCGTTCGCACGCTGCACAGCGTCGCTGAATCCGACCGTAGCCCTTACGACTTTCGCTTCAGGAGCCGATGCGGGCAGGAATCCTTTCGCATAGTCGGTCGGTACGGTTTTGACGGAACCGCGTTCTGCGGAAACGGAGAATTCGAGCCGTTCGACGTAATTCCGCGGCTGCCGGAGTCCTGCGGCCATTCGGCGCAATTCTGCAATCCGCTCTGCGGCCAGTTCGGGAATGCCGCCCATATCCTTGGCGGGATCGACGAGCAACATATCCGTAAGGATCGAATAGGGGGTCGTCGTACTCAACGTATACAGATAACGGAACGTGGCCCCCTGCTCGACATAGTTCGGGGTGGGCACGAAATAGATGTAACCGTCGGCCACGGCGCCTCCGATGAACGGATAATTGACCGCATAGAGGGCTTCGGGGTTCTCCTCCGAGACGCAGCCGGCGAGGATGTCCTCTCCGTTGATGACACCGATCGGCGTTTGCGAAAGAAGCGGGGAGATAGCGCCGGTTATGCCTGCGAGCGGAGCAGTGGAGGGAACGTAGACCGCCGGAATCCGACCGCCTTCGTCGAACTCGACCCCGGGGAGTCCCGTGATGGTCAGCAGATCGGCCGAACTGTCGTCCGCCGGATCGTCTTCGATGGTCACCGTGCCGATCTTCCGGCGCATCGGCTTCTCATCCATGACGTTGACAGCATAATAGTTCCATTCGGTCGAAATCAGGTACTCCTTCGAGGGCTGCTCTTTCTGCGGCAGGAAGTCCGAGTAGAGGAACTCGCTCTCCAATCCCGGGTTGTATACACCGGTGGTCTTGATGGATGCCGTGAAGAGTTTGCTGGCATATCCGTTGTAAGCCAGTCCGGCGAACGTGTACTCCGTGTCGCCGTTCAGCCCCGTGAGCATGACGCTGTAATGTCCGCCGTTGATGGCGTCGAGCTGCTCTTTGGTGAAATCCTTGCCCTCCTCTTTGAGGAAAGCCGTCATGTCCAATCCTTGGATGTCTTTTGTCTTGAAGACTCCGTGTTTAACAGATTCAATCCCCTCGCCATAGGCCCAGAATTTCGCCGCATTGTCCGTCGTAATGCCTTGTCCCGCGAATTCGTTCGTGGCTTCGAGCCCGATGTTGAGAATGACGGAAACCTTGTCCTCGTCGCCCTTGGCGATATATCCGAACGAAATGGAGGCGTAGCCCTGCATTTTCAGATTCTGCGACGCCGTTTCGCCGCCCTCCGGATTCGCCTCTTCGTCCGAACCGTAGATGCAGCCTACAAGCGTGTACTTGCCGGTACCGCCTTCCAGATCCTGAACGGAAATCGTCCCCGAAGCAGTGATCGTCTTGATGAGTTCCGCGGCGATCTTGCCATCGGCAATCTCCTGTGCCTTGAGGCTCGCCTCGCCGTCGCTCAAATTGCCCGTGAAGATCGCATAGCGGAACTCTCGGGTGTCCTCGGAGAGGGTGGCGCCGATTTCGACGACACCATCTGCGGGTTCGCTTTTGGTGAGGGCCACCGAGTAGTCGTAGACCCTGGCTCCGGGAAGCATGATCCGCTGCAGGCCGTTTGCGTTGGCATAGAAGAATTTTCCGGCATATTCACCTTCGCTCGGTTCGAGCACGATACCCTGCGCCGGGAAGGTAATCACGCCGTTCTTGAGCGTGCCATATTGTCCGGCCGATTCGTCCATGGCGAAATTTTCCGGTGTTTGCGATGCGATGTACCACTCGCCCATATCGGCAAAGAGGGTCAGACCGGTCGATTGGTAGGGATAATAGACCTTGTTCGGATCCGAGGCATCGACATAGGTCCAGACGTTGCGGTTCTCGTGGTTTACCTGTCCTCCGGCGAAGATGTTCATCAGCTCCGGAGTGTAGGCTTTCATGCGGTAATAGCCCTTCTTGTCCGAACGCTCGTAGATTTCGAGTTCGATTTCGGGGTTCGGATTAGCATTGGGGTTGTCTATCGACGCGAAGTTGCCCAGAATGTCGTCGCGGTAGCGGCCTTTGGTCTCACCGGTCTTTTCGTCGGTGACCAATTCCCATTTGGCCAGCACGAGCGATATCGAAAGGTTCACCTTATCGGCACCGTAGATCGAAGCGTAGCGCGGATCTTCGATGTTGATATCGCAGGTGTAGGTCGTGCCCATTTGGGCCTTGGGGAAACTGATCGTAAAGGTCGTCTCGTCCTCTCCGGCATCGAATGCGATCGGCTCGACGACGAAAATATCCTCGACGTTGGACTTCACGACGACCGGAACGACGATCGGATCCACGGTGTTGCGCCGTTTGACCGTATAGGTCGCTTCGGTCTGGGTTCCCGGTTCGAACTCCAGATCGGTCCGGGTAGCCTGCTTCTTCGGGAAGTAGACACCGTAGCAATCGGGATTCTCCGCGGTTCCCTGCGTATAGTTCACGTCGTCCTCGCAGCCGGCAAGGACAAGAAGTGCCAGCAGGAACGGTAATATATGCTTGAATGTCTTCACGGTAATTTGCTTTTAGATTTGACAGCTTGATCGCAGATGGTCATCACCCGTTCCACGGCTTGACCGTTTGCGAAGGATCGGGATTGTTCTGCGTGGCGATGACGGGGTTGTTCTGCGTCTCACCGCGCGAGATCACGAAGTTCCAGTAGGGTGCACGGCCTTCCGTATTCAGCCGGTACGAGGCAGGAGAGTTGGTTCCCACATAGCCCCGTCGGGTGGACATGTCGAGCCGCTTCATGTCGAACATGACGATGCCTTCGCCCCAGAACTCGATGCGCTTCTGAAGCATCAGCTCGTTGGTGAAATTTTCAACCGACGACGACATGTTCGTACAGTCGTAACCTCCGCCCACAATGCGGTAATTGTTCATGAACTCATTGAGCAGCCGAATTCCTTCGCCAAGATTTTCATGCGCCTTGGCCTCGGCCTCGATGAAGTACATCTCCTCGACGCGCATGTAGGGATGGTCTGCGGCTCCGCCGACCTTGAAATCCTCATAAGCGCCCTGCGCCGGACGGAACTTGATGTTCGCGTAATCGGGCAGTTCATTGAAGTATTCCTTGCCCTCTTTACGGCAGCTTTTGTAGTCGTAGGACTCCTTCTCCGGGTCTTTGCGGTCGGGATCGAGCCACGAATGGCGGCGGAAGTCGCGCAGGTCGATACTGTTGTAGAGGTTGCTGTTGATGCAGCGGCAGGCGTCGTTTCCGTAGGCGCTCCACGCATTCTCCGTACTCATGTGCGCCGTGAAGCAGAACAGGTTGGCAACGCTCTCGCTCGGAAGCGCAAGGCCCCAGATCCAGGCATTGTTCGACATGGCGCTGTTGAAGCCGTTCGAGGGGTCTTCCCACTGCTCCTGCGTCAGGGGTGTACAGCCGCTGGCGTTAATGGCCAAGCGGGCGTACTCGGCAGCGGAAACATAGGCTTCGGCGTCGTTCTTGGCCGTACCGCGCTCAAGCCAGGCCCGGGCTTTCAGTCCGTAGACCAGCGCCGGACTGATCGTATACTTGTCGGGAGCCGTAAAGCCGCTCAACAGTTCTTCGGCCTTGTCCAGGTCGGGGAAGATCACTTGATCGTAGATGTCGTCGACCTTGGCACGGGGGTTGTTCTTGGCCTCGGCCTCGGTAGTCTCGGGCAGTACGATGGGCACGCCCAGCCCGAGAACCCCGGGCGCTTCGGTGTAATTGTTCTCCTTGAACTCGTACAGACGCACCAGATCGAGGTAGAACATGGCCCGATAGGCGTAGGCGAAGCCCAGATAGGACTTCTGCGTGGCGTCGAGCGTCGCGAAATCCGAGGCGTCGATCTGTTTGATGACGTTGTTGGCCGCCATGATCCACGCATAGTAGTTGTCCCACGTGAGTGCACCCACGGCATAGTCGGCGCCGAGCGCTTCGTTGGTTCCCCACTGTGCGAACCAGTCGTAACCGATATTGCCGCCGATGGCGACGTCGCCCGTCATGGATTCCGTGGCGATATGGATGGCCGGCAGGGCAAAATCCCAAGCTTGGCCATCCTTTGCATAGCCTGCGGAACCGGCCTGTACGAGCGAGGCCGGAATGCCTTCGATCAGCGTTTCGAGGGTGACCTGATCCTCGGTGGCTATTTCATAGGGGTCGGCTTCTTTGATGCAGCTGCTTGCCAGCAAAGCTGCCGCCAGCGTCGCGAGCGTTATGTTTGTCGCTTTTTTCATATGCATGTCGTTTGTCGTAAAGTGTTTGAGGCCGATTAGAATTGGATGTTGATGCCGCCCGAAATCGTTCTTACAGGCGAATAGGTGGCCTGGCTCGTCGCTCCCGAATAAGAGTAGCGGGGATCGAATCCCTGACGTTTGGACCAGTACCAGACATTCTCGCAGGCAAGGTAGACGCGCACCTTCTCGATTCCGACCTTCTTGGTGAAATTCGACGGCAGCGTGTAGCCGAAGTTGATGTTCTGCAGGTTCAGGTAGCTGGCGTCCATAAGGAAGCGATCAGACATACCGTTTTGATCCTTATCTTCATACTGCAAACGCGGGATGTTCGACGACGTATTGTCCGCCGACCATGCGTCGAGCATGTCTTTGTGCCAGTTCATACCCGTCGTCTTGTTGGCCGGCGAGTACATGGCCGCCGCATAGCCCGAGTCGTAGGCCAGACCGCCGATCTGGTAGGTGAAGGCCACGCTCAAGTCGAAGCCCCGGAAATTGACGCTCGTGCCGAAACCGCCGTAGAGATCGGGAATCGGGTCGCCGCAGAGATAGTCCGATGCCTTGGCATATTCAGTCGTCGTGACGCGCTTGCCCGTCGGGTTACCCTTGTCGTCGGTTTCGTCCATGTACCACATCGAAAGGCCCTCGTCCGAAACCCCGGCATATTTTCTCATGTAGAAAGTGTACATCGGCAGTCCTTCTCCGAAGAAAGTGGAGCCGCTCACGTAACCGGAGTAGCCATCGACCTGCTTGGTCCGCCGTTCAGAAGGCAGCATGGTGATCTTGTTGCGCAGGTGCGTCATGTTGAGATTGATGTCCCACTGGATATGCTCCCGCCGGATCGGCGTAAAGTTCAGCTCGATTTCGACGCCGCTGTTGCGCATGTCGCCCACGTTGGCGTAGTAGGACGAATAGCCCAGCGACGGAGCTACCGGGAACGACAGCAGCATGTCGGTCGTCTTGCGGAGGAAATATTCGACGCCTCCGGAAACCGTACCGCGCAGGAAGCTGAACTCCACACCGGCGTTGAAGTTGGAGTTGGTCTCCCAGGTGATGTTCTCGGATCCTTTGGCGTTGAAGACGGTCGAGACCTTTCCGTTGGCGTTTTCGATCGTGTAGGTGTTCGTGTAGCGGAAGTTACCGATGTTGTCGTTACCCTGCGAGCCGATCGAGGCCTTCAGCTTGAGATTGTCGAGCCATTCATAGGTGCTCTCCATGAAATTTTCCTTCGAAATGATCCATGCGCCGCCCAGCGACCAGAAGTTACCCCAGCGATGGTCGGGGTGGAAACGCGAAGAAGCGTCGCGGCGATAGGAGGCCGAGGCGAAATATTTGCCTGCGTAATCGTACATGACGCGGGCGAAATAGCCCTCGTTGTTGTACTCCCTCCGGTAGGAGCCGGCTCCCTGTTTGTCGATGATCGCCCCGGCAAGCTCGTCGTTGTCCTGCGTCAGCATGTTGCTTTTGGAAGCCGACAACAAGTAAATGCGGTTCTGGTAGGACTCGTGACCCAGCATCACGTTGAGGTTGTGGTGCCCGATCTGCTTGGTGTAGTTGAGAATCTGCTGCAGGTTGAGGTCGAAATTCCGCTGATGGCCTTTCGAGACCATGCCTTTTTCGCTGGCGAACTGTCCGAACCAGGGATTCGTAACCGAGGTGGAGCGGGTTTCGTCGAGCGAAACGCCGGCGTTGAACGTGAACTTGAAATCCTTGAGGAAGGTGACGTCGATATATCCCGTACCGTTGAAAGCATTGCCTTCGGCTTCCTGTTTGTTGAGACGCGAATCCGAGAGGGCGTTGCTGTTGGGGAAGAGCGAACGCTCCATACCGGCATTGTCGCCGTTGCCGTAGTCGTAGAGCTTGATGCCGTCCTCGTTGTACATGACATTACCCTCGCCGTCGCGGATGTAGAGCGGATAGATCGGACCGACGGCCGTCGTATAAGCGAAAACGTTGCCCGACGAGTTACCGGCGCCGCTGTCGTCGATCTGGTTGTAGCGGAAATGCGTGTAGTTGGCATTGGCGCCGAACTTGAGCCACTTCTTGGCCTGATAGTCCACGCGCAGACGGGCCGTATAACGGTCCATGTCCGAGTTGTAGGCGATACCTTCGTTGTTCAGATAGCCGAACGATCCGTAGATCGAGGCGTTTCCGGTCTGCCCGGAGATCGAAGCGTTGTACTCCTGACGCAGGGACGAGCGGAAGGCGGCATCGGTCCAGTCGTCGGGACGGACGTAGTACTCCTTGCCCTCATAGACGAGACGGCGGCCGAGAGTCGCAGCGGGATTGACCTTGCCGTTGATGCCGATGAACTCCTGCCCGGAAGGAACCGTATAGACCATATAGCCCAGACCTCCGTCATTCGCATTGGCCGTCAAATTCGTATTGGCACGCAGATGGGCCTCGCCGACACTCATTCCCGAATTGACATAGTAGTTTTTCAGCGCACTGTAATGCAGTTCGTAGAATTGTGCCGGGTTGGTGATGTACGCATAATCCTGGACGGCGCGCGAATTGACGCCCCACTTGGCGTCGATTGTCACGTGAGCCTCCTGCGACTTGGCCTTTTTGGTGGTGATCATCACCACGCCGTTGGCGCCGCGGGCGCCGTACAGCGAGTTCGAGGCGGCGTCCTTCAGCACGGTCATCGACTCGATGTCGCTCGGATTGAGGTTGTTCAGGTCACCCGAGTAGGGCATGCCGTCCACGATCCAGAGCGGATCGTTGCCGGCGTTGAGCGAGCTGAAGCCGCGGATGCGGATTTTCGGACTCTCTCCCGGCTGTCCCGAGGTGTTGGTCAGCTGCACGCCCGCGACCTTTCCGGCCAGAGCCTGCGCTACGTTCGACTGCTGCGACTTGGCGATGTCGTCCGATTTGATGACGGTCGCCGAACCGGTGAAAGCCTCCTTTTTTGCCGTACCGAACGCTACGACGATCACGTCGTCGATAGCCTGTGTGTCCTCTTTCAGCACGACGTCGATCCGGGTTTGCGTCCCCACCTTGATCGTGTGGGACTGATAACCCATGAACGACACGACCAGCACATTGTCCGGTGCGGCTTTGATCGAAAAACTGCCGTCCGCACCGGAGGTCGTACCCTTTGTAGTGCCTTCGACCAGAATGGTGGCGCCGACGATGCCGGCCCCCGCATGATCTTTGACCGAACCCGTAATTTCCCGTTCCTGCGCATGGGCGGACAAGAACAGGCCGAGAACAGCCATCAATGATAGAAAGATTTTTTTGGTCATAAATGCGCCATTTTAACGCTGGTAAAAAAATTGATTATAGAAAATTTGCCGTCTTCGTGTTCCGGCCCGGAGCCGAAACATATCCCCTCCCCTTCCGGAAGCCCGGAGGGGGGGGGCTGTCATCCGCCTGTCCGGTCACCGAACCGGCCGGATCGCAGCCTATTTGTAGAAATCGTCTGCAAGGTCGTTCGGCTTCGAGCCCGAATACTTGGCAGCCTTGCCCCGGAATTCGATGATCAAGGTGTTTCCGGTTCCGGTCGGATCAGGGTTCCATGTACTGAATACTCCCCAATCGACCATCGAGAATTTGAAGATCCTCTCCTTATTCTCCTGCTTGACGGTTACTGCCGCCTTCTCGGGACACCGCATGCAGTACTTATCCTTGTCGGAATATCCGTACCCGTTATATGAGGACAGATACATATACTGGAACCTGAGGTTCCATTTGCAATTCGTGCCTTCCGCAGGCAGGTCGATCTCTCCTTCATGGTCGAGGTAGCTGTCCGGCAGGAAAAACATCGGAGTAGTATTATCCGCATCGATACTCTCGGTGAAAGCATTCCGGAAATAGAAGCAATATCCCGATAGCAGATCGCCGGTATAACTATCCCGATAAGCCGGGTCGTGCCGCACCTCCATCGCCGTAACGGGCCAATACAGCATGTCCTTGTTATCCTTGTCCAGGAATTTGATATAGGGCTCGAACGGTTTGACGGGCTTCAATGTTTCTTCATCCATTGCGTCGGCCGTCGCAGCCGTCGGCACACCGTAGTATTCGGCTTCGACCCCGATGCCGTTTTTCAGCGTCAGATTTACCCGCAGATAAATCTCCTTGCCGCCAGCGGGATTGGGATGGGTCTCGATCGTACCGGTCAGTCCCGCATCCTCGCCGTAGTAGGTCTGATAGGTCTTGTGGTCGTAGAGCCGGAACCAGTAATCGGAGGTCTGCGCCGCAACGTCGATCACGCCGTCGAACTTGGCCGCCAGCACCCGCACATACGCAGCCCAATGACCTTTGGCGAGATCGGCCGGGGCTGCGGCCGTTTCGGCATCGCCCAAAGCGAATACGTAGCTGCCGACCTGCGGCTCCTGCGAGAAGAGCGCGGCGATCGGGGCCTCGGCTGCGGCCGCAGCCTCGCCTCCGGCTGCCGGCTCCGTCACCTTGATCGTATTGGTGGCCGCATAGCCTCCGGCGAACGTGCCTTCGTAGGCGGCACGCAGGCGCTTCCCGTCTTTCGAAGCGTCAAGCGCGACGATGAGCCCCTCGATCGTGCCGAATTTATCCGTCAGGTACTTCGCCGTCAGCGTTCCGGTCGTCCCGGCGCCCGTTGCGAATTCACCGCAGCGAATCTGCACCTTCGCGGGATCAGCTGTCGCAAGGTCGATTTCCGCCGTTCCGAACAGCTCCTCGGCAAGCAGAATCTCCACGCCCGCAGCCCCCTCCTCGGGAGCGGCCAGGCCCTCTTGCTCGTAGAGGCAGAAGCGGCGGTTGCCTTCGCGGACATTGCGCCACTCGACGACGCTTCCGACGGCGGCGATCCGATTGTCGATCTCGTATTGGTTCGTCAGTTCGACGTCACGCTCTTCCGTACAGGTATTCTGGTAACGGGCGATCAGCGTCTTGCCGCTCTTCAATTCGACATAGGTATAGAGATTGAGCCGGGTCTTCGTCACCAGATCTGCGGAGAGCTCTACGCTCGCGACGTCGTTCATCGTCGTCTTTTTCACCGAAATATCCTTGTATTCGATTTCGAACGGATCGGAGGCCGTGTTCACGGTGCCCTTGGGGCTCTCCACCATCACGCGCAGATAATCGTCGGCCTGTTTCATCTGCTCGGCATTGATCAGCCCCTCGGTCGGCGAGAGGTAAAAGGTGTGGCTGCCGTCTTCTTCAGCGACATAGATCGCCGACTTGATGCCGACGAGATCGCCTCCGTCGTACTGGATTTGATCGGTCAGAGTTACGGGAGGCTTCTTCCCGGGGTCGGGGTCGTCGTTGGGATCGTCGTCATCGCATGCACCCAGCATGGCTGCCGATGCGAGCAACGCGCACGCCAATGCGCGCAGTCTGTAATGGGTCGAGTTTTTCATAACGATTGTTTTTAATAGCGCGGGGTTCGGGGAAACCCCGCGCTATCCGGTTTTTCTGTTGTCATTCGGTCATTCCGGCCTTGCGGAACATGATGCCCGGCAGTTCTTCGGCCAGACGGCTCATCGGAACCGACGGAGCCGGCAGGCGGCGAAGCAGTCTGGGCGGTTCGAGATGATCCTTCTCTGCCGCAGCACGCCCCGTTTGGCTTACGACAGGGCCTTCCCACGTTCCGCGCACATGATGCTTGCGCACGCAGATGCCGTCGACCTCGAACCGGTACCAGTTCTCCTTGCCTTCGCCCTCGACCTTGGTGATCGTAACCTGACCGTCGTAGAGCAGGGCGTGTCCGTCCATGTATTCGAAGATCTTGTTGTCATCTCCCCACATCGAATAAGTCTGGTGCATCCACCGGCTGCCATGCAGACCGCCGTCCAGCATAATGCCGCGCATCATGACGCCGGGTTTGATGTATGCCGGCCAGCGCTGTTCGGTCACCTCGTAGGTTCCCGGAGTGATTTCGTTCTCCTTGCCCGGCTCGGTGGTAAGTTCCACACGGACGATGTCACCGCCCGGCTCGCGATCCACGAAGTCTTCGAGATGGTCTCCTACCCATTCGATACCGATATTGATGAATTGCAGACCGCATCCGTAGGAACTGATCGGTTTGTAGCCGATGCCTTGGATATAGACCTGATCCGAAGTATAGTAATGCGCCTTTTTGATCTTCGACAGATCCATGTCGTAGTCACGCTCGAGCGTCGAGGTGCCGTCGTCATCGGACTTGTCGTCGGATGCGTCGGTGATCGGAATGACTCCGGTGTACGAGCCCTTGAGGGTAAAGCCGTCCTTCGAGGTGAGGTTGAACTCGATCTTGTATACCGGTTCTATTTTGCCGTCTTCGCCTTGGGCCGTACCGGCGGCCTCGATCTTGATGATGCCCTCCTTTCCGTAGGAAAATTGTCCGAAAGAGGTTCCGTCGTCCAACTGGACATAAGTGCCGAGCGGGAATACCAGTCCCTCCATCGGAATTTCCACGGCGGGCATCCACGACCCCCATTGGAACGAGGTGTTGGCCAGATATTTGTGGGGCTTGATCACGGCTTCCTTCGGATTGCCGAACAGGTCGTTGAATACGACGAGCGCAGCGGCGAGACCGCCCTGCCCCTCCTCCGTGTCGTAGGTTTCGTCGTAAATGTTGATCTGCATCATGCCGGTACCTGCTTCGAGCATGTTGCCGTAATAGGTCGCGGCGGCGCTGAATCCGACCACTTCCACGTCGCGTCCGATCTGCGGCAGGTAGAAGCCGCCGTCCTCCGGCTGATCGACGATCTGGAGCTGTCCCTCGTAGACGATGCTCTTTTCGGAACCGTCCGTATCGACGAAACGGAGCGAAATGCTCCAGATGTCGCCTTCGCGGGTGACTTTCAACGGCTCTCCCGAAACCAGCGACAACTGGGTTTTATTGCCTTCGGCGTCGATATACTGAACACCGGTATATTGGGACGTGAACGTGTGATCCTCGTTGAGCTGGCTGGCCATATATTCACCCTCGGGAAGCGTGTAGGCATCTTCGCCCGGAACCGCATAGAGGTCGGCCACGAAAAGGTAACCCGCCTCTTTGAGCGTCACCCGCCCTTTGGATACGGTATGCTCGGCATCCGTGAAGGCCATATAATAGTTGTGCGACTCCACGCCCTTGACCGGGCCGAGGTACCACGACAGCGGAACTTTATCCAGCAACACCTTGTCTGCATCATCTCCCTCCTCCGAAGCGTCGGAATTCTTGCACAGTCCGTAATAGGCGACCGTCAGCGTTTTTCCGCCGGTTTCGATTGCGGCCGAAATGCGGGCGACGCGGGCCGAGAGGAACTCGACCGAGAGATCCGCTTTCGAGGCTTCTCCGACGTTCGAGGAGTTCACGTCGATCTCCCCATAAACGATTCCGTTGCCGGCAGCCGTAAGATCGACAGCTCCGGAAGGTTGTTTGACGGTAATTTTGACGGCATCGTCGGCGATCAGCATGCCATCCACATCCACAAGCCCTGCCGTCGGCGAAAGATAGATCGTATAGACAGAGGCTGCTTCCGAAGCATCTGCCTTTTCGCCGTTTCCGGGTGTCTCGACCGAGTAGACGGCGGATTTGATTTCCCGTACGACACCGTTGCAGATCAGGGCATTCCCGCTTTCTGGCATGTCGGGGTTGCCGGATGAAGTGGAATCGTCGTCCGAACATGAATTCAGTACGGACGCTCCTGCCATGCAAAGCATGGCCAGAAAGGATAGGTACAACTTTTTCATAGGATGAGATTTAATGAACCGGCTTCCCGGTTTGGCTTTCGGATGTGATAAGCATAATGAAATGCCATACTTAAAACAGTCGATACAATCTACAAAATGAAACCCTGAACGGATTCCAGAAAAATTACTTAACCCGTTGGTTGAATTAAAATAAAGCATCTTTAACAAGACCAATTTTACG
>NZ_QTXM01000033.1:0-17655 GCF_003461645.1 Alistipes sp. AF14-19
TGTTTATCTTTAATTATCAATCACTGTAAACCTTTTTCAGGACGGGACAGCCCCGAGACGGTTGTAATATTGCACCGGGAACCAACCCGGCCCCGGAAGCCTGAAACTGCGAGTTACAAATACTCTTTCCGGCTCAATGAAGAGCTGAACAGCCGCTTCAACGGGTTGTTCTGCAAAGCCGGATCGGAGCAAAACCGCAGCTGTTTTATCGTCAAACGCATCTTCGGCGAGGAGTTCGTCGTCATTAAACGCACCCTCTCGAAGACACGGTTCGTCGCCCGTTTGAACGACTTTTATTTCCAGTTTCAGAAACCGAAGATACGGTCTTCAATGAATATGCCTGACGGTATTTATACTTCTGCCGTCATGTTAATGACGCTCCTCATACAGTAACCCGCTCTGATAGATTGTTCGGCCGACAGCGTTATCAAAGTCAAATATAGAATTGCACGCTTGCTCGTTACCTTGGCCCGTCAACTTTAACAACAACAAACGTATGGCAACCGTAAAAGTAAAATTCCGGGCCTCGTCCGTTGCGGATCGTGAAGGCCGACTGTTTTATCAGATAATCCATAACCGCGTAACCCGGCAAATCAGCACCGGTTATAAACTGTTTCCGTCGGAATGGGACGGGCTGTATGCGGGAGGGCTTTTATTGAACAGCGAAGACAAGCGACACGCTTATCTTGCGACATTGAAGAGCCGAATTGCGGAAGACAAAGCCCGCTTGGAGTGTCTTGTCGCCCGGTTGGATCGTGCCGGCGAAAGTTACACCGCCGAGGATGTGGTGAAATTGTATCTTACACCCTCGAATCGAGAGGATTTTTTCACTTTTACCCGGATGCTTATTGGACAGTTGAGACAAGTAGGTAAAACGCACACTGCCGAGCGGTATGTGACAGTCATGAATAGTTTCGGACGTTTTCACAGGGAAAACGAGCTACTTTGGGAAGAAGTGGATTCCGACCTAATGGTCGAGTACGAAACTTATCTCAAGTCGAGAGGCGTATGTCCGAATACCTCTTCCTACTACATGCGGGGACTGCGGGCCATTTACAACCGGGCCGTTGAAAAAGGAATGACCGTACAGCGCGAGCCGTTCAAGTATGTTTACACGGGCATAGACAAAACCATTAAACGGGCCGTACCCTTGAAAGTTATTCGTCAGATCCGAGATCTGGACCTGACACTGTTTCCGACGATGGATTTTGCACGCGACATCTTCATGTTTTCATTCTACACCCGGGGGATGTCCTTTATCGACATGGCTTACTTGAAAAAGAAAGATCTGCAAGGCGGAACTCTTTCCTACCGCAGACAGAAGACGGGGCAGCAATTGTTCGTCAAATGGGAGAAACCCATGCAGGAAATCGTCGACAAATACAATACGAACGGGACTCCTTATCTGCTGCCGATAATCCGGGACATGAATGCCGACATTCGCCGGCAGTATAAGAACGCCGCGCATCTGGTAAACGATAAGTTGAAGAAACTGGGCGAGAAATTGGGACTGACCGTTCCCCTGACCAGTTACGTCGCCCGCCACGGATGGGCATCCATCGCCAGGAGCAGAAACATTCCGCTTGCGATTATCAGCGAAGCAATGGGGCACGATTCGGAGAAGACCACGCGGATCTATCTCGCCTCTTTGGACACCACCTCCGTGGACAAGGCGAACAGCCGAATTCTGAAAGCCCTGTAAACATTAAAGGGGCTTACTTTGGGAATAGTATCAAAAATCTCCTTCAAAAGATATATCTCTTGAAGGAGATGCTCTTTTTGTCGAATTGAGCCGTTTGTAGATTCCTTTTTTTGCAGAAGTCGGCTATCGCATATTGATAGTTGGATAAATAAGCTACGAATAAGTCTTCGGAATAAACCGGGGGATTTTAATCGACAAATACAAGTTCTCTTTGCAAGAGAAATAGTACATCGTTACAAAGTTATGAAAAATATGGGATACAGCAATAGAATCCGATGAAAAATAGAATTATCGACCTCTTTCCAGTTCAATAAATGTTAAGCAGATGCAGTGATTTGTTGTGCAAATCCAGGCTTTGGCTGATGTAAGATGTTAATAATAAAATATTTTTCGCTCTGCCATTTCTCTTGCAAAGAGATATATCGTTAATGGGATCCACCAAAGGAAATCGTAAGCAGCCTGTAATCGGTAAGAACGGAGCGGAGCGGCGTTTTCGATGAACGATTCCAACTGATCGGTAGGGAGAGGCGAAAGATAAATTGTTGTGCAACAGACTACTTCTCTCTGTAAGAGAAATATTAACGGATGCAAAGTTATGCAATTTAATGGAAATAACGACCTAAAACAGATGGAATTTTCGTCTGCCGGACTTGCCAAAAGGTTTCTGCCCAACAAATGTTGCTCAAATGAACAGTCTTTTGAGTGTAATTTCCGCTTGTTTCCCAGATCGTTATAACCAATTACATCCATCACTCTTTCTCTTACAGAGAGAAAGAGCGTAAAATAAGTAGAATATTTTTTGCGGATTTGCGGAATAAATGAATGATTATTCCGGCAGAGATAAATATAAACGACTGTAATACATGTCAATATGCAATTTGGCATGAACTAAAGATATGTGCCCTGATTGAAAAAACGGGCATAAGTATGTATGGATATCGCCTCGCCCAATACAGAAGAAGTCACGACCGCCCGCTGGTTCGTCATGCGGGCCTACAAAAGTGAAAAAAGAGCGGAGGAGAAACTCAAAGGTAAAGATGGTTTGGAATATTTTATTCCGAAATGTTATGCCGTAAGAGTCTATCACGGAGTGAAATCGAAACGCCTTGTTCCGGTCATTCCGAATCTCGTATTCGTACATGCCAGCCGCACGCAGATCACTGAATTCAAGAAACGCTACAATTTCCTGCAATTCGTGATGTGGGAGAAAAGTACGGGTTTGGAATATCTTGTTGTTCCAGATGACCAGATGGAGAGTTTTATCAAGGTTTCCTCCCAATACGGAGAAAATATCTCCTACTACAATCCGGATGAACTCGACCTTCGAAAAGGATGCCGGGTGCGCATCCACGGAGGTAAGCTCAATGGAGTAACGGGTGTATTCATGCAGGTGCAGGGCAAAAGAAACCGCCGGGTCGTCGTCCTGCTGGAAGGTGTCATGGCTGTTGCCGCAGAGGTGCATCCCGACTTGATCGAGGTTATTTCCTGATTGCAGGTCATCCGTCAAGCAAAGCAGATACAATCGAATTAGAAAACTATGAACGGCAAACCGAATGTCGAGCCTGCGTGGATGTCATTGAAACGTCTGGTCGAGACCCGTATGATCGAGATACTCCGCAAGGAACAGGACAACAAAAGATACATCCGGCTATACGGGACGGAAGACTATTGGCATGCTTTCGAAGAGTCGGCCTTCCAGTTGGAGCGGCTCTTCCGGAAAGGAGAAACCACCTTGTTCAGCCATAAGGACTATCCTTTTCCGGTGGTGATGGTCAGCATTCCCGACAGCGAGTTGCGGGCTTACATCCAGCAGCATATTCCGGTTTGTGACAAGCACGATTACAAGAAACTGCTGGCGGCAGAATTCTCCGCCGCAGAGTATCGTGCATGGCATGAACACGCGGTGAAAGAGTTTTTGTAATTCTTTACGATTCCCGATGTTCGTATCGTTTTGCGGAAATTGAGGCCAAAGTAGTCACATGCGACCAAGCACACGCCTTGATTGATCCTTGGCTCACGGAAGAATCACTCAAAAAGAGCAAGGCACAGCTGATTCGCCTCTTGGCCGATTTCGACCGTCAGTTTGGCCACGGAGGAGAGGGGGGCATGGATTCGAGATCCGAGCAGGCCGTTTTCGGTCTTCGAATTTCAAACAAATAAAATATTCATACATCAAATCATGTATCGTTTAATTGAAAAACTGCGACTGGATCGTTATATCAGTTCACGGTTGATTTTTGCATTGGACCTGTTGGTTTCGGTCGGGGCCTCTATCATCTCGCTGTTAGTTGCAAGCATTCTTTTGGGTGCTGAAGCCCTTATCTGGAAAACAATCGGCTGGTGGCTCGGAGGATCCGTTGTCTTTTCCTGGATCGCGTTCGTGTTGCTCCAAACCCACAAATCAATCATCCGTCACGCCACCTTGCGGGGTTTGGGCCGTTTGAGTGTCGCCGTTGTTTTCAAGGGAATTGGGATCGCAGTTATATTGGCTTTGGGTGTCGCTGGCCCGACATTTCCAGCGATCTGGATCACTCTGTTGTTTGACATATTGTTGAGCCTTTCAGGACTGGTGATTATGCGCGTTGCCATGGTTGTCGTCTATGACTGGCTCAAAGACAGCCGTCAAAGGCATTGCAAATGCCAGCGGATCCTGATCTACGGAACCGGCGACAAGGGCGTTTCGTTGGTGACCCAACTCCAAAATTCTCAAGAGTATCAGGTCGTCGGTTTCCTGACCTACGGCAAAACACTGAAGAATCATATGCTGGCCGATCTCCCGGTCTACTACTTCGAGACCGAAGAGAATGTCAAGTACCTGCACAACTGCAAGGATATTGACGCCATTCTCTTCGCCCACGTCCATGAGGCTCGCGAAGAGCAGGAGCGCCTAATCCATTATTGTACGGACTGCAACCTCAAGGTGCTGATCGCTCCCTCGATCGACGAGGTGGTCGACGGCAAGGTGCAGCGTCAGGCAATCCGCGAGATCAGGATCGAGGACCTGCTGGGACGTGAAGAGATCAAGATCTCGATGAACGAGATCATCGCCAACTTCCGCGGCAAGACGATCCTGGTTACGGGCGCGGCGGGGTCCATCGGTTCGGAGTTGTGCCGCCAGCTGGCGACGTTCGGAGTCAAGGAACTCGTGCTGTTCGACAACTCCGAGACGCCGATGCACAACATCCGCCTCGAGCTGGAGGACCGCTTCCCCAATCTGAAGTTCATCCCCGTAATCGGCGACGTGCGCATGATCCCGCGTCTGGACTTCGCCTTCCGCACCTACCGCCCGCAGGTGGTCTTCCACGCGGCAGCCTACAAGCACGTGCCGCTGATGGAGGAGAACCCCTGCGAAGCCGTGCTGGCCAACGTCGCCGGTTCGCGTAACGTGGCCGACAAGTGTATCGAATACGACGTCGAGAAGATGGTCATGATCTCGACGGACAAGGCCGTCAACCCGACCAACATCATGGGCTGTACGAAACGTCTGGCCGAGATCTACGTGCAGTCGCTCGGTCTGGCCATCGAAGCCGGCAAGGTGAAGGGCAAAACGAAGTTCGTCACGACGCGTTTCGGCAACGTGCTGGGCTCGAACGGCTCGGTGATCCCGCGCTTCCGCGAGCAGATCGCCAAGGGCGGTCCGGTTACGGTGACGCACCCCGACATCACGCGCTTCTTCATGACGATTCCGGAGGCCTGCCGTCTGGTGATGGAGGCCGCCACGATGTCGACGGGCACCCAGATCTTTGTCTTCGACATGGGTAAGTCAGTGAAGATCGCCCATCTGGCCAAGCGCATGATCGAACTGGCCGGTCTGGAGGTCGACAAGGACATCAAGATCGAATACACGGGATTACGCCCGGGCGAGAAACTCTACGAAGAGGTGCTGTCGAACACGGAGAACACGCTTCCGACATCGCACGACCGCATCCGCATCGCCAAGGTCCGCGAGTACGACTATATCGATGCCCTCAAGGGTGCACAAGAGCTGGAGGAGCTTTCGCGTGCCGTCATCATTCCGGATATGGTTCGCCTGATGAAGAAGATCGTCCCCGAGTTCAAATCCAAGAACTCGCGATTTGAGGAATTCGACAAAGAAACAAAATAGCCCCTCCAAAATAAACTCGAATTGGCGTCTTGTGCGCCGACTTAATGCGGTCTCAAGACTCGGAGCAAAAAACTCTACAGTAAAAAATAATTATAATACATATAGATATTATGAGCATTTTCAAAGACAAAGTCCTGTTAATCACAGGCGGTACGGGAAGTTTCGGCAACGCAGTTCTGCGTCGTTTTCTCGACTCTGACATCCGGGAAATTCGTATCTTCTCCCGCGACGAGAAGAAACAGGATGACATGCGCCACTTCCTTCAGGCTAATCGTCCGGACGTTTCGAACAAAGTAAAATTCTATATTGGAAATGTACGCAACCGTGAGGCTATAGATTTTGCAATGAACGGAGTCGATTATGTCTTCTCGGCGGCCGCACTGAAGCAGGTACCCTCTTGCGAATTCTATCCGATGGAGGCTGTGCGTACGAATGTAGAAGGCACCAACAATGTACTTCTCTCCGCTATAGCTCATGGTGTTAAGAATGTCGTCGTCCTCTCTACGGACAAAGCAGCCTACCCAATCAACGCCATGGGTATCTCCAAGGCCATGATGGAGAAGGTTGCCATTGCCCAGGGGCGTGCACTGGGGCCGGATGCAAAGACCACCATCTGCTGCACCCGCTATGGAAACGTAATGGCCAGCCGTGGTTCCGTGATTCCGCTTTGGGTTGAGCAGATGATAGAGGGCAAGCCGATCACCATCACGGATCCCAACATGACCCGCTTCATGATGACGCTTGATGATGCTGTCGATCTTGTCATGTATGCCTTTGAGCATGGCAACAACGGCGATCTCTTCGTTCAGAAAGCCCCGGCCGCAACCCTCGACGTGCTTGCAGAGGCCCTCAAGCAGGTTTACGCCAAGGTGAATCCCAAATACGGAGAGACCGAGGTGAAAATCATCGGCACCCGTCACGGTGAGAAACTCTATGAAACGCTTGTTACGCGTGAAGAGATGCTTCGTTCGGAAGATTGCGGCAACTACTTCCGCATTCCCTGCGACGCCCGTGACCTGAACTACGACAAATTCTTCACGGAAGGCGACGATGCCATCAGCCGCATGGAGGACTATCACAGCCACAACACCAAGCGACTCGATGTCGAAGGCATGAAGGCGCTGCTCCTCAAGCTCAATTTCATCCGCGAAGACCTCGGTCTGCAGCCCAAAGCAAAGTCCCGCGACTATAGAAGCGAATAACAGATGAAAATTCTGGTAACCGGAGCAAAGGGTTTCGTTGGTCGGAACCTTTGCTCCCAACTTAATAACATCAAAACAGGCAAGGCCAAGTACTACGGAGACCTTCAGATCGATGAGGTCTTTGAGTATGACCTGGACAGCACCATGGAGCAGCTGGATGCCTGGTGCTCCGAATGCGATTTTGTATTCAACCTTGCGGGTGTGAACCGGCCTCAGAACCCCGAAGAGTTCATGACCGGCAACTTCGGCTTTGCCTCAACGCTTCTGGACACGCTGAAGAAGCATGGGAACAAGGCCCCAGTCATGCTCTCGAGTTCGGCCCAGGCCTCTCTTACCGGTCGTTTCGGCAACAGCGAATACGGGCGCAGCAAGAAGGCGGGCGAAGATCTCTTCCTCCAATATGGCGAGGAAAACGGCGTAAAAGTTCTTGTTTACCGGTTCCCCAATCTCTACGGGAAATGGTGCCGCCCCAACTACAACAGCGCCATCGCCACGTTCTGCAACAACATCGCCAACGAGCTGCCCATCACGGTCAACGATCCAAAAGTGGAGCTCGAGGTCCTTTACATCGACGACCTTGTTGAAGAGATGATCGCCGCGCTGAAAGGCCAGGAGCACCACTGCGAGTTCGAAGGACTGACCGTATTGCCCTCGGCTGAAGGACGTTACTGCTACTGCCCCGTCACTCACAAGGCTACGCTGGGCGAAATCGTCGACCTTCTGCACCAGTTCCACGACATGCCGAAGACGCTGATGATCCCCGAGATTCCGGCCGACAGCTTTGCCAAGAGACTCTACAGCACCTATCTGAGCTACCTTCCCAAGGACAAGGCCATTTTTGACCTGAAGATGAACTGCGACGACCGTGGCTCCTTTACCGAGCTGGTTCGCACACTCAACTGCGGACAGGTAAGTATCAATATCAGCAAACCGGGTATCACCAAAGGTCAGCACTGGCACCACACCAAATGGGAGCAGTTCATCGTTGTTTCCGGCCACGGCCTGATCCAGCAGCGGAAAGAGGGTACGGACGAGGTCATCGAGTTCGAAGTCTCGGGCGACAAGATTCAGAGCGTCATCATGCTGCCCGGATATACGCACAACATCATAAACCTCTCCAAGATTCAGGATCTTGTAACTGTCATGTACTGCAACGAGGTTTTCAACCCGGAGCGGCCGGATACTTTCTTCGACCCCGTAGCAAGCGAATAAAAGCCGCAAGATGGCTGAATAATCAAAACGATCTATGGAAACTAAAACTCCGAAATTCGATTACAGTGACATTCACTGGCAAAATAACGGCAAAATCAAACTCTGCATCATCGTCGGCACCCGTCCGGAGATCATCCGGCTTGCTGCTGTCATCTCCAAATGCCGCAAATATTTCGATGTGATTCTGGCCCATACCGGACAGAACTACGACTACAACCTCAACGGTATCTTCTTCCGCGACCTGAAACTCGCCGAACCGGAGGTCTACATGGATGCAGTCGGAGATGACCTCGGTGCGACCTGCGGCAACATCATCAACTGCAGCTACAAGCTTTTCGCTGCAACCAAACCGGATGCCGTACTCGTTCTTGGCGACACCAACAGTTGTTTGAGTGTCATCGGGGCAAAACGGCTCCACATTCCGATTTTCCACATGGAGGCCGGCAACCGCTGCAAAGACGAATGCCTTCCGGAGGAGACGAACCGCCGTATCGTGGACATCATCTCGGACGTCAATCTCGCCTACTCCGAGCATGCAAGAAGATACCTTGCTGAATGCGGACTTCCCCGTGAGCGTACATACGTCACCGGTTCACCCATGGCCGAGGTGCTCCATCAGAACCTTACCGAGATCGAGGCATCCGATGTACACGAGAGACTCGGACTCAAGAAGGGGCACTACATCCTGTTGAGCGCTCACCGCGAAGAGAACATCGACACGGAGAAGAATTTCTTCAGCCTTTTCAATGCGATCAACGCAATGGCCGAAAAGTATGACATGCCGATTCTCTACAGCTGCCATCCCCGGAGCCGTCACCGCCTTGAGGCTACAGGGTTCAAGCTTGATCCGCGAGTACAGGTCCAGCAGCCGCTCGGATTCCACGACTACAATTGCCTTCAGATGAACGCATTCGCTGTCGTTTCCGATTCCGGCACCCTTCCCGAGGAGAGTTCTTTCTTCACCAGCGTAGGACATCCTTTTCCGGCAGTTTGCATCCGTACCTCGACCGAACGTCCCGAGTCTCTCGACAAGGCAGGCTTTATTCTCTCCGGCATCGACACCAAAGGACTTCTCCAATCCGTCGACACTGCAGTAGAACTTGTCAAGAACGGCGACTACGGCACCCCGGTTCCTGACTACACGGATGAAAATGTCTCCACCAAGGTGGTGAAAATCATCCAGAGCTACGTTGGCGTAGTGAACAAGATGGTGTGGAGGAAATGACACTGCAAAACACAATCTTACAGATGTCTATAGAGATGAGTACAATATAATCATAGGATATAGGCAAACCTCACAGATTGCTCTCTTGCTACAAGATAGTAGGACTTTATCCATAAACCAAGATCCACAAACAATAATAAAAAATCACAACTATGATCAACGTTGGAATTATCGGATGCGGCTTCGTTGGCGGAGCCCTGAAAGATTGGTTGGAACACAATAATCCTGAATGTAAATTATTCATCAGCGATCCAGCCAAGGGATACCATGATGACATGAAAGACATAGACATTGCGTTTCTGCAGATTCATGTCCGTACTGAGGACGATGGAACACAAGACCTCTCCCTCATGAAAGAACTCATCTCTGCGCTCCCGGACGTACCAGTCTTCGTGCGTACCACTATCCTTCCAGGTAGTAGTGAACTGCTCTCAAAGGAAACAGGTCATCACGTACACTACATGCCAGAGTTCCTTACCGAACGCACTCACATCGAGGACTTCAAAAAACAGACCATGGTCTTCACTGGAGCTTTAGAGCTCTTAACAAAGATTTTCATAGGTAAGAAGTTTACCGTTATGACCCCTCTTGAGGCAGAACTCACGAAATATATGCACAATGTGTTTGGAGCATACAAAGTGACCTACTTTAACGCTTGTCGTGAATACTGTGAGAAAATGGGTGCCGATTGGCGTACAGTTCATACCGGCGTACTCCTTTCTGGGTACATCAACGACACACACACCTATGTTCCCGGTCCTGATGGTAAGTTCGGCTACGGAGGCAAATGTTTCCCTAAAGATGTTAATGCATTCGCAAAGATGACCCAAGGGACCCCTCTCGGTGTTCTTCTTGCACCTCTCCATGAACTCAACGTACACTTCCGAGGTGAAGAGGAAATAATTTAGGCAATATGGCTAAGTGCGTGCACAGGTGGGCGAAAGTCAGAGTTCAATACTCTCACGCACTTCAAAATAAATACAATATGATTAATTAAAAATCTCGCAGAAAATCTTTCAAATTCTTAGGGCTCTTACTTTAACTATCATAGTGTAAATATATTCTTTGTAAGAATAAAAAACACCCAATCAACATTAAACGAATGCCCAATTTAATATATGCAATTAGTATTACTCTCCGGCGGCAGCGGCAAGCGGCTATGGCCTCTTTCAGACAATGTTCGTAGCAAACAATTCTTACCTCTTATTGAGAAGGAGGACGGTACTATGGAATCTATGGTTCAACGAGTAGTGCGACAGGCAAAGGAAATAATGCAAATCAATGCAATCACCATAGCAACAAACGCCAGTCAAATTGATATCATCACCCAGCAATTAGGTGATACAATCTCAATAGTAACCGAACCAGAACGTCGTGACACCTTTCCGGCAGTTGCCCTCGCTACAAGCTACCTCAAATTCTCTAAAGGCTGTAATAACGATGAGGTAATAGTCATCATGCCATGTGATCCTTATACAGATGCAGGTTATTTCCGAGCTATCGCCAAGATGATTGAGTGCGTAGAGCAAAATGTCGCAGATTTGGTATTGATGGGAATAAAGCCTACATACCCAAGCGAAAAATATGGTTATATAATCCCACAAGAGGAAGTTATAGAAGAATCAAAGGAATTTCTAAAGGTATCGAGATTTACAGAGAAACCATCTACCAAAGTTGTCAAGGAACTCCTCAAGCAAAACGCTCTTTGGAATGGTGGAGTTTTCGCCTTCCGCCTTGGCTACATGATGGATATAATTCACAAGCACATTCAAAGTAACTGTTTTGAAGACATAAGAAACCGCTATCAAGAATTTCCCAAAATATCATTTGATTACGAAGTAGCCGAGAAAGCTCAAGACATTGCTGTCGTTCCTTTTTCTGGTCAGTGGAAAGACCTTGGAACATGGAACTCTCTCTCCGAAGAACTCAAACACCACATTATTGGCAATGCCATCATGGGCCCACATTGTGAGAATACACATATCATTAACGAGCTTCAGTGCCCCATCTACGTTGAAGGGATCAAGGATGTTGTTGTTGCAGCAAGCCCCAATGGAATCCTAGTGTGCAGTAAAGAATATTCGGAAGAAATCAAAAAAACGGCAGAAAACCTAACTAGCTACGTATAAAGAACGTCTCTAGAACATCGTGTGCTTGATGACTCTATCTACAAAAATAAGTAGCATCAACTCACCAAGAGTATCGCTCTAAAACCAGGCAAGGCCATTTCTTATCAAATTTACCACCACTACCTTAAGTAACGTCTGGACATTTAGCGAAGTGCAGACTTTTTCGTAATAAACGGTAAAGCACAAAAAAAGCAGGCGACTTGATTGTTATTCCCGCTGAACATTTTCATGCCATAAAGGGTTTTACTCTCACCCTTTTATTGAGGTACAGAATGGCAATCCGCTTATTGGAGAGGAGGATATTGAGCAAATTGATATTAGAACTAGAAAGAATGAGATGAAAAGATTACGTTAAATCATTATACAAAATTAAATGGAAAGAAAAAAAGAAATATTTATAGAAATCCTTAGGTTATTAGCCTGCATCCTTGTTATACTTTATCACTCTCGCTATCAGATTTATGAGTTCATTTCAGGGGGGGGGAAAGTCAGTATTTTGGGCAATTATTGCCTTAATGCTTGTTTCGTCATAGGCCGGTTGGCCGTACCATTGTTTTTTATTATCAGCGGTTATTTTTCTTTTCCCATAAAAGACAACACTTTTACATTCTTCAAAAAACGACTTACAAGAATAATTTACCCATTAATTATCTGGCTTGTGATATACACACTGTGTTTTAGCAGCCCAAAATCAATGATATATGATTTGGCTCATGCAACTCAAGCTCCTCATTTATGGTACTTATATGCACTCATTGGTATTACTTTACTAATTCCAATGGGATCTAGTTTTATAAGTAATGCCACAAAGCAAGAGCTCCAACTATATATACTAATCTGGTCCTTGACTTTAATATTTAATGGAAATTTCTTTGATGAGTTCCTTACATTTAAAACCGACCACAACGGTATGTTGTTTACAAACCCCATTACGGCACTCATAAGTTTCTATGGATATTTCGGATATATATTAGTTGGCGCATATCTTCGCAGGTTTGAAGTAGGTAAGTTATTTCCTATTATTCTGATGTGCTCTGGTTGTATACTCGTATTGATACTTTTAGCTTTTGGCATCTCGATGGATAAGATTATAGCATACTGCTCTATCTCGAATTTGTTCATCAGCGTCTCAATTTTTATTCTAACAAAAAGACTATTTGAGAAACTTACAATAAATGTATTTACAACCGATTATTACTCAATATTTTATAGATAATAAGTCAGAAATATGGTTGTTATTTTTAATTGCACATTCTAAAAGGTGAAGATTTAACGCTTTTATTGATTATTAACTCAAAAAGGACATCAACTTGGGTCGTTTCTTCTCTTTTCCTTGCTATTCGTTTCCGATATTCCACTTTTGTTTTGGTCTATCTCATATGTACTGCAAAGGTATTGATTTTTGTTTGATATTGCTCCTTGCTTGCTCCTTGTCGTAGATTAATTTTCACACAGGAATTTTTGTTCTCTTTCTATAGGGGCTTGAAACAATCCATTTATTGGAAACAATTAAAGACGGAGCTGGTTTGCCCCAGTGCTTTTTAAGAAACAGGGCAATTATTTTATCTCCACAAAGGCTCTTGTTCCCAATTATGAGGAAAGCCTAATAAACGAGTTCTTACTGATGGGTATTTCGATAAAAGCTGCTTGAAATCTGCAACAAAAGTGTTGCCCATAGAAATGGAGTTAAGCCAATACACCACATAGCAGAGTTGCGGATAAAGTGTTTGTTCACGGAACGAGAAATCCGTAATCCATGTGTTTGGCATACGCATAGGCATCATTGGCTTGACAGGAAAGACCCGATTTGACAGTCTTGAATGATGGGCGCAGCAATTACGAAGTACGGGTCTGGGTACGGATTAAAAGGCTAAGTGATTATTTCCAGTCATTTAGCCTTTTTAATTATCTAATTTTTCCCCACATTTTCCCCACAGCTGTCTATTTATATATTTTAGAAACATATTTTTCCGTAAAGTTATGTACCTTTGTCGGCAAATAAAGATATTCTCGTCAAACAAATATAAGAGGAGTTCTATAAATTAAAATATTGTAGTACAGTTGTTTATATGGTTCCAAGAGCGTAAATTTGCAGAAAATAAGAATTTTATAATGAACAAGTTATCCCGATACCGTAAGCTTCGTTATAATCAACTATTTGAGTCAGAGAATCGTGAATTGCGTTTGAATGAAATGGGCAATCCTCTTGAAGTGTTGTCTCAGTATGTTGATTTTGAGATCTTTCGTCCTACTCTTGAATCAGCCCTTTTTACCGGAGAGCGCAAAAGTAATGCCGGTCGTCCGCCGATAGACTGTGTGCTGATGTTCAAGGTCTTGTTTCTTCAGCGTTATTATGGTTTGAGTGACCATCAGATAGAGTATCAGATAGTTGACCGTACGAGTTTCCGCAAGTTTCTTGGTATTGAATGTGTTGACGATGTTCCTGACGAGAAGACGGTGTGGAAGTATCGCGAACTCCTGACAAATACAGGCGTTTATGACAAGCTTTTTTCGGAATTTCATAGTTTCATGGAAAGTAAGGGTCTGCAATTCAATGAGGGTCGCATCATTGATGCCAGTTTTGTTATTGCCCCTCGCCAACGTAACACCCGTGATGAAAATGAGCAGATAAAACAGGGAGCGGGTGATAAGTTGTGGAATGACAATCCCCACAAGAAGTGCCACAAGGATGTAGATGCCCGCTGGACAAAGAAGCGTGATGAGACTTTTTACGGCTACAAGCAGCATACTAAAGTTGAGAAACGCAATAAGATCATACTTTCTTATGATACCACGTCGGCAGAAGTGCATGATTCCAAAGGCTTTGAAGGACTGCTGGATGAAAAAGACGAAGGCAAGGACTTGTATTTGGACGCCGGTTATGTCGGACAAGAGGAGATTGTAAAGCAGCATAAGATGAATCCGATAATTTGCGAAAAGGGCTACCGTAACCGTCCGCTTACCAAGGAGCAGAAATCAGACAATAGGAAAAAATCCAAGACACGTTGCCTTGTCGAGCATGTATTCGGGTTTGAGGAACAAACCATGCGTGGACTTGTGGTGCGTACAGTAGGGCTTATTCGTGCTAAAGCCAATGTAGCATTCACCAGTCTTGTGTATAACATCAGTCGTTACACGCAAATAATCAGGCTGAAACCTGAGTTGTTGGGGTGAATTATGCCTGCACATCCAATTTTTACAACAAACACAAGTTAATTATTGTAAAAATCGGGGGGGGGGGGTAGAAAATATTCGCTAAATTTGCAAGACTAAAGCTCACAAATTGGGCAGTTAAAGAGTTCTGCTGTCTGATACAAGAGGATAAATTGAATTGATAGAACTCACCATAAATAATATAAACATGGAAAAAAACAGAAAAAAACAAATCGTAGTTTTGAGTATAGCTTTAGTTTGCATTTTCATCTTGGTATTTTCATTGTTCCATAAATCAGCGACAAAAGATAGCGCAAATCCTCCTTTAACAAATGTTTTGACTGATAGCATTTCTCAAATTGTCTCAGCTTGTCCTGGCGAAATTGGTGTGGCGGTTATTGTTAATAACAGAGATACGGTTAAGGTCAATAATAAGAGTGTTTATCCTATGATGAGTGTGTTTAAGGTTCATCAGGCATTAGCTCTTTGTAATGACTTTGACAATAAAGGAATTTCACTTGATACCTTAGTAAATATAAATAGGGATAAACTTGACCCAAAGACTTGGAGTCCTATGCTGAAAGATTATTCAGGGCCAGTCATATCATTGACAGTGAGAGATTTGCTGCGTTATACTCTTACTCAGAGTGACAACAATGCAAGCAACCTTATGTTTAAGGATATGGTTAATGTCGCTCAAACAGATAGTTTTATAGCCACACTCATTCCTCGTTCAAGTTTTCAGATAGCTTATACGGAAGAGGAAATGTCGGCTGACCATAACAAGGCTTACTCTAACTATACATCTCCTCTTGGTGCTGCAATGTTGATGAATCGTTTGTTTACTGAAGGTCTTATCGATGATGAGAAACAAAGTTTCATTAAGAATACGTTAAAAGAATGCAAAACAGGTGTAGATAGGATAGCAGCTCCACTTCTTGATAAAGAAGGGGTTGTTATAGCGCATAAGACAGGTTCAGGTGATGTTAATGAAAATGGTGTTCTTGCAGCTCACAATGATGTTGCCTATATATGTCTGCCTAATAATATCAGTTATACCTTAGCGGTATTTGTTAAGGATTTCAAGGGAAATGAATCACAAGCGTCACAATATGTTGCGCATATATCAGCTGTAGTATATTCTTTATTAATGCAAACTTCAGTAAAATCTTAAACTGCACTTGCTTTGATAATTAATGATAAACAATCTAAAAGCACTCTAATCGTTATCGGAGTGCTTTTAGATTACTAATCAAATTGCTTCTATTATAATTTGAATCCTCTACTTTTTCTTTCTTCCTGTTGCGGCACTCTTGCTCCATATCTAAGCCTGTGCCATTGCTCCCTGAACCAGTCGGCAATCGGCTTCCTGTTTATTGTCAGGTTCAGCCTGCTTTCATCGTCAGGGTCATTTTCCACCCTTAAAATATCATCCTTTATATCAAAGTTCCGCCTGTGTTGCTCGGAATAGATTTTACCGCTACATTTCAGGGCTTCTTTTTTGACTATAAGACTTTCAGTCATTTCTTTAGAGAATCCCAGCATGGCACAAAACTTTTCCATGCGCAGCATTTCCCTGAACATCGGAAACCACCTGAAAGCCTTGTCTATGATTCTGGCGAGCCGTGACAGTTCTTTTTCTTTCATGTCAAGTTCCTGCCTGTGCATTTCTCTGAGATTGTGGATTTGCGTATCATGCTGTTTCTGCATCTGCTGTACTTGGCTCTGCAATTTTTCAATATTGGTGTTCCGTTTTGAAACCTCGTCTTGCAGTTTTTCGTTGGCACGTTCCAGTTCTTTCAGTTTTCCACTCCCGAAAAGAGAAGCAACTCCACTAGTTATGGCTGTCGCTGCCGTGGTGGCTGTCTTCTTTAACTTGTCAGTGCGTATTTCTGATTTCACCTGTTTCAGTTCCTGCTCGGCAAGATTTATCTGTTCTTCTTTGTGCCGTTTGGCTGCATCCATGCGTTGCAGTTCAGCTTTCTGCTTCTCAATGATAAAGTCGTTCCGTTCCAGATGCTCCTTACCAGTGACAGCCTTTGACTGCCCGCGTTCCATCAGCAGGATGTCGGATGCAAGGGTCTGCATCTGCATCATGTCATCGTCATTGAGCTTTCGGCTCTTTCCTGTTTCGTGGTTCATCCAGTCGAAAACGATATGGGCATGATAGTTCGGCTTGAACCATCTGTCCCCGACTTTGAAGCTTTCCCTGTCTTCCGCTTCCGGCTGACCGTTCAGCCAATGCCCTTCATCCTTGTGCAGGAAGATTTGCAGCGGTGTGATTCCCCAGCGTCTTTGACACTCCTCACCGAATTTACGCACGTCTGCCAGTGTGGTGTCCGACCTGACAAGCAGCACTCCTTCACGTATGGGGGAGCATCCCGCAATCTTGACTATTTTACCGTTCTTGCCTTTGCGTTCACGCTCCTTTTCCTGCATGGCACGTCCGGTCTTTTCCTTTACCATCTGTCTGATATTGTCATAATGCATCCGCAAATCCGGACTGCCGAAGTCGGGATTTATCCACTGTTCGTTATCGGTGGATAGTTCAGGAACGACATAGATTCTGGACTCTCCGATGTGGCGCATGTATTCGGCAGTCCTCCTGTTGTGAGCCTCGCTCGATGCGATGTTGCAGGGCTTGATATGTATGCTTGATTTTGTTGCCATAGATACTTGTTTTTTGGTTTGTACTTTATTGTTTGCTTTTCCGCTGTCCGTAAACGCATGGGGTTCTTAGGGGTGCAACCCATAAGCGGAGATTGCAAAGAGAGGGTCACTCTTTGCTCTGGGTTCTCAGGGGAGAAACGCCCTGAGTGGGTCATTAGGGTAAAACCCTAATCCCCTCGGGAGAGCCCACAACTACGTAAGCGGAGCGTGTAGTTATAGTGGGCTATATCAATGGCAAGCCATTGTCTGCAAACTCC
>NZ_QTXM01000034.1:0-13213 GCF_003461645.1 Alistipes sp. AF14-19
ATACCATTAACAACGCAGGATAACGGCAAGCCGTTCCCTGCTGAACCATTATCTATAACAAAAGCAATAAGAATGGAAAATTTAGAACAATATTGGGAGCAATCCTTTTCCCCTATTGGACGTAAGTTTACAGAAATTCGTCCCAATTATCAAGATATGGGGGAAACAGACAGTATGGTCGCCGCATTATATTGGCTGGAACTTGAAATGTATAATAGTGGATTTCTTCAATTCTTCTGTAATTGGGGATATGATGCTTATTTGCTTGCAATCAAAGGACTGGGAGCAATTAACGCAACATATACAGAACAACTTCTTATACAGGCATACGGCATCATCCAAAGATTAGAAAATGACAGCCAATTACAAGAGCTATGGAATATTCCCAAACATTTGACAGAGAACGAAATCACCAAGTTGAATAAAATAGACGAGGAATATTGGGAAGATAAGGAAAATATTATGCGGCTTATGCTTCTAAAATTCCATTCTGATTCAGTTGAAAATATAGATAACAAAGCGTGATAACGCTTGACAGCGTTCCCCGCTTAGCCATTAATAATAAAGATAATTAAAGTATGAACGATATTACGAAAAAAATACTTGAAGAACTTGTTATAAATTTTATTTCAGAAATGAATGAATGGGAGAAGTATTGTAACGAGTTTGACGAAGACCAGTTAGAATTGGACGAAACAGAGCATAAGATAAAGCAAATGGTTGCTTCTATCATTAGTAAATATTGTACAGACAAGAAACGAAAAATGAGCCGCCCGAATGCTTTGTCATGGGGACTTGAAGGAAGTTATGACTATGATCCAAATAAGGAAAAAATAATAGATATACAAGAAAGCAGGAAAAATATTTTTTTTGTGACAACACGAACTGATGACGAATATCTACAGTATATTGTCGTCAAAAAAAATAATAAGTATTTGATAGATAGTAAAAAAAGGAAATTCTTAAGTGAGGATAAATGGAGTGTTGATTATTTATAAGTCTAACAACCGACTTTGATGTTTACTATAATAAACTCTATTATTAACAAGGTCGAGATAACAGCTTAACGCTGTCCCTCACCAAACCATTAATGGTAATTAAGTATGATAGATTATTTATTTTTCAAATTTTATAGGCTATGGAAATACAGTTCTTATTCCGAAATAGCGGTTTATGCAGCTTTGTTAATTCTCGCTGTATTTCTGAATTGTAATATTCACACAATATGGGGAGTATTGGAACAATATAAAATATTGCCTTATCCAACGCGAACAATGTATAATGTGTCTTTAGGGCTGATATTCATTCTTTTATGTATTCGTTTCTGCTGGAAAAGAAGGTATAAAGCTGTCATAGAGAAGTTTAATGAAAAGCCTAATAAGAATAATCTATTGATACTTATATTATACATTTTCCTTTCGTTGTTTCTCTTTGTTTTAGAGGCTTTTTATAGTAAAGGGAAAATATAAATATACCATTAACAACGCAGGATAACGGCAAGCCGTTCCCTGCTGAACCATTATCAGTAATTAAATAGTGTAACATTATGAATATATATGAAATTGGACAAGACTTTGATAATTACAAGTTCTTTGTATTCAAGGAAGATGATAAATCAAATAAAGATGTTTGGGATTATAATGGTCAATCACTTGTTAATGAGTGGAAAGGGCTTAGCTTAGAACTGTTTAGAGATAAAAGAAAAAAGAAAGACAAACGAAGTGAGGACTTTGATGCTTCTTGTTATTTTTCTGGTTGTCTGATAGTAAATAAAAAAACTTCTTTATTGCTGGCTGAAAAGCTGAAAGGACAAATAGAAGTTTTACTTGTCAATGTAGACGGAAACACTTCAGACTATTATTTTATAAATGTATTGAATACAGTCGATGCCTTAAATATAGATTCCAAGAACAATGAAGAAATTTTGAAGATGATGAGAGATAATAATGGTATTTTCAATAAAGGAAATATCGGTTCATATATCATATTTCGGGATAGTCTGTTTAATAACAATTATTATTGCACAGATGAATTTGTAGATTTTGTGAAGCAAAATTCAATCACAGGATTAAAATTTACATGTGCAGGTATCGCAAAATAAATCACTGATAACAAGCCAAGTTAGCTGCTAAACGCAGCTCCTTGTCAAGCCATTAACATCAAAAAGCAGTGTACCATAATGGAAACAAGAGATAAACTTTTTACAGAAGAACAGTATTTGAAGCAACTGAAAATGTATGATGAAGATATTAGTTATTATGAACAAATGCATCTTTCAGGAAAACATATAGGTTACGATTCTTTGTTCAATTATAGGCTTCGTTATTTATTAGTACAGTATTCTATGGGACAGGATATTGATAAGCTGAAAAACAATTATGTGAAAGCCCTCAAAACAATGCCGAGATTTTGGACGGACAACGGATTTTATATTGAAATGTTGTGGCTTCTGTCAATAGGCATTATGTTGGATTACGAAGACGACCTTATACATGGTCTGGTGCAACTGATAAAAGACAGAGAAGCTAAAGACTATATTTATGATACATTGATTAGATACAGATTTCCTGATTGGGAAAGGACAACAAACCAAGTATTATATCCGTCACCCTATCGAATTGCTATCACTGTTACAGAGTTGGCTGAACAAGACAAAGCAGAAGCGGTGAAACGATTGGAAAAATACCTCAAAAAAGAATGGTATCGAGGACATTCTGATTTATCTTGGCATGACGACCATAAATATGGTATCAACCATGACGGTTATTGGTGTTTTGAAAGCGGTGCATTGGTCAAGGTCTTGGGGCTGGATGATAGCAGCCTGAAAGGGTTGCCCTACTATCCATACGACATGGTACACTGGAATGACAATATTAAATGAAGAAAAGGTATGAGTTACTCTGTTTGTGCATATTTGACAGAAGCCGATAAGGTAAAGTCTGTTTATGGAACTTGTGATAATCAGCTTATAAACCAATTAAAGGTTGCGTTGAAGCAGGAACTTGACACTCTGAACGATTATTTCAGCGATAGCCTGAACACGGATAAAGATGCTTATGCAGCGTTGGCAGATATAGTGAACGGAGAAATCCGTTATCCCGAAATTGCTTTCATGTACGGGTATGTATATGAAAAGATTTGCAACCATTATGGAACGCAAATCTACTGTGCGGAAAACCTTTGGCAATTGGATAGCCAAAGTACATTCATCCCTATTCCATTGAGCAGTGATTTTCCCTATATCATCAGCATACCCGTTTCAGATTTGGAGAGCAAGCGGACGGAATACACCTCACTACAAGAGGGTAACGGTATCGGAGATTATGATTACGAGCAGGAAATGGACGACTTGAATTTCATTTTCGATGAAGCCGTTGAAGCGCAAAAAGACCTTGTTATTATGGTGTATTGATATGGTACACTGGAATGAGAATAAAATATGATGTTAACGAAGCAGGATAACGGACAAGCCGTTCCCTGCTAAACCATTAATCAATATGAGTAACCTTATCACAGTAAATAGATTTGGAAAAGTTCTGATATGGGTATGGAACAGATGTATAAAGAAAACTGCCATTCCTTATGAAGAACTTGATTTCCATTACCCCGATTGGGCTTTCATTATTACAGGTTGTATCTTTTTCGGGGTTGTGGTAGGTGTTACCCTGTTTTATTTTGCTTTTATAAAACAATAGACTATTTACAATGAAAGCCCGACTTAAATACCCGATATTCAGCTTTGCCCCCAAAGGCAACATGATATACGTGTTTCGCAAGGAAGAACTGTACACAACGACCAATACCGAGTTGTTGAAGAAGCGGAAGAACTACATTGTAGTGGATGCAACCGGGACGAAATATGTTGAAAAGGGGGCGCACAAAGTGAAGTGGCAAGGGATATTCGGATATTGTATCAGGATGCAGGGACGTGTGATTTCCATTGAATACGAGTACGGGGACAATCCCGAACCGTTCCCACTACGAAAACTGCAAGAACTGGTAGCGGAACGATACCCCAAGACACGGTGGTTCAAGGAAGAATGCTGGAACAGCGCAGACGAGTTCCGGCAAGCGATTTTCGCCTGCAAGACCTTTGAGGAAGTGGCGGACATACTGATGCCCGAACAAAAAACGAGCGTTTGGCAGCGCATTGAAGAATATTTCCTGCGGGCAGGTTTTCTTATGCTTGCCGCCATGTTCCTTTATCACGTGGTTTGGCGGCTAATCCAAAAGTTTTGGCTATGGGCTACCGGGTAACGTACAGAAAACAAATCAATTTATTCAGATATGGAACAACGGATTACATCATTATTGCTGCCCGCTCCCGAAGCGGAGCTGGAAGCGTCCTGCAAGGAACTGGACGAAAAGGTAACATGGCTGCTGCACAACAGCCGGAAAATGGACAACTATTTGGAACTTGAACCGTTCAGCAAGGACGGGCGGCTGTGCGCCCACGTGTGCGACACGCTCAAGAGCCTGCCGGAAACGCCGACACTGGCGGCATACAAGGACTACAAGGCAATCATTATCCTGCTGGGTATGTCCACCACCCGTTACGCCATACTGGACGAACTGGCGGAACAGCACCGCAAGCGGGACGAGATACCCGAACTGACCGCCTACTGCGATGCGCTCCACTGGATGCGACCGGGACGGCAGTACCTCTGCAACGTGTACAACACGGTATGCCACGCTTTCCACCTGCTACGGAGAAACCCGGTAAGGGACAACCGCCTGCTGGTGACGGAAAAGGAACTGCGCCACGCCGAACGGATGCTGCCGGAGCTGGGCAGGCAGACATTCACCGAAATGGTGCGTCTGAAAGGCTACATGGTCTATGATGCCGAGCAACTGGCGGACAAATGCGGCATGGAATACGGC
Organism: Alistipes sp. AF14-19; assembly: GCF_003461645.1. Lineage (NCBI taxonomy): Bacteria > Pseudomonadati > Bacteroidota > Bacteroidia > Bacteroidales > Rikenellaceae > Alistipes > Alistipes sp. AF14-19. The sequence goes on from NZ_QTXM01000034.1 coordinate 4,882, forward strand.
TCGTTCCGACGGAAGGTAAAGAAAATGACCGGGTACACGGCTAAGGAATGGGTGATAAAGGAGCGTGCAAAGGACGTGGAACACTACCTGAAGAACACCAACCTCACACTTACGGAAGTGGCGTTCACCACCGGGTTCGCATCGACATCGAACCTGAACGACTTCTGCAAGGCTTACTTGCTGGACACACCGGGCGAGATACGCAGAAAAGCGCAGGAAACAAGAAAATGCACAGTTACAAGAACGTAATGTGAAAAATCAAGAATAAAACAGATTTTTTATGCCCGTAACTTTGTGCTTCATAAAAGATAAGCACAAGGTTATGGAACATAAGATACCGTTGGAAACATACTTCGCCGGACTGCTTCAAAAAGTGGAATGGCAGATACAGGAATACGAGGACACCGCAGCGGACACGCTGACGCTCTGCCGCCTGTGCGTGGACTACCTGCAAGAGATACTGGGCGAACTCAAAAACTTTATAATCTCCTACCCGTTCGCCAGCACGGAAGAGGAAATACACTTCTTCAAGGAACTGAAACCGCTTTTAGCGAGCAAAATCATCTATTACAACACTGTTTACAAGATAGAGGTGCGCTTCCCCAGCGGCAGCGAGGAAGTGCAAAGGGACTACCTGCTGTCGGAAACCGACCGGATTTCAAAGTCGTTCCAGCGGAACTTGGCGTTCTACCAGTACCACCGAACGAAAGCCACCTACTTGGACAGGCAGTATTTCATGCGTGGGAAGCCTGACATACAAATCATCGTGGACAGTTTCTATTACGAAACAGACCCACAGTTCAGCACCAGTCACGATTTCAAGGTAGCCAAGATTTTAGCCAACGAACTGCTGGAAATATACCTCACCAACCGTCTGCACGAGCTGGAACGCCGGGAACAACGCAAGCGGGTGAAGAACGGCTTCATGGGAAAGGTGTTGCGCTGGACGGGGACGAAAAGGGCGTTGGTGGAACTTATCTACGCACTGGACGCCTGCGGCTGTCTGAACAAGGGGACGGTTGATATTAAGGAGATTGTAGCCTACTTTGAATACGTGTTCGACATCGACCTCGGCGACTTCTACCACACCTACATGGAACTAAAAGCCAAGACCAAAGACCGAACGGGCTTCCTCTCCACCCTGAAAGACAGGTTGCTGATGCGCATGAGGGAGCAGGATTAGGCAACCGTGCTTTAACAAAATTTATTTCGCCACAGGTGGGTACATCTGTGGCGTTTTATTTTTCAGGACACCCGAACTTTGCGGCAAATCAATTAGTTACCGTTATGGAAATAATAACATTCGAGTCCAAAGCCTACAAGGAACTGGACAACAAGATTACCGCCATTGCCGACTACATCTTCAACCACATGGAAACGGCAAGGCAAAGCGAGGAAGACATGTGGGTGGACAGCTACGAGGTCTGCACGTTCCTGAAAATAAGCGAAAAGACCCTGCAACGCCTGCGGGTGTCGGGGACTATCGCCTATTCCAACATCAGGGGACGTTACTTCTACAAGGTCAGCGAGATACGCCGGATGCTGGAAGAACGCCTGATAAGGAGCAACAAGGAGAACATCGACAACCTGATAACCAACCACCAATTATATGCTAAGGAAAGAGGAAATCTTAGAAAGAACAAGTAACGGGCTGGCGGTGTTCAAACACTACCTGCCCGGAAACTGGCGCATAGGTCGCAACTTCCTTAACCCGCTGTACGAGGACAGCAAGGCTTCCTGTAACATCTATTTCGACCGCCGGGGCGGTATCTACAAGATGAAGGACTTCGGCAACGACAGTTACAGTGGCGACTGTTTCTTCCTCGTGGGGCAGTTAAAGGGGCTGGACTGTAACCGGGCGGCTGACTTCGTGGAGATACTGGAAATCATCGACCGGGATTTGGACTTGGGGCTGGCTTCCGGCACTCCGGTTTCCGTTCCCCCGGCGACCGTCCGCCGGGCAGTGCCGGACAAACCCGAAGAAACGCCCGAAAAGCCCGTCAAGCCCTACCAGTTCCGGGAACAGAAGTTCCCGCTTGCCGAACTGGTGTACTGGCAACAGTACGGCATCACGCCCGAACTGCTGGAACGTTACAAGGTCTGCTCGCTCCGGGAATACAACAGCGAAACGGCAGAGGGCAAACCGTACACCTACACTTCATCGGTGGCAGAACCCATGTACGGCTACAAGGGCAAACAGCACATCAAGCTGTACCGCCCGTTCTCCACGCCCCGCTTCCTCTACGGCGGCAGCTTCGGTGAGAACTACTGTTTCGGGCTGGAACAACTGCCAGCCAAAGGCGACACGCTATTCATCACGGGCGGCGAGAAAGACGTGCTTTCGCTGGCGGCGCACGGTTTTCACGCTATCTGCTTCAACAGCGAAACGGTGACGATACCGCCCACGCTGGTCTATCGGTTGACATTCCGCTTCAAGCACATCGTCCTGCTCTTTGACATGGACAAGACGGGCAGGGAAAGTTCATGCAAGCAGGAAAAACTGTTGGAAGAATTTGGCGTGAAACGCCTGCTGCTACCGCTTCCGGGAACGAAAGAGGAAAAGGACATATCCGACTACTTCAAAGCCGGGAACACCCGTGAAGATTTCCTGAAACTGTTTATCGAATTTTTAGACAACCTGTATAGCGACACATTGATTATGCTTAAATCGTGCGAGATAGATTTCAACAACCCGCCCGCCAAAGCGCAAGAGATTATTTCGGCGGGTGACGTTCCGCTGGGGACACAAGGCAACCTGTTCGGCATCACCGGGGGCGAGGGAACGGGAAAGAGCAATTACGTAGCCGCAATCGTGGCGGGCTGCATCTGTCCGGCTGGTGCGGACATAGATACACTGGGCATACAGATAACCGCCAACGGCAGGCACAAGGCGGTATTGCTCTATGACACCGAACAGTCGGAAGTGCAACTGTTCAAGAACGTAAGCAACCTGCTGGCACGTGCCAAACAGCCGGACAAGCCCGATGAACTGAAAGCGTTTTGTCTTACCGGTATGTCACGCAAAGAACGCCTGAACGCCATTGTACAAAGCATGGACAAGTTCTACTACCAGTACGGCGGCATCCAGTTGGTCGTCATTGACGGCATCGCAGACCTTGTTAAGAGTGCCAACGATGAAGCGGAAAGCGTGGCGGTGATAGATGAACTTTATCGGCTGGCGGGCATCTATAACACGTGTATTCTGTGCGTGCTGCACTTCGTCCCCAACGGATTGAAACTGCGGGGGCATTTGGGCAGCGAGTTGCAGCGCAAGGCGGCTACTATCCTGTCCATTGAGAAAGACGAAGAACCTACCCAGTCGGTGGTAAAAGCCCTGAAAGTAAGGGACGGAAGCCCGCTGGACGTGCCGCTGATGCTCTTTGCTTGGGACAAGGAAGCCGGGATGCACGTGTACAAGGGCGAGAAACCACGTGAGGAAAAGGAGAAGCGCAAGGAAAGGGAACTGGTAAATGTCGCACGTGACATCTTCGGGCGGCAGACACGCATCACCTACATAGACCTTTGCGAGCAGTTGCAGCAGGTATTGGACATCAAGGAGCGCACCGCAAAGAGCTATATCCGCTTCATGCGGGAAAGGGACATCATCACCAAAGACACGGCGAACCAAAGCTGTTTTGTCATCGGTTCATATCATCTTCAAAGGAACGCAAGCTGCCCGTAGGCGTATGGGCTGAACTTGTGTATTTTTAGGTGCTTGTGTCCTGCCCTGTTGTGATAACACGGCAGGATTTTTTCTGTTTGCACGTGATTTTTCAGGGTATTTGCTTAACTTTGCAGAAGTTACACGAAAAAAGTAACGGCAGTTGGACGGCGGTTGCCGGAATATTGCCTTTATATATAACATATACGTTCGCCGAACGTCCCAAAGTAGAAAACTGGCACTTTTCAAAATGTGGGGATATTCAGCGCAGGATATGCTATGCGTTTGTCATAGCGTGGCTGCACTGTTTCCACATTTGGGTATGCCAGTACCTCGCATCGAAACAGCGTCATGCCACGCTTTCTTTTTTGGGGTGGCGGCTAACGTGCCAAGACAGTAGGGATTTATATCACTTTAATACCTGATAATATGGAACAAATCAAAGCGCACATCGCCGTATCGCTGGACGGGCATACCGCCACGCCGGACTATGAACTGGACTGGATGCCCCGTGAGGTCAAGGAACTGGCGGCAAGGGAACACGCCGCCGCAAGCTGCCTGCTTATGGGGGCGAACACCTACAACTACATCTTTGAACACTGGGGCGGGTGGCCGCACAAAAGCAAACGGTCTTTTGTGGTGTCACACTACGACACCAACGTTACACCGGACTGCGGGGTGGAGTTCCTGACCGAAGAACCGCTGCAAAGGGTCTATGAACTGAAACAGGAAACCGACATGCTGGTGGTGGGTGGCGGCAAGCTGCTTACTTCATTGATTAAAGCCGGACTGCTGGACAGCCTGACAATCTACACCGTCCCGGTCATGGCGGGCAAAGGCATCGGTTTTGTCGGGGAAACATCCGGCTCGCTGTGGAAGCTCTCGGAAAGCAGGGTGCTGGATAACGGGGTGGTCTGTTCGACCTACCTGTTTGGCGGGAACATATAAAAAATGCGCCCGGTTTCCCTCCGGGCGCAACCACTAAAATTTCAATTATTATAAGCTGTAAAACCTATCACAATGAAATTTCAGCGGCAAAGATAGGCTATTTCTTCGGTTTCGCTTTCTTTTCGGGGAATGAAAAACCGACATTGAACTGCTCGTCCAGTACCAGCGAAGCATCGAAAGCCTTGCCGTTCTTGCCCTTGAAGCCCTTGATTAGCCCGGTCTTGCGTTTCGTCACCAGCTCGACAATCTGCTTGTCGGAAAGCTGCTTGTCGCACTTGTTGCGGAATATGGTAAGCGTGCAGTCCACGTTGGAACACTTCGCCACTTTCGGGTAGAACAGGATGCGCCCGCTGCCGCATTTCGGGCAGGGGCAGGTTTCACCAGTAGCGACAGATAGCTGCACCGATAGCAGTTCTGCGGTGATTTGCGTTGCGTACACCTCGATGCCCTTCCGGAACGTGTCGGCATCCATGCTGCCCGCTTCTATCTTGGCAAGGGCGGTTTCCCACATGCCCGTCATTTCGACATCGGCAATCTTCTTGTCCCTGACAATCCCATAAACGGCAAGCCCCTTGTCGGTAGGCACAAGGTTCTTCTTCTCACGCACGATGTACTGGCGGGCGAACAGCGTTTCGATAATCGCCGCACGGGTGGCGGGCGTGCCTATCCCGGCATCTTTCAGGCTGGCTTTCAGTTCGGCATCTTCCAGTTCCCTGCCTGCGTTCTCCATTGCCGACAACAGGCTGCTTTCCGTGTGCAGCGGTTTCGGCTTGGTCTGCTTTTCGAGCAGATCCACGCCGGAGAGTGGCAAATATTCTCCCTCTTGGAGTGGCGGCAGGCTGGCGGCTTCTTCATCCCCGCCCGTTTCCTGCTCGCCGAACACGGCACGCCACCCGGCTTCTTTCATCACAGACCCTTTCACCGTGAAGTCGGTATCTCCCCCTGACAGCAAGGCGGTGGTAACGTCTTTCACGCACTTGCCCGAAAAGGCTTCCAGCATACGCCCGGCTACCAGCTCGTAAACCGCCCGCTCGTCTTTGGAAAGTTCGCCGGGCAGGTTCTCGGTTATGATTAAGGCGTGGTGGTCGGTCACTTTGCCGTCATTCACGCTGCGGCGGTTCAGGGGTGTGCCGTCCAGCCCGGCGGCATACCCGGCAAAGCGGGAGTATTGCCCCAGCAGGGCGACACGTTCCGGCATTTCATCGAAAACGTCCTCCGGAATATAGCGGCTTCCGGTTCGGGGATAGGACATCACTTTCTTTTCATACAGGCTTTGCGCTATGGAAAGTGTCTTGTCAGCCGAGAAGTTCAGCTTCGTGTTCGCTTCCTTTTGCAGCGTGGTAAGGTCGTACAAAAGCGGCGGTTCTTGGCAGGCTTCTTTCCTCTCAACGGATTTAACCACAAGTTGCCCGGCATCCTTTACCCGTTGCAGGGCGGCTATGGCTTCGGGCTGCTGTTCCCACTTGGCGGTCGATTGGGCGGTAAAATTTATTCCCCCGCTGGCGGTCGCCGCTTTGAGTTGCCAAAACTTGGCGGGTACGAAATTCTTGTTCTCCAAATAGCGGCTGCATATCATCACGAGCGTGGGTGTCTGCACCCTGCCCAGCGAGAACACCCCCTGCCCGGCGGCAACGCTCAACGCTTGGGTGGCGTTTATCCCTATCAGCCAGTCCGCTTCGCTGCGGGACTTGGCAGAGAAGTAGAGGTTATCGTAACGCTCTCCCGGCTGCAAGTTATCCAGCCCCTCACGGATTGCCTTGTCGGTAAGGCTGCTTATCCACAGGCGCAAGAAAGGCTTCCGGCAGTTCAGGTAATGGAAGATATAACGGAAGATTAGCTCACCCTCACGCCCGGCATCGGTGGCGACAATAATCCGGTCGCACTGGTCGAACACTTCCTTTATCACTTTCAACTGTTTCAGCACGCCGGGGTCTGCCTTGTACCCTTTCTCCGCTTTCACCTGACGGGGGATTAGCTGGAAATCGAGCGGCAGTATGGGCAGGCTCTCCCTGCGGAAGTTCGCCACGCCGTAGGCTTCCGGCATGGCAAGCTGGATTAAGTGGCCGAACGCCCATGTCACCATATACCCGTTGCCGGAAAGATAACCGTCATTACGCCCGGTCGCACCGATGATGCGGGCGATGTCCTTTGCCACGCTGGGCTTTTCTGCTATCAATGCAATCATAATTCTTTACTTTTTAATGGTGGATATTACATTTTCATTCCTCTGGACTTCTTGGGCTTGTCAGCTTTCAGGCTCTTGTCCTGCGCTTTCTCCTGCTTCTCTTTCTGCTTGGGGGTGGGCTTGTCCTGACCCTGTTTCAGCGGCTCTTTGCCCTGCTTGGTGGCTTCGTTGGTCTTGCCCCCGGAATTGACCGCTACCTGCGTCCGGTTCTCGGCGGCGGGGGTAACGTCTTTCGGCTGCACCTTGTCGTGGGATTTGCCCTGTGCGCCGGGCTGTACATGACCGTTGAACTCAACGCCCTTGCCGTCCTTTAGCCCGGCTACCTGCTGTTCTGCGGGCTGCTGCCCCTGCTGCAAGAACTGGACGGCGGCACGGGGCAGGAACTCCAAGCCACGCTCCACCGCACTGACCTGCAAATAGGCACTGCGCTTCGTGCCGTCCCTGAATTGCAGGTTTTCCATTTTCACCGCTTGCCCGGCTTCAAAGGCGGCTTTCTGTTCCGGGCTGACTTGCACGTTACAGATTGTATCGGGGCATTTCCATTTGTCAGCCCGCATGTATTCCAGTTCGTGCGTGTACCTGTCCCGGCTGACAAACACGGGGATTTGCTCGCCGCTTTTCGGGTCTTTGATTTCAGCGATGCCGCCCAAGTTGCCAGTGCCTTGCAAGTTGCCCTGTTCCTGCTTGGTGAACCCGTGTTCATGGAACGGGCGTTGCAACAGCTTTTCGTCCTGCTGCACGCCGTGCAGCTTGGGTACTACCGTGCCGTCCTTTGCCTGATAGAAAGAGAGCTTGACATCGGTAGGTTTGAGGTAGAAGCCGCCCACCGTCCCCGAAACGGTGTAGGTATTTCGGGACTTGTAGCCACGCATCACCCGGTCGAAGTCCTTCGTGTTTTTCAGGGTGTCGGCGGTGATGCCGACTTTTTTCAGGTTCTCCCAGTCGATTTTTGCCGGGTCGAAGCGGTAACCCTGCTTGAACTCGTGGAAGTCGGGCTTCGGAACTCGAAGCATTTCAGCCCGCTTGTCGCCCTCCGGTGTAGGGTTGCGGTGGTTTTCCTCGATTGCCTTTGCGTCCCGCTCCGCTTCGGAAGCCTTGACGCTGAACAGTTCCAGCCCGGAAGTGTCCTGATACTTGCGGTAGAAGTTGGAAATGAAGTTGCTGAACACATCGCTGTTCTTGTCCACCTGCATGAACTCGCCACCGTGTGTCGGCGGTACGGTCTGCAAATTGCCCTCCTTGTCAATACCCTTAACGGCACTCACCTTTCCCTGCTGTTTATCCAAGACCAGCAGCACGTCTTTTTCCTGCCCCTCTGCGGGCGGGGTCATTCTGTTTGCCATAAATAATTGAAATTTTAGCGGTTACGGGAATAGTCCCGCCCAAAGGTAGCGACTAAATATGCTATATTTGGACGGGCGGCAAGGGCTGTCCGAATTTGTCCTGCGGTGTCCCGATTTGTCCGGGTGGGATGAAATTCCGCAACTGTCCCGTCCTGAAAAAGGTTTACAGAAAAGAGTAAATCTTATGCAGCAAAA
>NZ_QTXM01000035.1:0-10434 GCF_003461645.1 Alistipes sp. AF14-19
AAATGTTTATCTTTAATTATCAATCACTGTAAACCTTTTTCAGGACGGGACAGTAGCCTGAAACCCCGTTTCGTGGAAGCGGCGCATCATCCGTTTTGCCCGGTGATGTCCGGCTGTCCGTGTAGCGATACCACAGCCACAGGGCGATGTAGTACACCAAAAGCCCGGTAAGTATGCAATAGATTACCATAGTCAGACAGGCTTTTGGAAGTGGCTTTCGTACAGGGTGTTTATCTCGTCTTGGTACTGCTCGAAGTGGCGCAGCAGAATGTTTTCCACGTAGCTGCTTACCGTCACCTTTCGCCCGCCTATCACCGTCACGATACGCATCAGCTTCTCATGCGTGGTTCGGCTCACGTACAAGGGCTGTCGGTCTGCCAGTTCCACTTTCTGAAAGTAGGTTTCCCGGTAGTCGCCCGAACCGCCCTTGCGCTTGCGGGGTGTCGGTTTCTCTACTTGCACTGTTTCAGCCTGCCGTCCCTCGTGGGCGGTTTCCGTTTCGCTGCCGGGCTGCGGTTCATCATCCGGCTGGCTCTCCCGCTTGGCGGGTACACCCTGCGAGATAAGTTCCCGCATAAAATCCTCGTCTATCTTCGGCATCCCGCCGCTTTGCTTTGCCATATCATTTTAATTTGATGTAGTACACTATTTCGGTTATCAGTTCTTCCAAGTTGCTTCCCCTTACCAACGGGCGGCTGGCGGGAAAGAGCGTGGAGCGGAACACCGCCTTTTTATCCGCCACCAGTTCCTTTTTGTAGCGTTTGGTATCGGGGATAAAGGTTTTCATCAGCGGCAGTTCCAGTTCCTTAATGGTCTTGTCGTAGGCGGTGTAAAGGTCTGTTTTCTCCCTACCGTCCACCATGTTCCAAAAGAGGTACAGCCCTGCAAGTCGGCAGGCTTCATTCTTCACTAATAGCTTTTGGATAGCCATTGCGAACGACAGGCTGCTTTCCAGCACCACCTTGTCGGCTGAAATGGGGGTGAAAATGTAGTCCATGCCCGCAAGGGAGTTTATCACGCCCTCGCTGTTCACCGTGCCGGGCAGGTCGAAAAACACTATATCCGGCACGTGTCCGGCGGCTATATATCCGTCAGCCGTTGCAATCGCCTTTTCGGGCGAACTGCACAGTACCGGGTAGGCTTTCTTCCCCAGCCGGGTGAACTGTTCATACGCCATGCGCTTGTAATCTTCATCCGCCCCGACCTGCTCGGCATCCCGCTTGCGCATCCCGGCAATGGAGTGCTGGGGGTAGTCGCAATCGACCACCGCCACATTGTAGCCTTTGAGGTAGTATAGGTAACTCGCCGCCAGCACGGTACAGGTGGTTTTGCCGACCCCGCCCTTTTGTGTGGAAAAGGCGACATAAAGGGGTGTTTTCTCGTTTTCCATATTGCTTCCGTTCATTATTGGTTGATAGATTTGTTTATTGCTTTCAATCATTCTTTCCATATTGCAATCTTGAAATATTGAAAGACTGTTTTATTTCAATCTTGTTTTCCTGCTTTCATTCTTTCTTGAAATATTGAAATCCTGCAATCATGTTTTATTGAAATCCTGCTTTCAATCATTCTTTCCTGATTGGAATATTTCTTTCAATCTTGCTTTCAATATTGAAATCCGATGCAAAAAAAGGGAGAAAAAACGTCCCCTGAAAACCTTGTCCCGATTTGTCCTGCGCTGTCCCGTTTTGTCCACCAACCACCTATTTTACAGCATTATAAATCACCGTTACTTTGCAGCGGAGTAACGAACCGCAGGGGGCGCAGGTGTAAAACAGGGCTGGTGAATGGCTGGGCTTACCGTTCCACGCTAACCCCAATCCGTCCGTGACGGATTTCGATTTTCGTCAGAAAATAGCAAGGTGTGTTCTATGGCACATAGAACCGTTTTCCGTGCCTGAAAACGCCTTGCCCCTGTCGGGGGTAAAAATCACTCCGAAGTCGTAATTTTTTAATCCAAAGAAGCATGGAAACAAGAAGAACCAACAAGGGCGGTCGCCCCGCCCTCGCAGACCCGGCGAAGCATCGCCATGTCCTTTACCTGAACGACCGGGAGAATGCCCGCTTCCTCTCGCAATGGGAGCAGTCGGGCGTCACGAGCAAGTCCCGTTTCATCGCCGCCCGGCTGTTCGGCGAGCCGTTCCGGGTGGTGAAAGTGGACAAATCGGCAGTAGAATATTGCGCCCGGCTGACCGAATTTTATGCCCAGTTCCGGGCGGTTGCGGTCAATTACAACCAAGTGGTAAAGGCTCTGAATAGTAACTTTTCGGAGAAAAAGGCACTGGCTTTTCTCTATAAACTGGAGAAAGCGACCACCGAACTGGCTGTGTTGAACCGTCAGGTTATCGACCTGACAAACGAGTGCAGGGAACTATGGTTGCCAAAATAAGCACGGGCGGCAATATGTTCGGCGCACTGGCATACAACCAAAACAAGGTGGACAGCGGGGAAGCAAAGGTGCTTTTCTCCAACCGGATGCTGTTGGGCGAGGACGGGAATTTCTCTATCGGCGAGTGTATGCGCAGCTTTGAAATGCAGATGCCCGTCCAGCTATCCACCAAGAAGCCGATACTTCATATTTCCATAAACCCGCACCCGGAAGACGTGCTGACCGACCGGCAGCTTTCCGACATCGCCAAAGAGTATATGCGGAAGTTGGGCTATGGCGACCAGCCTTATCTGGTGTACAAGCATACCGACATCGACCGCCACCATATCCACATCGTGGGGTTGCGGGTGGACGAGAACGGCAAGCCGCTGAATGACAAGTTCGAGCATCGGCGCAGCAAGCAAATCACCCGTGAACTGGAGCAGAAATACAACCTGCACCCGGCAGAACGAAAGGAACGTGCCGAACGCCCCGAACTTAAAAAGGTGGACTATGCCGCCGGGGACGTGAAGCACCAAATCGGCAACACCGTGAAAGCGGCTTGCTATGGCTACCGCTTCCAGTCGTTCGGGGAGTACAAGGCTTTGCTTGCCGCTTACAACGTGTGCGCCGAGGAAGTCAAAGGCGAGATAAACGGCAAGCCCTATCAGGGCATTGTCTATTCCGCCATGAACGACAAGGGCGAAAAGGTGGGCAACCCGGTAAAGGCTTCCCGCATCGGCAAGTCGGTAGGTTATGAAGCGGTGCAGCGCAGAATGGAGAAATCGGGCGAAGCAATTAAGAACGGGAAACTGAAAGAGCGCACCCGGAAGATTGTAGCCACTGCCATGCAGACCGCCCGCAGCCGCAAGGAACTGGAACGACAGCTAAAGAAGCAGGGCATTGATGTGGTATTCCGTCAGAACGACAACGGGCGCATCTATGGCGTTACGTTCATCGACCACGACAGCCGGGTGGTGCTGAACGGTTCACGCTTGGGTAAGGAGTATTCGGCGAACGTGTTCAACGAACGTTTTTCGGGCGAAACCGGAAAGATACACCAGTCCGAAGTGGCAGCACCGCAGCAAGACCAGCCCACGCATCAGGAACAGCCGGGCTTCACGCCGAAAGCCGACATCGTTTCGGGCATGGCTTCCGTGCTGGGTGCTTTCGGCGGTTTGCTGGGCGGCGGTGCATCAGGCGGTGACGAGCCGCAGGACACCGACCGCCAAAAGAGAAAGAAGAAAAAGAAGCGCACAAGGCGCATCAACTAACTTAAAAACATTACAATCATGCAACAGGAAGATGATTTGAGAGGGCTTGCAAGGGTCATGGACTTTATGCGGGCTGTCAGTATTCTATTCGTGGGAATAAACGTGTACTGGTTCTGTTACTCCACCCTGAAAGAATGGGGAGTGACGTTTGAGGTGATAGACAAGATACTGTGGAACTTCCAGCGCACCACCGGGCTGTTCTCGTCTATCTTATGGACAAAACTATTTTCGGTGGTGTTCCTCGCCCTGTCGTGTATCGGCACTAAGGGCGTGAAAGAGGAAAAGATAACGTGGGCGAAGATACATTGCAGCCTTGCGGCGGGTGTCGTGTTGTTTTTCCTGAACTGGTGGCTGCTGGAACTTCCGCTGCCACATACGGCGGACACTGTGTTTTATATCGCCACGCTGTCGGCGGGCTATATCTGTATGCTCATGGCGGGTACGTGGATGTCCCGGTTATTGAAAAACAACCTCATGGATGATGTCTTTAATACCGAGAACGAAAGTTTCCAGCAGGAAACAAGGCTTATCGAGAACGAGTATTCTGTAAATCTGCCTACCCGGTTCTACTATAAGAAGAAGTGGAACAATGGCTATATTAACGTTGTAAACGTTTTTCGTGCGAGTATCGTGTTAGGAACGCCGGGCAGCGGGAAGTCATACGCAGTAGTAAATAATTATATAAAACAGCAAATCGAGAAAGGTTTTGCGCTCTACCTGTATGATTATAAGTTTCCTGACCTTTCGGAAATCGCTTACAATCATTTGCTTAACCACTTGGACGGCTACAAGGTCAAGCCGAAATTTTACGTTATCAACTTTGACGACCCACGCAAGAGCCACCGATGTAACCCTATAAACGCCAGCTTCATGTCGGACATTGCGGATGCTTATGAAGCCAGCTACACGATTATGCTTAACCTCAATCGAAGCTGGATAAGCAAGCAGGGCGACTTCTTCGTGGAAAGCCCGATTATCCTGCTTGCAGCCATTATTTGGTATTTGCGCATCTATCAAGGCGGCAGGTATTGCACGTTTCCCCATGCCATAGAACTGTTGAACAAGAAATACGCTGATGTATTCACGATTTTGCGCAGTTATCCCGAACTGGAAAATTACCTTTCCCCGTTCGTGGACGCTTGGGAAAGTTCGGCAGTTGAACAGTTGCAGGGGCAGATTGCCAGTGCAAAAATCCCGCTTTCAAGGATGATTTCACCCGCCCTTTACTGGGTAATGACGGGCGATGATTTTTCACTTGACATCAACAACCCGAAAGAGCCTAAAATACTGGTTGTCGGCAACAATCCTGACCGCCAAAATATCTACTCGGCAGCACTGGGATTATATAATTCCCGTATCGTGAAGCTGATAAACAAGAAAGGTCAGCTTAAAAGTTCGGTGATAATAGATGAATTACCAACTATATATTTTCGGGGGTTGGATAATTTGATTGCCACCGCCCGAAGCAACAAGGTTGCGGTTCTGTTAGGCTTTCAGGATTACAGCCAGCTTACCCGTGATTACGGGGACAAGGAAAGCCGGGTTATCCAAAATACTGTGGGTAACGTGTTCAGCGGTCAAGTAGTCGGTGAAACGGCGAAAATCCTTTCCGAGCGTTTCGGAAAGGTGTTGCAGAAACGGCAGAGCATGACGATAAACCAACGGGAAAAATCCACCTCGATAAGCACCCAAATGGACAGCCTGATACCCGCCAGCAAAATATCCAACCTCACGCAAGGTATGTTCGTGGGTGCTGTGGCGGACAACTTCGATGAACGGATAGAGCAGAAGATTTTCCACTGCGAAATCGTGGTGGACAACGAAAAGGTGAAGCGGGAAACCGCCCATTACGTGAAGTTGCCGCAGATTATCGACTTCACCGACAAGGACGGCAACGACCGGATGCAGGAGGAGATACAAGCCAACTATGACCGCATCCGTCAGGAAGTCAGGCAGATAGTCGAGGACGAGATAACCCGGATTAAGAACGACCCGGAGTTATGCCACTTGATTAAGGAGGAAGAATAGCTATATATAATAATGTATGGAGTGAAGAACAGCCGATGTAGCTTTACGGTTGTTCTTCATTTTGCTTTTTGGTGCGGTAGGCTTCAAAACGCACTAATATTTCGTGCAGGTTCTTCAATGCTTCCACAGCCTTGCCTATCGGCGGCATCTTGCTTTTGTCGAAAGTCAGTTTCTTCAAATCGGTAGTGTACGCCGTAGCCACTTCGGGTAACGCCATGACCGCTTCGGCATCCTTGAATATCGGAGCATCAGCCAGCGACAAGTGCGAACGGGAGTTTTTGTTTAGCCCGTCCTCTATCGTCACCCGGTACATGGCATCCAAGAAATCTTCCGAATGTAGGTAATCGTTATATCCCTGATTGTGGTAGAGTGCCGACAAGTCGTAAACGTCACGGATATGCTTTGCCAGCAGTGCGGCTGCATCCTCATTGTAAGACAGCTTTACCAGCCTTGAAACCTTGTCGCAGATAGTCTTTCGGGGGTTGATACACTGCGTTTCAAAACTTTCCAGCCCGTAGGTGCTTATCAGTTCCTCTTGCCCGATGCTTTCAAGAAAGGCGGTCACAATCGGTTTGATAACCCGCTTGTCCGCCGGGTAGAACATCAGTTTTTTGTCCGGCAGGTCACAGGATTTTATCTCTACTTCCAAATGTTCTTTCAGTCCCACGCCTTGAAATACATTGTCATACGAGAAATACAGTTTACGGTAATTACCGCCCGTTTCCGACAAATCTTCCTTGTATATGTCACTATTGAGTTCGGCTATGTATTTGGAAAGTTTCTTGTTCAATGTCTTTTCTGCCTGCTTGGACGCACCTTTATCACCCGTGAACACGAACAAGTCCAAATCTTCCGAGAAACGTTCTATCAGCCCGTAGGCTTTGGAAAGTGAAGTTCCGCCTTTGAAGTAGGTCTTATCCGCATATTCGGACATGGAAATATCCCGCAGTATCTTCGATACCCAGTAATCCTTTTCCACGTGCGACTGCTCGTAGCCGAAATGGTCAGCCGCCAGTGCGATGATTTCCTTGAACGCTTCCTTGTCCGAATGTAAATTCATATTTCTGTCCTATGCTGTTTTATAATCCAAGTTGAACCGTGTCGTGGGAAGAATGGTCTTTGCCATTTCCGTTTGCAATACGGTTTGTCTGATGTCGCCCAGTATATCCGCCACCACCTTTCTGACACGTGGCGGGTAACTTTTCGCCAAAGATACGATTTTTTCCAGTTCCGGCAGGCTGTACCCGTTGAAATATTGGCTTTTGACCCGGTTGTAGATGTCCTGCCCGGTTGTTCCGGGTATGCGCTTCATGTCCTTTATCGCATCGAGCAGCCGCAAGTACGGGACAAGGCTTTCATCCGGATAGACCATGCAGTAGGCTTTCACGCACTCTATATCCAAGTTCTTGAAACGGAAACGGCGAACCGGGTTAGGAGTGGCTATCGTTATGGTTGTGGCTACCTGTTCGGTCAGCCCCATTTTGTTATAGATGTAAGCCCCCGTGATATAGCCGTTCAGTTTTTCAGTCAGGTAGCGGAACTGTTCATCCTGATAGACAGGCAGCTTTCCCAGCCCCAGCACTGATTTCTTGGGACGGTAGTACGCCCCCTTTTCAACCCGTACCAGTACCCCTTTGCGGCTCTGTTCGGAAAGTAGCACCGCAACATTGGCGGTCTTTTCCGTTTCAAACGATAAATCCCGGAACGTGAATATACGCCCGGTATCTATCCGTTCAATCTGCCCAAGTATCTCTTTTCTGAATGAAGCCATATTTATGTCCTTTGTTTCTATATGCAAAGATAGTATATTATGTAATCACCTGCAAAAACATAACAAAGATTTTGCCGAAGATGTTTTCTTTTTGTCGTGTCACCTGATAATAGGAGAATAACGGAAACTCAATCAAAGGCTTGCCATACGCTTCATAAACGCTTCACAAATGGCTCACAAGTATAATGCGATCTTTGTAAAACTGTTGATTATAAGCCGAAAACAATATATACAAATGGCTCACAAATGGCTCGTTTAAAGCAAGCGATTAACTTCGGTCTGTACCCGTTTTAAATCTCCAACCAACAGTTGGAGATTTACCGCACCCGGATAATTTCAAGCTCCGCAGGACAAATTCGGGCATCCCTTGCCCCCGTTTTTAGTCGCTATCTGTAGACTGGACTATTATTATACCATTCAATAATCAAATCATTATCGTTATTATGGACATTTAAAGTGAAAAAGATATTCCTATAATGATTAAAGCAATAGATGCAAATATGTATCTATATCTTTTTGTAGAAAACATTGCTCCTATACAAGAGATAGATACAGCAAATTGCATACATTTTAAACTTAACTCTGTAGTCTTAAATATACACATAGACAAAAAAGATAATGCCAAAACAAATAGTATAGCATTCAATATATATTTCAGTTTCATATTCCTTTGATTTACATTGACCTTATTAGCAGTAGCATATAAATTGCTCATCCTAACCCAATAACCAATCCTATACAAAAGAACAAGGTGAATCTCTTTTCCTTGTGTTTCAGCCCATAGACCAGCCCGATAATAGCACATAAAGGAATATTAGATGAATCTGCATTTTTTCCTTTATTTACAAGGTATTTATGACTTTCTTTGCTCAATTTGCAAATCTCACGGTTCTCATTGTTCTGTTGTAGCATACATTTATGCAACTTAATGTTCCCATGATTCAGTTTAATCTATTTTCTCTAATTCAATTGTAGCTACTTTCTCTTTATCTGGACTAATTTCATTCTGTATAATGGTTATATGTTTTTGGGTATAGCTTTTGATAATCCAAGGGGCTCCACCCAAATATAAAGCATTGCTATTAAATGTGATATATTTCCCTTCTATTGTATAAGTAATATCAATTTCATCGTAACCTTCCCAATTTACTTTCCCTTTCCGAGTATCTACAAATTGCATACCGACCCCCATATTTTGTACTGTCCAAGCCTCACAATGCCCTGTTCCACGCCATGAAGTCTGATAAAGTGCTTCGGGGGTTAATTCATTTGTCTGTTCATTATCATCGTCGCAGCTTATAAAGCTGAATGTACAGAGGAATAGCATAAGTATTCCAAGAATTTCTTTTGTTTTCATATTCTTTTTTTTAATCTCTTGTTTAACTCATTCAATCTTTATTTTGTCTCTTCGTTGAACCAACCAAAGATAAGACAAAGATAAAAAGAAGAATTCTTTGGCAGATTAAGATACTCTTGGAATATTGTTATAATGTAAATTTCTAAACCTATGTTTATTTTTTGTTGTCAAAACTTTGCTTGCGTCTGATTCGGCTCATGTGTATGGGTGTAATTTTAAGGTAGGATGCTATTTCTTTTAGTGATACCATTTGAAGGATTGCAGGGCATTTTTTTAAAAGTTGGAGGTAACGCTCTTCCGGTGTGAATCTGAATAAATCCAAATAACGTGAATATGATTGGAAAAACATCTGTTCGGCTGCGATACGGGCTATCCGTTGGTTTTCATTATTTTCCTTGAATTTTTGCTGTAAGAATGTAGAAGAACAGATGTAAATCTCGCACGGGATTATCGCCTGTATATTCAATTCTGATTTCATGCCATATAAGCAAGTGGGATAATCGGCTATAAATTCATTTGGAAAGGAAAAACCGACATTATACGGCTTGTTTTCTGTCCGGTTGGTGCAACTGTATTTGACTACGCCTGATAAGATAAACCCGAAGAAAGAACAGGCATCACCTTCATGGAGAATAAACTCATTCTTTTTATAATGTCGTAACTCTCCATGTTTCAGACACAACTCCTTGAAGAAGTCTATGTCTATGTTACTCATATATGAATTGAATTCGGCTATCATTTGTATATAAGAGAAATGTATAAAAAATATCTGAATTTCCATGTTTGGAGTTTAGTCTGTTTTTTGTCTATATATCCAAACCGTACTAAACTTTTTTCTGTTGACTGCAAGATATAAGTACTGGCGAAAAGAGTAAGAATAAAAGGTATTTCTTTTTGACAGTATTACTTTTAATAATTTGAGGAGGAAATAATACTCTAAGTAAAGGCTTATTCTACCGTCCGAGAGCTTATTTTGCTCCAGCTTGGGGTTTTCTTTCGTTTTATTTTCTAACATTGCCATTGTTTAGAGGTTTTATCTCGATTTAGGTGCCGTAACCGGGTAATTACACTAAATAGTTGATTTTCTTTTGTTTTCTGCGGATGCAAAGGTACAAAAGAAAATGATATTTCAAAGTGTACTGAATAACAGAAAATGGCAAAAATAGAGAAAAACAGAAAATATTCAAATGACTGATAATAAGAAAGATGAATTATTTTTATTCTATAATCTCCATGTCTTGTATCGGCATTGGCATTGGGTGGTAAAGAAGCAATAGATAACATCCATATTCTAAAAACTATTCCCTACATAGAAATGTCACTCCAATCTATCGGGGATTTGAAACGAGTGCAATAACAGATTACTAACGAAGCGCGATGACGCTTAAACAGTGTTCCCCGCTAATCCATTAAAGGGTTCACATATGGTTCATACTCGAATGATTTTCTTTTGCAAAATATGCAAATTACTTGAGTTTTAGCTATTTCAAAAAACGACCAAAGGGTTCACAAAGGGTTCATCGAAAGAGAGTGAAATCATTCACTCTCTTTTTTTATGCCCTTTTCAATTCTGCAACCAATGGTTTGTCCCGTCCTGAAAAAGGTTTACAGTGATTGATAATTAAAGATAAACATT
>NZ_QTXM01000036.1:0-10299 GCF_003461645.1 Alistipes sp. AF14-19
CCTGCAAGTGAACGTGGAGCAGCGCGGCGTGGAGTTCGTGCCGGGAACCGGCAAGTCGCCCCGTACCGCACAGACACAGGAAACCAAAGGCGACACATCGAAAAGTCAGGCGCAGGGCGGGGAAAATGCCGCACAGACCAAGAAGGAGCAACGCCGCAACACGTGGACGAACGAGGACGGCAGCATCCGCCCCATCAGCAAATGGAGCGGCGTGAGCTTCACCGACCAGCAGAAAGCCGACTATGTGGCGGGTAAAGCCGTGAAGCTGGAGAACGTGACCGACAAGCAGGGCTTCCATGCCACGATGTATATCAAGTTCAACCCGGAGAAGGGACGCCCGTACCGCTACGACACGAACCCTGACAATGCACAGCAGGTTGCTCCGTCCAACGAGAGCCGCACGCAGGTGGCGGTGAACAACGATGGCAAGACCAACGAGGCTACAAAGAATCTGAGAGAGCCGTTGCAGAAAGGTCAGACCAACCCGAAGGACGCCCGCCAGCAACAGCAGCAGGAGAAGCCGCAGAAGAAAACGGGCAAGGGCATGAAAATGTAATCCCGTGTCCGCCACTGAATCCAAAATAAAATCCAAAGTATCAACAAAAAAGAAGAAGACATGAAGACAATCATTGCAGAAAAGCCCTCCGTGGCACGTGAAATCGCCCGCATCGTGGGCGCGACAAAGAGAGAGGAAGGATATTTCGAGGGAGGCGGTTATGCCGTGACATGGGCATTCGGACACCTCGTTCAGCTTGCCATGCCCGACGGCTACGGCGTGCGCGGATTTGTCCGTGACAACCTCCCGATTATTCCCGACACATTCACGCTCGTCCCCCGTCAGGTCAGGACGGAGAAAGGTTACAAGCCCGACAGCGGCGTGGTGTCGCAGATAAAAGTCATCAAAAGACTGTTCGACACAAGCGAACATATCATCGTGGCGACCGATGCCGGACGCGAGGGAGAGCTTATCTTCCGCTACCTCTACCACTATACGGGTTGCACCACTCCTTTCGTGCGCCTGTGGATCAGCTCTCTCACCGACAAAGCTATCCGCGAGGGACTGCGGAAACTCGAAGACGGCAGCAAATACGACAACCTCTACCTCGCCGCCAAAGCGCGGAGCGAATCCGACTGGCTCGTGGGCATCAACGGCACACAGGCGTTATCCATCGCCGCCGGACACGGCACGTATTCCGTGGGGCGGGTGCAGACACCAACGTTGGCTATGGTATGTGAACGCTACTGGGAGAACCGCCGCTTTACGTCCGAAGCATTCTGGCAGCTCCATATCGCAACGGACGGTTGCGACGGCGAAGTCGTGAAATTCTCATCCTCCGAGAAATGGAAAGAGAAAGAACCGGCGATGGAACTATATAATAAGGTAAAGGCGGCAGGTTGCGCCACTGTCACGAAAGCCGAGCGCAAGGAGAAGACGGAGGAAACTCCCTTGCTCTACGACCTGACCACGCTCCAGAAAGAAGCCAACGCCAAGCACGGCTTCACGGCGGAACAGACGCTTGAAATCGCGCAGAAACTCTACGAAAAGAAGTTGATAACCTATCCGAGAACGGGAAGCCGCTACATCCCCGAAGACGTGTTTGCCGAAATTCCCAAACTGCTCGCTTTCATCGGCACACAGCCCGAATGGAAAGACAAGGTGCGGGCAAAAGCCGCCCCGACACGCCGCAGCGTGGACGACGGCAAGGTGACAGACCACCATGCCCTGCTCGTCACGGGTGAGAAACCGCTCTTCCTCTCCAAAGAGGACAATACCATCTATCAGATGATTGCCGGGCGCATGGTCGAGGCATTCTCTGAGAAATGCGTCAAGGATGTGACCACTGTCACGGCGGAATGTGCCGGAGTGGAGTTTACCGTAAAAGGCAGCGTCGTGAAGCAAACCGGATGGCGTGCCGTCTATGGCGAGGAAAAAGAGGAAATTACCATCCCCGGCTGGCAGGAAGGCGACACGCTGACACCGAAAGGCTCGTCCATTACCGAAGGAAAGACCAAACCCAAGCCGCTGCATACCGAAGCCACCCTGCTCTCGGCAATGGAAACGGCGGGCAAGGAAATTGAGGACGACGCACTGCGGCAGGCGATGAAGGACTGTGGCATCGGTACTCCCGCCACACGCGCCTCCATCATCGAAACGCTTTTCAAGCGCGGTTACATGGAACGCTGCAAGAAGTCGCTTGTTCCCACCGAAAAAGGACTTGCCCTCAATTCCGTCGTCAAGACGATGCGCATCGCCGATGTTGCCATGACGGGCGAATGGGAAAAGGAGCTGGCGCGTATCGAGCGCGGGGAACTGTCCGACGACACCTTCCGCAAGGAGATAGAGGCGTACACACGTGAGATAACCTCCGAACTGATCTCGTGCGACAAGCTCTTCGGCAGCCGTGACTCCGGCTGCGCGTGTCCCAAGTGTGGCACGGGCAGGATGCGGTTCTACGGCAAGGTGGTACGCTGCGACAACACGGAGTGCGGACTGCCCGTGTTCCGGCTGAAAGCGGGACGCACCCTGTCCGACGATGAAATCAAAGACCTGCTCACCGAAGGGCATACCAAGCTGCTCAAAGGGTTCAAGAGCAAACAGGGCAAGAGTTTCGATGCTGTTGTCGCCTTTGACGGGGAATATAACACGACTTTTGTGTTCCCGGAGGCTAAAAAGGACAAGAAATTTTCAGGACGGAAGAAATAGTATTAACTTTGCCACTTGTTCAGAGTAATGAATTGTTCTTCGATACCGGATTACACTCATACTTTGGATTTAGTGGTGGCACTCGGAGGGATACCGAGTGCCTTTTTCTTCCTTTTTCCAACCGATTATCCCGTTAATTATCAATCCGCTAAATCCAAAGTAATGAACAACAAGAAGAAAAACGAGGGTCAGACCGACTTTTCCTATTACGGTCTGTACCTGCTGGACTATCTCCGCACGAACAAGTTTGAACAGGCTGACGACACCGCTTTCATACGGGAACGGGCCGACCGTGCCGCCGAAACGTATGAGAGGGCACGGCTTGAAGGCTATCCCGCCGATGGTGCGCAGGAACTGGCGATGGACACGCTGCTGCGCGGGCTGCATTATTCCCGTTACGCCATCCTCCGCGAAGTCGTGGAAAACGAGTTTGCCGATGAAGTGCCGGAAGAGAAGCGTGAAGCCTTTGTCCTGAAACTGCTGCCGCTTGTCGGCAACGTGTTCTCCGTCTATGACCTCTCGGATGACAATTTCGCCCTGTCTTCCGATTACGACCTGCTCTACACGGAGCTGACGGGAGCAACCGTCCTTTACTTAGACGAATATGGCGTTTAACCGCAAACAGAAACTGCGGGACAACATCGAGGCGATACGGACGGCATTCATCCTTGACAGGGAAAATAGGACAGCGACAACCGAAGAGCGTGCCATACTTCAAAGGTACTGCGGTTTCGGCGGTCTGAAATGTATCCTCAACCCTGCAAAGGAACTGACGGATGCCGTCCGGTGGGCGAAATCCGACCTCGAACTGTTCGCCCCGACGGTGGAGCTGCACAGGCTTATCCGTGAGAACAGCAAGGACGAAACAGAGTACAAGCGGTTTGTGGATTCGCTGAAAGCGTCCGTGCTGACCGCTTTCTACACCCCCAAAGAGATAACCGACACCATCGCGGACGTGCTGGCAGATTACAGCGTCCGCCCCGCCCGTATGCTCGAACCGTCGGCAGGTGTCGGCGTGTTCGTGGATTCCATGCTGCGGCACAGCCCCAATGCGGATGTGATGGCTTTCGAGAAGGATCTGCTCACGGGTACAATCTTGAGGCATCTCTATCCCGACCAGAAAATGCGCACCTGCGGTTTTGAGAAAATCGAAAGACCGTTCAACAATTATTTCGACTTGGCGGTGTCCAACATTCCGTTCGGTGACATTGCCGTGTTCGACGCGGAGTTTCAGCGGAGCGACTCTTTCGGCAGACGCTCCGCCCAGAAAACCATCCACAACTATTTCTTTCTCAAAGGACTGGATGCCGTGCGTGACGGCGGTATCGTGGCGTTCATCACCTCGCAAGGGGTATTGAATAGCACCAAGACCTCCGTGCGTAACGAGCTGTTCAGTCAGGCCAATCTGGTATCCGCGATACGCCTGCCCAACAACCTGTTCACGGACAACGCGGGCACGGAGGTGGGCAGTGACCTGATTGTCCTGCAAAAGAACCTCAGCAAGAAGGAAATGTCGCAGGACGAGCGGCTGATGACCGTGATACAGACGGACACGAAAACCGCCCTGACCGACAACGCCTATTTCATCCACCACCCGGAACGCATCGTGCATACGATGGCGAAACTTGACACAGACCCCTACGGGAAGCCCGCTATGGTTTATCTGCACGAGGGCAAGGCAGCAGGCATCGCCGGGGATTTGCGCCGTATGCTCGACGAGGATTTCCATTACAGGCTTGCCATGCGCTTGTATTCGGGTTCAATCCGGCAGGCAGGAACGGAAGAAAAAGTTGCCGTTCAAAATAAAGTAGAGCGTCCTGCCATAAAATTGGAAACAGTATCCTCGGCGCAGACGGTGGAAACTCCGACAGAAAAGCCGCAACCCGCAGATGAAAAGCCGGAGATAGAACCGCGCCCGCAATATTCCGCAGGCGTGCAGCTCACCCTGCTTGACCTCTGGGGGATGACGGAAGAGGTCAGCCAACCGAAAACCTCCAAAAAGAAAAAGACGGTGAAAAAGGCAGTTACGGCAAAGTCCACTCCGCCCAAACCGAAAGTCACGGTTACACCGACAGCTCCAACTGCAAAACCCGCAATGGAGAATAAGGAGGTGAAAGCGGAGAACACCGCCAAGCCTGCCGACCCGGACGACATCTATGCCACACTGGACTGGGATACCAATCCTCCCATCAACGGTTTCTATGAAATGATGATGGGTTTGACGCCGGAGCGTAGGAAAGAACTTCGGGAACTGGCAAGGCAGCATAACGAGAAACAAGTGGCGGAAAAGACGGAAGTGAAAGCCGTGCCGGAAACTTCCCGTGAGCAGCCACGACAGGAGGAAACACAGCCGGAGGCAGTCGCCGCACCTGCCGTTACAGATACCCCATCGGAAGCGGTGGGGACTTTCCTTTTCCCCGACATCGAAGCGGAAAAGCCGAAGGAGGAAGTCGTGGACCTTTCTCCGCGTGCCTACCACCGCACGCCGGAGATGCACCTGCGCGAAGGGTCGCTGGTGGCTGACCGGGGGCGTCATAACATCGGCTACCTGAAAGACATCACGCCATACGGGGCGACATTCCAGCCGCTCGACCTGAAAGGATACCAGAAGGAAAAGGCGTTGTTGTATGTGTCGCTGCGTGACGCCTACGAGCGTCTGTACCGTTATGAATCGCTCCGGCGCGAGGCAAATGTTCCGTGGCGAGAGCATCTGAATACCTGTTACGATGAGTTTGTCATGCGCTACGGCAACCTCAACGCCAAGCAGAACGTGAAGTTAGTGATGATGGATGCGGGCGGGCGCGACATCCTTTCGCTGGAACGGATGGAAAACGGAAAGTTCGTCAAGGCGGACATCTTCGAGCATCCTGTTTCCTTCGCGGTGGAGAGCCATGCCAACGTAGGCTCTCCCGAAGAAGCCCTGTCTGCGTCGCTCAACAAATATGGTACGGTCAATCTCGACTATATGCGGGAGATAACCGACAGCACGGCGGAGGATTTGCTCACTGCCCTGCAAGGGCGCATCTACTACAATCCGCTCGTGACCGGTTACGAAATCAAAGACCGTTTCATCGCCGGAAATGTCATAGAGAAAGCGGAACGCATAGAGGCATGGATGGGTGACAATCCCGAAAATGAGCGTATGCCGGAGGTGAAGCAGGCGTTGGAGGCTCTGAAAGATGCCGAGCCGCAGCGCATCGCCTTCGAGGATCTGGACTTCAATTTCGGGGAACGCTGGATTCCGACGGGTGTCTATGCCGCCTACATGAGCCGGCTGTTCGACACGGAGGTGAAAATCGCCTATTCCGCAAGCATGGACGAGTTTTCGGTGGTGTGCGGCTACCGCACCATGAAAATCACGGACGAGTTTCTGGTGAAGGGGTATTACCGGAACTATGACGGTATGCACCTCCTAAAACACGCCCTGCACAACACCTGCCCTGACATGATGAAGTCCATCGGCAAGGACGAGCATGGCAACGACATCAAGATGCGCGACAGCGAGGGAATACAACTCGCCAACGCCAAGATTGACGAGATACGAAACGGCTTCTCCGAATGGCTCGAAGAGCAGTCGCCGCAGTTCAAGGAGCGGCTTGTGACGATGTATAACCGCAAGTTCAACTGTTTCGTGCGCCCGCGCTACGACGGCTCCCATCAGACCTTTCCCGACCTCAACCTGAAAGGGCTGGCAAGCCGGGGTATCAAGAGCGTCTATCCCTCACAGATGGATTGCGTCTGGATGTTGAAACAGAACGGCGGCGGAATTTGCGACCACGAGGTGGGAACCGGTAAGACGCTGATAATGTGCATCGCCGCGCATGAGATGAAGCGTCTGAATTTGGCACACAAGCCGATGATTATCGGGCTGAAAGCCAACGTTGCGGAGATTGCAGCCACCTATCAGGCGGCATATCCCAACGCACGTATTCTGTACGCTTCGGAGAAGGACTTTTCGACCGCCAACCGTGTGCGCTTCTTCAATAATATAAAGAACAACGACTACGATTGCGTCATCATGTCGCACGACCAGTTCGGCAAGATACCGCAGTCGCCGGAATTGCAGCAGCGCATCCTGCAAGCAGAGCTTGACACGGTGGAGGAAAACCTCGAAGTGCTACGGCAGCAGGGAAAGAACGTGTCGCGGGCGATGCTGAAAGGATTGGAGAAGCGCAAGCACAACCTTGAAGCGAAGCTGGAGAAGGTGGAACACGCCATAAAGTCACGCACGGACGACGTGGTGGATTTCAAGCAGATGGGCATCGACCACATCTTCATAGATGAGAGCCACCAGTTCAAGAATCTGACTTTCAACACGCGCCACGACCGTGTGGCGGGATTGGGAAACAGCGAGGGAAGCCAGAAGGCACTTAACATGCTCTTTGCCATACGCACCATACAGGAGCGCACAGGAAAAGACTTGGGTGCGACCTTCCTCTCCGGCACGACTATCAGCAACTCACTGACTGAATTGTACCTGCTGTTCAAGTACCTGCGCCCGAAGGAGCTGGAACGGCAGGACATAAGGTGTTTCGACGCTTGGGCGGCGATATTTGCCAAGAAGACGACGGATTTTGAATTTAACGTGACGAACAATGTGGTCCAGAAGGAGCGTTTCCGCTACTTCATCAAAGTGCCGGAGCTTGCCGCCTTCTATAATGAAATCACGGACTACCGCACGGCGGAGGATGTGGGCGTTGACCGTCCTGCCAAGAACGAGATACTGCACCATATACCGCCCACGCCGGAACAGGAGGACTTCATACAGAAACTGATGCAGTTCGCCAAGACGGGCGATGCCACCTTGTTGGGCAGGCTGCCGCTTTCGGAAACGGAAGAAAAGGCGAAGATGCTCATCGCCACGGACTATGCCCGGAAAATGGCACTCGACATGCGCATGATAGACCCGAATTACGAAGATCATCCCGACAACAAAGCGAGTCACTGTGCCAAGATGATCGCGGAGTATTATCAAAAATACGACGCCCAGAAAGGCACGCAGTTCGTTTTCTCTGATTTGGGGACATACCAGCCGGGCGACGGGTGGAACGTCTATTCGGAAATCAAGCGCAAACTGACGGAGGACTACGGTATACCGCCAAGCGAGGTGCGCTTCATTCAGGAGTGCAAGACCGACAAGGCGCGGAAGGCGGTGATAGACGCCATGAACGCCGGGACGGTGCGTGTGCTGTTCGGCTCTACCTCTATGCTCGGAACGGGTGTGAACGCCCAGAAACGGTGTGTGGCTATCCATCATCTCGATACGCCGTGGCGACCGTCCGACTTGCAACAGCGTGACGGACGCGGAGTTAGGGCAGGTAATGAGATTGCCAAACATTTCGCCGGGAACAACGTGGATGTAATCATCTACGCGGTGGAGAAGTCACTGGACAGCTACAAGTTCAACCTCCTGCACTGCAAGCAGACTTTCATAAGCCAGCTCAAAAGCGGTGCGATGGGTGCGCGTACCATCGACGAGGGGGCAATGGACGAAAAATCGGGCATGAATTTCTCGGAATACATGGCGTTGCTCTCCGGCAATACCGACCTGTTGGACAAGGCGAAACTGGAAAAGCGGATCGCATCGCTCGAAGGGGAACGCAAGTCGTTCAACAAGGGCAAGCGTGATTCGGAGTTCAAGCTGGAGTCAAAGACCGGCGAGTTGCGCAACAACACGGCTTTCATAGATGCCATGACGGAGGACTGGAACCGCTTCCTGTCGGTGGTGCAGACCGACAAGGAGGGCAACCGCCTTAATATAATAAAGGTGGACGGAGTGGATTCCGCCGATGAGAAGGTCATCGGAAAGCGTTTGCAGGAGATAGCCAAGAATGCCACGACCGGAGGGTTGTACACGCAGGTCGGTGAACTTTACGGTTTTCCGATAAAGGTGGTGAGCGAAAGGATACTCAAAGAGGGATTGGAGTTCACCGACAACCGCTTCGTGGTCGAGGGGAACTACAAGTACACCTACAACAACGGGCATCTGGCGATGGCTGACCCGTTGGCCGCCGCCCGCAACTTCCTCAACGCGATGGAGAGGATACCCTCCATCATCGACCAGTACAAGGCGAAGAACGAGGTGCTGGAGATGGAGATACCGCAGTTACAGGAGATAGCGGGTAAGGTGTGGAAGAAGGAGGACGAGCTGAAGCAGTTGAAGTCCGAACTTGCCGCCCTTGACCGAAAAATTCAGCTGGAGCTTGCGCCACCCACGCCCGAAGTCGCAGAAAAGGAGAATGAAGGGCAACAGCTCAAGCCGGAAGCGGAAGATGTGAGGAACAGGCAGGCGCAATATCCCGAAAATGCACCGCCGCAGATACGCAGTCCGGCGGATAGTATCGTTGCCAACCATGTCATAATCGGGCGTCCGGGACTGTATGCCAAGGAGGAAACCCGGTCCAAAGGATTGAAAATATAACCTAAGGAATTTTATCTGAAGTATTAATAAGGGCTATCCCAAAAGGTCTAAAAGTAAATTTTATCCTTTCTGCAAGTATCTATAGGATGGCAACTGCATTTTTTTCTTTTTGGGCAGCCCTTATTAAAATTTATTCTTATTTTAGGTTATATACATTCATGTCCATTTATGTAAAAAATTCCTGCTGACCTTGTTTATGTCTTGTCAGTCACCATTTGCAAAACCATATTTGACCCTCAAAGAGGCTGAATTTGATAAGTAACTTGCTACATACTCATAATAAGGAGCTAAATAGAACACGAATGGGAAATACACAAATGCTAAACTAAAGAAGATATTGGCCAAAATAAACGCTATACCGAGAGAGAAACTTGATTTTTCAACTTCCTAAAACGGTGTTGTTCAAACATTTCTACTTATTTGTACTTGCCAGTTGAACCTACGCTTCCCTAATAAAATGTCTATGGTAAAAAGTTAAAAAATCCTCCCACTTTTGTTAGATATATTTTTTTGTGTAATTTTGTAATCGTTATGCGGCAGTAATAATATACATATTAATACGAGTTAGTAATCCTGTAGTTCTCATATGCTACGAGGAGGTATTAAAAGGTGCGTTTCGACAATGCATCTACTGTAGTATATTATTGCTTAATCCAAATGAATATTATAAATTTAGGAATTCTTGCTCACATTGATGCAGGAAAAACTTCCGTAACCGAGAATCTGCTGTTTGCCAGTGGAGCAACGGAAAAGTGCGGCCGTGTGGATAATGGTGACACCATAACGGACTCTATGGATATAGAGAAACGTAGAGGAATTACTGTCCGGGCTTCTACGACATCTATTATCTGGAATGGAGTGAAATGCAATATCATTGACACTCCGGGACACATGGATTTTATTGCGGAAGTGGAGCGGACATTCAAAATGCTTGATGGAGCAGTCCTCATCTTATCCGCAAAGGAAGGCATACAAGCGCAGACAAAGTTGCTGTTCAGTACTTTACAAAAGCTGCAAATCCCGACAATTATATTTATCAATAAGATTGACCGTGCCGGTGTGAATTTGGAGCGTTTGTATATGGATATAAAAACAAATCTGTCGCAAGATGTCCTGTTTATGCAAACTGTTGTCGATGGATCGGTTTATCCGGTTTGCTCCCAAACATATATAA
>NZ_QTXM01000037.1:0-9687 GCF_003461645.1 Alistipes sp. AF14-19
GGATAGAATCTGCAAAGTTACACTTCACGCCTTGTTGCTGCACGAAATCGCTCAAATTATTCAAGCCATTCGAATCTTGTACCAAACAAGCTTGTGTGTTAAAAATATTTGCTGCTTTTTGAGATAAAAGAATATTTGCTTCTACCGTTATTGCATCGAATATTTTTATACCTGCAAAATCTACCAACATAATAGGATTGGTCTTGCTTGCGAAATAACCTCGCAAGGCTTCACCATACCCTGCACGCATCCATTTATTAGACGTGATATAGCAAAGAAAACCATTGGGAGTAAGCAGGTTCATACCCAACTCATAGAAGAGGCAGTAAATATCACCAGTGCGTGCATAAGTTATGTAACCCATGCATTCTAATACATCGGCACTCTTACCCATAGATTGTAACTGAATGTAAGGTGGATTGCCAATGATACAGTCAAATCCCAAGAAGTTGCCTTCGGCATCGAGTACTTCTGGAAACTCTATACGCCATTCGAATGCACCAAGATAAATTTTGTTGGAGCGTATTTCCTCAAATATATTTTCTAAAGTCGCAATTTCTTTCTTTAAATCGGCAATGCGCTTGTCCGACGCTTTCTTTTCCTTTTTTGTCGGTTCAAACAGTTGAGGCGCTTGTAAGTTTGCCAACTCAGAGCGGCGTTTGTTCAATCTAACCAATCGTGCATCCCGGCGGTTGATCTCTGTTTTCAGTTTCGACTTGATTTCTGTTATAAACGTTTCCAAATCCTGCTTTTCGCTTTTACTTTGGGCATTTTTATATTTAGCTACAGCCTCCTTATATTGGCTGATGCTGATACTAGACTCTCGCAGTACGGTCTGAATACTGTCTGTCAAAGCGAATCGGTGAAGCAAAGAATTTCCACATTTGATGTTAATGTCGATATTTGGTAAGGTTTCTAAATAAGTGTAATTACTTTCAGCCGTATAGTAAGCATTCTTCAACAATTCAATCCACAGTCGTAGGCGGCAAATCTTCACAGAGTTGGGGTTAATATCAACGCCAAATAAACAGTTCTCAATGATTTGACGCTTCTCCTTGAAAAGAGTTTCCTGCATGCGGCGACTTTCCGCATTGAGTGGGTTGTAAGCAAATAAATTACCTTCGGTATCGGTAACAATCAGCTCGTCATTTTCAATGGCAAGTTGATAGTCCGCTTTGCGGATACGCTTACCGGTAGCATCTACCAAAATACCTAATTCGTATTTCAAGAGTATCAGTTCATTGAGAGCAGACACAAGAAAGTGACCCGAACCAACAGCTGGATCACACAGTCGCAAACTGTTAATTAGTTCATTAGCTTCGACTATATTGTCAATATGGTTGTATAGTTCTATACGGGTGGTACAATTCCAGCCATAATAACCATTAAACTTTTGCAACACGGTCTTGGTGATTGCTTCACGGCACATGAACATAGTGATAAAGCCTGGAGTGAATACTGAACCATCCTTGTGACCATTTATTTTCTCGAATATAAGCCCTAAAACAGAAGCATTGATGAGTGTTTTAGCCTCTTCTTGCACTTCTTCACTGCCTTCGCTCGCAAAGTTATAAGCGTCGAGAAAAGCAAACAAATATTGCAGGGTGGGTAATGCGTTGACTTGTAGATTGCGTTTTTTATTTCGTAATACGCTACTCGCCAAGACAGGAAGTACCGTACGTTGTGAAAGGCTGTTTATCTTAATTGTTTTACTTTCCAAATCTGTCACCTCGAAAAGAGAACTGTTAAGATAGGGAACGTAAGCAAAATCACGCATAATGGAGTGTGTGCGGCTGCCCATGTCACGTGCAAGCACTTGGAAAAAGAGTGTGTTGAGATCATCATAGTCATGAATCTTAGTTATTGAAAGAAATTTATAGATTGCATCTCCATTGTGGTATTTCAACATCTGAGCCTCCAACAGTTTCAAGAAAAGGATACGATTCATCCAAGTAATACACAATTCCATTGCAACATTGAATAACCGTTCCTCATAATCATTCCCATACAAACTACCATTTATGTGACGCAAACAATCTTCTGCATCCAGTTGGTTAATAGTATTCTCTAGTAATGAAGCCTCGTCACGCCGTTCCACAGCTTTGCGTACAATCACGGTTTTATTATTCTCTTTGCGTTCCTCAATACCAATAATGTGTAGCAGCTCAGTGTAGAATCCACGGTTGAGCGAATTGCTGTCATTTTGGAACGATAGCTTCAAAAGATGTGTATCGCTGAATATCTTATAAAGTTCGATAAGTTTGCGTGAAGCGCTACCGTCTGTTCTATCAAGCAGGTGTTGATAGTCTTGTAAGTTGAAGTAAGTGTATTCAAGGCTATCTTTCACCTCCTCAATATAGGTTGTTGCAATTTCAGTATAGAAGAAATCGGTTTTGTTACTGGTTTTGCGTCCATCCACAAAGTCTTGAAACTCACGACGTAATTGTTTGTTCTGATAGAATTTGCGTTCAAACTCATGGGCATCAAAAATAAAGAATTCATGAATATTAGTAGCGATGAGATATTTAATATCATTGTTCTTCTTATTGACACGTTCTTTAAGATAGTATAGCAATAATTCCTGCAAAGCCTTACGATTAAGATTGTCATTAGAAATCATCTCACCTTTGTTGGTGGTACTCTTTACTTCAATCAATAACCCTATATTGGACTTGATAGTTTTATCCAATCGGATAGCCAAATCAATATCTTCTTCGGGAGCCATGTAGTATGGCTTGTAGAACGTTTCACTCAGAAAATTACGTAAATGTTCTTTTTGCGTGTGTTCTCTTTGCCCATCCACAATATTGTCTCTCAATGTGCGAAGGGCATTTTTGAATAAGTCAAAATCTGTTGTTTCAATCGCAACCTGTCTATATGCTTTGTTCAAAACTTGATTCGGTTTGAGTAGTCCCATAATGTTTGGTAAATGAGTTAATAAAATACAAAGGTAGTCTAAAAACTTGATAATAAAGAATGAACGTATTGGTTTAACGAAAGTTTGTTCTACTGCCAGCCATTATCAACAAACAATAGCAGCAGTAGATTTGACATGATTCTACTTATTATATTGTAATAGCCAGCCAAAGTAATCTTTTCACATCCGGATCTATCACAGGTTGGATAAGTTGTTAACCTGAAGGTAACCGACCTGATGGTATAGGAACAGGAAGAAGTCTGTAATCATGGCATTTACCCGGATAGAGAAGCCACATTTTTTATTGCCGGACTTCCGGCATTGCCTCATCCATGTGTGAAAAGGAGTTTTTTCTTTCACCACAACGTTCCTTTCACATACCCAAAGGGGGTAGTGGATCCAGACCTGCTTCGGCTTTCTTTTTCCTTCCCATATGACAAAAACCGACTATCCATGACTATTCCTGCCAGTGTGCCGGTCGTGCTTGCCTCTCATGGTTTCTTCCCTTATATTCGCACTGATATTTAAACGAGTTGAAAATATGGAAATATGCTACATCGAGGCCGGTGTCCTTGAGAGGATGCTGGCGCGCGCCGAGAACCTGTCCGCACGTGTGGACAGATTGTATGAGAGAAACCGCTGTAAGGAACCCGGAGAGTGACTGGACGGCCAGGATGTCTGCCTGCGCCTTGACATCTCGCCGCGTACCCTGCAGACTCTCCGCGATACCGGACGGCTGGCGTTCACCCGCCTCCAGCGCAAGTTCTATTACAAGCCCGGGGATGTGGAGAAGCTGATGGCCTACGTCGGCATCAGACGCAAGGAGAAGGAGGTGAGAGAAAGAAGGAAGAACGGAAACCTTTAAAGAGCGGAAGAGATGGAAGGCATTATCGACAAGGAGAACGAACGTGTCCGCAGGTTCTTTGCCCTGCTGGACGACATGGAGAAAAAAGTGGAACGTCTTGCCCGTGACAACCGTCCTCCCTTCAACGGGGAACGGTTCCTGACCGACAGGGAGCTTTCCGGGATGTTGAAGATCAGCCGCAGGTGCCTGCAGGATTACAGGGACCAAGGACGGATTCCCTATATCCAGCTTGGCGGGAAGATCCTGTACAGGCAGTCGGACATCGAGAGGCTGCTGGAGGAGAACTATCACCCTGCATTGGTATAATATCGTATTTAAGTTTAAGGATTGTCGCCGGAATTGCATTTACGATTCCGGCGGCAGTTTTTATTTAGCCTGCGGCTTCCTTGCCGGCCGCGGGCTTTCTTCTTTCCATCAGCCGGTTCATGTCCGAGGATATCTTCCGGTCGGTGACCTGGGCGTAGACCTGCGTGCTGTCGATGTTCGTATGGCCCATCATCCTGGCGATGCTCTCTATCGGAATACCTGCGGTCAGTGTCAGGGTCCCGAACGAATGCCGGGCCATGTGGTAGGACAGGTTCTCTTTCATGCCTAATGCCACGCCCATTCCATGTACCTCATACCAGAGGACGTCGCGGACCGGCAGCGGGAATACCGGCCTGTCGTCATCCGTGGTGTTGTAAAGCTCCAGTATCTGTCCGGCTATGGGATGCAGCGGGATGAACGCCTCCACGTCCGTTTTGGCGCGGCGGATGCGGATATACCTTCTTCCTTCCGAAGTCGTTCCGATGTGACGGGGATGGAGAGCCCTCGTATCCGCGTAGGCCAGACCGGTCAGCGAGGAGAAGATGAACGTCCTGCGTGCCAGCTCCATCATCGGGTCGGGCAGCGGGGTTTCCATCATCCGCTTCAGTTCACTGCGGCTGATATGCCTTAGTTTAGGTGTTTCTTTCCTCTCGTATGCCACGTCCTCTATCGGATTGGCTCTTAGTATTTCCCGGTCCACGGCGATGTAGATGAGCCGGTTGAGCCAGCACAGGCAGTGGTTCACGTGTCCGTTCCTGTGTCCCAGCTCCTTCTTGAGAAAGACCTTGAACGATTCGGCGAACTCCTCGGTGATGTCCGAAAAGGCGATGTCCTTCATCCCGCGGGATTCGATGAACTGCCTGAGGTTGAGCTGGGTGGTCTTTGACTGGCGGTAGGTGGAAGTGGAGTTGATCTCCTTGGAGCGGACCCTGAGCCGTTCGCGTTCCACCTCTCCGGCCTGCAGGAGGTATTCCGGTACGGAATTGGCGCCTGACACGGTGGTCTTGAGCAGTTCGGCCGTGACCACTCCCTGGTTCCTCAACAGGTTCCCGTACGCCTCTTCCAACCGGCTGCGGAAGGCGGCAAGGCGGTTGTTCTCCCTGGCTGTTTTGATTTCACACTTCTTGCTGTCCCAGTCCCCGGGTTTGCAATAGACGCCTGTCGTGACTGCCGATTTCTTTCCGTCGATGCTGATCCGGCAGAGGACGGCGGTCGTGCCGTCCGATTTCACCTTGTTACGGTTGATGTAGAATAAGAGCTTGAATGTACTGCGCATGATAATGATTGTTTAGGGATTAAAGGATAAGTTTCAAATCGCGGGTTGCCTCGACGAACCTGTCCATGTCCTCGAACAGCTTCTTCGGGGTTACGCGCGCGTATATCTGGGTGGTCTTTATGTTGGAGTGTCCCAGCATTTTGCAGATGGTCTCTATCGGCACTCCCTCCTCGAGCGTGACCAGCGAGGCGAAAGAATGCCGTCCCATGTGGTAGACAAGGTCCTGGCTCAGCCCTGCCATCAGGCGCAGGGATTTCATATTGGCCCTGAGCGTGTGGTAGTCCTGCGGCGGGAAAAGAGTTTCGCGGGTATCGTCCCGGTATTTCTCAATCAACGCGACGGCTTCCGGAAGCAGCTTGACACGTCCGAGGTAGTCGGTTTTCTTTCGCTGGTATTTCAGCCAGAGGCTGCCCTCGTCATCCCGGAAGAGGTTCTTCCGGGTGATGCTTACCGCATCGGCATAGGCGGTGCCGGTGTAACAGGCGAAGAGGAAGAGGTCCCGGGTGATGACATGTGACCTGCGTTTTTCCGGTATCTCCAGATCACGCAGCTTCTCGAGATTCTCACGGCTGAGTGCTTTCGGTGTTGTCTCCTTCTGCTTGGGCAGCTTGAAGTGGCAGAAATGGTATTTCTCCGAGTGGCCCTCCTTGTAGGCGATGCGGCAGATCTTTTTCAAGATGGCCAGGTAGCCGCGAAGCGTGTCCACGGCATATCCCTTTTCCAGAAGGATGAAATCCTGATAGTCGCGGATGAACTGCTCGTTGAGCTGCCCGAAGACAAGGTCCGGAACCTTGAATTTCGCCTTGATGAATTCGGAAAGCGTGCGGTAGGTGAAGAGGTAGGTCGAGAGTGTGGTGGGCGCACGGTCCACACCGACACGGGCCTTCATTTCCCCGTTATGCCGGTCGAGAAGTTTGAGCAGGGTCATCTGCATGCCCGCATTGCCCTGGAACATGTCCCTGACCGCGGCGGCATCAAAATCCCTTTTTCTTTCCATGAGGGAATTGAAGGCCGAGTGTACGGCAAGCAGCAGTCTTTCTATTTTTTCATTGGTCTCCACCGCTTCCCGGCTCTTGCCGTTCAGCCGGCTCTCACGCGCGTTCCACAGCCCGGGGGTGCAGGAGAGCTTGCAGCTGAACTGCGCCATCGTGCGGTTGAGGGTGATCCGTCCCATGATCGGGGCTTTGCCGGTCTTGTCCGGCTCGCTCTTTTTCAGGTAGAGCAGCACCTTGAATTTTTCCACTTTCATAACGCTCTTTTTTAGGTTGTAAAAATACTCCTTTGAAAAGCGTCCTTTGGCATGCAAAACATTGAGAAACAGTGAATACAAATCCGCTTTGTTCTTATCGGTAAAAATTCGGTTACCTGCCGTCGTTTCCGAAACAGGCGGCTAACAGTCTGGTAACTGAAACGTCGCAATATTTTGTTTTCTTTTGCAGGTCTGTCTGTTCTGCAATTCTCGCAAAATGCTTAATTATAAACGTTTTACGTTTAATTATCGTCATTCTGTTTTTTATTGCATTTCTAAATATTACTTATACAGCGCGGCATACCTTTGCCACAACGGTCACGCTTACGCAGGGCGTACCTCTGGAAACGGTCAGCAAGATGCTGGGACATAAACGGATCACCACGACCCAAATCTACGCCAAAATCACCAATGACAAGATCGGGCAAGATATGGCGGCATTAAGCGAGAAACTCAGCAGCGTCTTCAAGGTCGCACAGTAATGGCCTACGATCTTACAGCTAATTCGATTTCCGATCTTGCTTCGTCGATGGCAGGGTAATTTTCGATGTAAGTTTTCCCGCCGGCAGGGAATTTATCGCCGGAGATGGAAATACGCAAGGCCATGCGAATCGCCCGAGGGGCGAGCCTTGCGTATTTCCATCTCCGGCATTTTGCTGAACGCTACCGTCGGAATAGGCGGCTTTCTGCGGCTCCTGACGATCCGGTTCTGATGTTCAGTCGCGGTCGTATGCTCATCGCCGACCTTACGGACGACCTCCAATACTTTACGTTTGGTTTCGCTGCTGACATAAAGAGCCGAGCGGGCACGAATGCTTCTTGGCTGCAGGAACATTCGGTCGAAGTCGCCGATGACGATGTCGTCATCAGACCGCAGAGGTAGGAAGGGATTCGGAAGCGGCATTTCCCGTTTATTGGGCTCTTCCCGCTTTCGATCCCGGATGAAATCCTCACGGTCATCGGCCGGAAGAGGTGCCGGGGCATCGGGACGCTCCGGGCGCCGCCAATGCTGTATCAAGGAACTAATCCCGGAAAAAATACTCCAAAGGAGTATCGATCCGAACATAATAAGACCCAGCGTCTCCCAAAAGTGCAGGTCGGATAAATAGTCGTTCAACATGATTGAAAAAGTTTTAGATGATGTTATGGTAATTCTGTTCTTGATGTATGCGATTGATCTCGTCGCGGAATATTTCGAGATGGTGCCGCAGGATATTATCTACATAAGATGTCGCGGTCAGTCGCTCGCCGCCGATTTTTTTCAGGACTTCA
This sequence comes from Alistipes sp. AF14-19, assembly GCF_003461645.1. NCBI lineage: Bacteria > Pseudomonadati > Bacteroidota > Bacteroidia > Bacteroidales > Rikenellaceae > Alistipes > Alistipes sp. AF14-19. The sequence continues at coordinate 7,886 of NZ_QTXM01000037.1, forward strand.
AGGATTTTCCGTTTCGTAGGGGCACTGACATAGAGCGAGGCGCGGAGGTCGTAATCCACCCGGACAAGAAATGTTTTTTTGCAGTCGGGCAATGTCATCGAACGTCGCCGTCGTATGTCCGGTACGTGAGCACTCTCCGGCTTCACATCCTGCCTTTCGGATACGACCGTTTCGGAAGACTGGGAATCGGGATTTGAGGAATCTTCAGGTGCGGCGACAACGGATGCAGGAGCGTCGGGAACGGACGCTGTCTTGAGTGACGGGTGCATACGCGCAAAACAGTTCTTTTTCATTTCAGATAAGGTTTTTGGTGCTTTTCTGTTTATAAATTCTATTGATGTCGTCTTTGTATAGTTCGAGATGCTGCCGCACGATATTCTCGACATAGGACGTGGCAGTCATATATTCGCTGCCGATTTTCTTAACTACATCCAATACCTTTCGCTTGGTGTCGATACTTACATATAAGGCCGAGCGGACGTGTATATCATGGCGAGTCATATAGGTCTGCTCGAAATCCGGAATGACCATTGTCCGTCGCCGCCGGGGCTCCGGTGCCGGAGCAGGACTATCTTGTGTTTCTTCTCCGGAATCCCGGGCAGCGACATCCGGTTCTGCCTGCGGCTCTTGCTGCGCAGGATCTTCTATCTCGCGTGTAACTTTCGTCGTGAGGGGCAGCTGTCCTGCGATCACCTGTCTTACAAGACCTTCGTCTACTTCGACTTTGGTTTTTTTAGCCATTGTCAGCGGATGTTAAGAAGCGTGAGAATTTCCGTTGCGAGGGTCTCGATCCGTGCTTCACGGGCAAAAGTCCGTTCCGGCGCCAGCAGCGTCGAGCGGCCGACTCCTGCATTGTCCGGAAGCAGCTCCTTGTTGAACTTCGAGCGGTAAGGAATGTGAGTTGTCATAAGCGACAGCCCGAGCTTACGGATAACGGCCTCGTATTGGTCGTAAAGCGGCGTGCGTTCACGACGATCTATCATCGTCCAGAAAAGATAGACGCTCTGTAAAGTGAGGGCCGGATTCCGGGCAAGGTTAGTAGTGAGGCTCCGGGCAAAGGAGAGCGCACTTTCCATGACGACCTTGTCGGCTTTCAGGGGCACGAAGACAGCGTCCAACGACGCGAGGAGCCGAATGACGCCTTCGGCATTGACCGTTCCCGGTAAGTCGTAGAGAATGATGCGGGGATTGTAGCCGTTTTGCAGTAGCCGCCCGACTTCATCGGGGGCTTCGAGCGGCATGCATTTCAGCAGCGGCCAGAGCTTGCGGCCCGTGGCTTTGAATTGACGTATCAGCAACAGCTTGTGATAATCGTCATGCTCGATGAGCGATAGTTCCCGCTCCCGTTGGGCATGGATCGACCATTGGGGATAGTCGCAGTCCACGACCAACACGTCGTGCCCGACGATGTAATGCAGGTAACTGGCGAGCAGTACCGTGAAGGTTGATTTTCCAACGCCGCCTTTCTGATTGCAGACGGCAATGCTTGCAGGGGTGATGTTCATAATACAGAGTTTAAAAGATTCGACAACTCGCGTTTGGGGATAGTCATTCTATCGAATTTTGCATTTTTGCTGCATTCAGAGATGCACTCTTTCAGAGATTCAGAGTTTATGAATATCTTTTCTTCCGAAAAAGAGAAAGAGCGATTTTAACAACGAATTTCGTCTCGGAACAATCGCCATCGCGCCGACACGATATCCCAACAGGATGATTCGATTTCATGGCTCACAAACGCTTTCTTTTATTCTGTCCCGTCCTGAAAAAGGTTTACAAAAAAGAGTAAATCTTATGCAGCAAAC
>NZ_QTXM01000038.1:0-7285 GCF_003461645.1 Alistipes sp. AF14-19
CGGTCAGTGTTGCTGTCTTTGCGGTCGTTGCCTTCAGCGGGGCGACGCACGACATCGCGGCCGACGGAGTCTACATGTCGGAGCTATCGCCTGCGTCCCAGGCGAAATACATCGGCTGGCAGGGGGCGTTCTACAACCTTGCGAAACTGGTCGCCACGGGCGGTCTGGTGTGGCTTGCGGGGTGGCTTTACGAGGGTTTCAGCACCTCGGGGACCGCATCGTTCGACGCTTATGTCCGTTCGTGGACGGTCGTTTTGCTGCTCCTGTGCGTCACGCTCGTTGCTTTGGGCCTTTACCATCTCCGCGCGCTTCCTTCAGGCGGCTCGGCTTCAGAAGGCCGCTCGCTGCGGGATGGCCTGTCGGGTCTGCGCGAGGTCATCGGCGCTTTTTTCACGAAGAGACACATCTGGTATTATATCGCCTTCATCATCCTGTACCGGTTGGGCGAGGGCTTCGTGATGAAGATCGTTCCGCTGTTCCTCAAAGCGGATACCGCATCCGGGGGCTTGGGTCTTACGAACCAGCAGATCGGCCTTTACTACGGGACTTTCGGCGCGGGGGCGTTTCTCATAGGCTCGCTTTTGGCGGGCTACTACATCGCCCGCCGAGGTCTGCGGCGCACTCTTTTCACGCTGTGCTGTATCTTCAACCTGCCGTTCGGGGTCTACGCCTTGCTTGCATGGTTCCAGCCTTCGAGCATGTGGCTCGTCGGCGGGGGCATCGTCGTGGAGTACTTCGGCTACGGCTTCGGCTTCGTGGGCCTCACGCTGTTTATGATGCAGCAGGTCGCTCCGGGACGTCACCAGATGGCGCACTACGCTTTCGCTTCGGGTATTATGAACCTCTCGGTGATGCTCACGGGCATGGCTTCGGGCTTTTTGAGCGATCTGATGAGCTACCGGATCTTCTTCCTCGCGGTGATGCTCGCCACCATTCCGGCTTTTGTGATCACCCGGCTGGTTCCCTTTACCTATGACGACAAACCAAACGACAAATAATTTATATGGATACACTGAAAATTGCGGGCTCGAATCAGCCCGATATGCCGTGGGAGGACCGTCCCGCCGGCTCCAAAGAGGTGATGTGGCGTTACACGCAGAACCCGATCATCGGGCGTCATGCGCTTTCGACGTCGAATTCGATCTTCAACTCGGCGGTCGTTCCCTTCAGGAAAGGCAAGTATAATTATGCGGGCGTTTTCCGGTGCGACGACACGAACCGCCGGATGCGCATCCACGTGGGCTTTTCGGTCGACGGCCTTCGGTGGGAGATCGAGGAGTCCGACTTCCGGCTGGAGGGTGCGGACGCCGAGATCGGCCAGTGGGTCTACGGCTACGATCCTCGCGTTGCGAAGATCGGCGACAAATACTACGTTACGTGGTGCAACGGCTACCACGGGCCGACGATCGGCATTGCGTGGACGGATGACTTCGAGACGTTCCACCAGCTTGAAAACGCATTTCTTCCCTATAACCGCAACGGGGTTCTGTTTCCGCGCAAGATCGGGGGCCGGTTCGCGATGCTGTCGCGTCCGAGCGACACGGGTCACACGCCCTTCGGGGACATCTTCTATTCGGAGAGCCCCGACATGGAGTTCTGGGGCCGCCACCGTCATGTGATGTCTCCCTCGGCGTTCGAGGTTTCGGCGTGGCAGTGCATGAAGATCGGCGCGGGCCCCGTTCCCATCGAGACCTCGGAGGGCTGGCTGCTGTTCTACCACGGGGTGCTTCGCTCATGCAACGGCTATGTCTACGCCTTCGGCTCGGCATTGCTGGATTTGGAGGAGCCGTGGAAGGTCACGGCCCGCAGCGGTCCCTACCTGATCTCCCCGCGCGAAACGTACGAATGCATGGGCGACGTTCCGAACGTTACGTTCCCGTGCGCTGCGCTGCACGACCCCGCGACGGGACGCGTGGCCGTCTACTACGGATGCGCCGACACCGTCACGGGCCTTGCGTTCGGCTATATCCCTGAAATTATCGACTTCACGAAGCAAAACTCGATCCTCTGATGCGACTGCGACGAACGCTGTTTACCTTGGCGCTCGCCGCAGCCGTTTTCGGCGCTGCGGCTTCTGCGCAGACCCCTGCCGACCGGGTCGACCCGTTCATCGGGACTACGAACTTCGGGACCGCGAACCCCGGGGCCGTCACGCCGCACGGGATGATGTCGGTGGTTCCGTTCAACGTCATGGGGTCGGAGGAGAACGTCTACGACAAGGACGCCCGCTGGTGGTCCACGCCCTACGAATACCACAACAAATTCTTCACGGGCTTCGCGCACGGCGCCTTGAGCGGCGTGGGGTGCCCCGAAATGGGGTCGCTGCTGACGATGGCCACGACGGGCCCTCTGACGGTGGATTACCGGGAGTACGGCACGTCGTACCGGGACGAAAAGGCCTCTCCGGGCTATTACTCGGTCTTTCTGGACAAGTACGGCGTCCTTGCCGAAGCCACGGCCACGGCGCGTACCTCGGCCGAGAGGTACACCTTTCCGGAAGGCACAGGGCATATTCTGTTAAATCTGGGCGAGGGGCTTACGAACGAGAGCGGCGCGATGGTTCGCCGGGTGAGCGCCACGGAGATCGAGGGCACGAAGTTGCTGGGGACGTTCTGCTACAATGCGCAGAAGGTTTTCCCGGTGTACTTCGTGCTTCGGGTTTCGAAGACTCCGAGTGCCGGCGGCTATTGGAAGAAGCAACGGAAGATGACGGGCGTGGAGGCGGAGTGGACGCCGGACAACGGGAGGTATAAACTCTACACGGAGTACGGGCGCGAGCTTTCGGGCGACGACGTGGGCTACTGGTTCTCCTTCGACGGCCTTGCGGCGGGCGAGCAGGTGGAGGTGCGCATGGGCATTTCGTATGTCTCTACGGAGAACGCGCGCAAAAACCTCGATGCCGAGCAGGCCGCGGACGCGCCGTTCGACGCCATCCGGGAACAGGCCCGCAAGGGCTGGAACGAGGCTCTGGGCAGAATCCGGGTCGAGGGCGGCGCCGAGCAGCAGCAGAGGGTGTTCTACACGGCGTTGTACCATGCGCTGCTGCACCCGAACCTCGTGAGCGACGTGAACGGCGAATACCCGCTGATGGAGCGTTCGGGCGAGACGGGCGTGACGGATGGCGAACGTTATACGGTCTTCTCGCTGTGGGACACCTGCCGCAACCTGCACCAGCTGCTGACGCTTGTCTACCCGGATCGTCAGCGGGAGATGCTGCGCTCGATGACGGGGATGTACGAGGAGTGGGGTTGGCTTCCGAAATGGGAGCTTTACGGCCGCGAGACCTTCACGATGGAGGGAGACCCTGCGATCCCGGTGATCGTCGACAGCTGGATGAAGGGCCTTCGGGATTTCGATGTCGCCAAGGCCTACGAGGCGATGCGCAAGTCGGCCACGACGCCCGGTGCGCAGAACCGCATGCGGCCCGACCTCGACCCCTATATCGAGAAAGGCTATATCCCGCTGGGATTCTATGCCAAGGACCTTGCGGGCGACACCTCCGTCTCGCACGCGCTGGAGTACTACATGGCCGACGCTGCGCTGTCGCTGCTTGCCGACTCGCTCGGACACGGGGACGACGCGCGTCTGTTCCGCGCCCGCTCATTGGGCTATAAGCGTTATTACAGCCCGGAAAGCGGGACTTTGCGTCCGCTCCATCCCGACGGAACTTTTTTAAGCCCCTTCGACCCGAAGGCGGGCGAGAACTTCACGGCGGCTCCGGGCTTCCACGAGGGGAGTGCGTGGAACTATACGTTCTACGTTCCGCACGACGTGGAGGGGCTTGCGAAGCTGATGGGCGGACGACGCAAATTCATCGACAAACTGCAAATGGTCTTCGACGAGGGATTGTACGACCCTGCGAACGAACCCGACATCGCCTATGCGTATCTTTTCAGCCGCTTCCGGGGCGAGGAGTGGCGCACGCAGCGGGAAACCCGGCGGCTGTTGGAGCGATACTTTACCACCGCCCCCGACGGCATCCCGGGCAACGACGACACGGGGACGATGTCTGCGTGGGCTGTCTTCACGATGCTGGGCCTCTACCCCGACTGCCCGGGCGAACCATACTACACGCTGACGTCCCCGACATTCGACCGGGCCGAAATCGACACGGAGCGGGGAACGCTGGTGATCGAAAAACACGGCGAGGGCTATATCGACCGGATGACGCTGGGCGATAAACCGCTGAAAAATTATCGTATCTTGCACGATGACTTGCTCAAGGGCGGCAAACTTACTTTCGAACTTCAAACTGGAAAATAGATGAAACTTACCGGATTATTATTCGCCGCGGCCCTGCTGGGCACGTGCACGCAGCCTGCCGCGGAGGAGAATTACACGCGCCATGTCGATCCGAAGATCGGCACAGGCGGCCACGGGCACGTCTTCGTGGGAGCCAACGTCCCCTTCGGCCTGGTGCAGGTGGGTCCGACGAGCATTCCGCAGACGTGGGACTGGTGCTCGGGCTACCATGCGAGCGATTCGACGGTGATCGGCTTCTCGCACACGCATTTGAGCGGCACGGGCATCGGCGATTTGTTCGACGTGACGGTCATGCCCGTCACGGGCGAGGTGACCTACGCCCGGGGCACGGAGGATGATCCGACATCGGGTCTTTGGTCCTATGCCGACCGGACCCAAGAAATTGCCCGGCCGGGCTACTATTCGGTTCCGTTGACGCGCTACGGCATCCGGGCCGAGCTGACGGCCACGGCGCGCGTGGGTCTGCACCGCTACACCTTCCCGGCGTCGGATGCCGCAGCCGTGGTCTTCGACCTGGAGAACGGGGGTTGCTGGGACAAGGCCACGGAGACGCATCTCGCAAAGGAGGGCGACCGGACGGTGACGGGCTGGCGCCACTCGACGGGCTGGGCCAAAGACCAGCGGGTCTACTTCGCCGCGGAGTTCTCGAAACCCTTCGAAAAATTCGAAACCATCGGCGATAACTACGCCCGGGCTTCGTTCCGTACAACCGACGGGGAACAAGTGTCGCTGAAAGTCGCTTTATCGCCCGTAAGCGTGGAGGGCGCTCGGGAAAACCTCGCGGCGGAGCTTCCGGGGTGGGATTTCGAAGAAACGGCGAAGGCCGCCGACAAGGCGTGGAACGATGAATTGTCGAAGGTGAAGATCGAGACGGAGGATGAAACGTCGAAGCGCATCTTCTATACGGCGCTGTATCATACGATGGTGGCTCCGTCGCTCTTCTGCGACGTGAACGGCGACTACTACGGTTCGGACCATGCGATCCACCGCAACGCCGATTTCACGAACTATACGACCTTCTCGCTGTGGGACACCTACCGGGCCGCAATGCCGCTGATGACGGTGCTGCATCCCGAGAAGATGGCCGACATCGTGCAGACGATGCTGACGATCTCTGACGAGCAGGGGCGGCTTCCGGTGTGGCACCTGTGGGGCAACGAGACGGACTGCATGGTGGGCAACCCGGGCATTCCGGTTGTGGCCGACGCCATCGTGAAGGGCATCGGGGGCTTCGACCGCGAAAAGGCCTTCGAGGCGATCCGTAAGACGGCCATGAATCCCGACCGGGGCAACGGCCTGCGCATGGAGTACGGCTACATCCCGTGCGAGATGTTCAACGAGGCCGTGGCCTATGACATGGAGTACGCTTTGGCCGACGGCGCGGCGGCGCGTGCCGCCGAGACGCTGGGCAAGGCGGAGGATGCGAAGTATTTCGAGGAGCGCAGCCATAGCTACCGCAACTATTTCGACCCTGCGACGCGCTTTATGCGGGGCCGGGATTCGAAAAAAGGCTGGAGGACGCCCTTCAATGCGTTCGCCTCGACGCACCGCGCCGACGACTACTGCGAGGGCAACGCCTGGCAGTACACCTGGCTGGCTCCGCACGATGTCAAGGGCCTCGAAGGGCTGTTCGGCTCACGTGCGAAGATGATTGAAAAGCTGGATTCGCTCTTTACGGTAAGTTCGGTCATCGAAGGCGGCGAGACCTCGCCCGACATCTCGGGGCTGATCGGCCAGTACGCCCACGGCAACGAACCGAGCCACCATATTTTGTACCTCTATACGATGCTGGGGCAGCCGTGGAAGACGGCCGGCAAGGTCCGCGAGGTGCTCACGACGCTCTACCACGACCGGCCGGACGGATTGTCGGGCAACGAGGATGTGGGTCAGATGTCGGCGTGGTACGTTCTTTCGTCGCTGGGAATGTACGAAGCCGAACCTGCGGGAGGGCGCTACTGGTTCGGATCGCCGCTCTTCGACCGGGCCGAAGTGAAGGTCCCGAGCGGTGTGTTCACGATCACGGCCGAAAACAACTCCGCTGCGAACAAATATATCCAGCGTGTTTGGCTCAATGGTCAACCCTACACGAAGCCTTGGATCGGTCATGCCGACGTGATGAAGGGCGGGGAGCTGCGCTTCGAGATGGGGGCCGAAGAGAAGGTGTGGTACTGCCCCGACGAACCGGAGGCGTACGCCGACCAGCGGCCCGCGGAGGAGCAGCGGCTTTTTAAGTCGGAAGCGGTAGAGGGGGAGATCGCCCGCGTGTGCGGTCTTCTGACCAACGAACGCCTGCGGTGGATGTTCGCCAACTGCTTCCCCAACACGCTCGACACCACCGTACACTACGGCGAGGACGAGGCGGGCAATCCCGATACCTACGTCTACACGGGCGACATTCCGGCCATGTGGCTGCGCGACTCGGGGGCGCAGGTGTGGCCCTACGTGCAGTTGTGTAAGGAGGACCCGGCGTTGCGGAAGATGATCGCGGGGGTGATCCGCCGCCAGCTGAAGCTGATCAACATCGACCCTTATGCCAACGCTTTCAACGTCGCGCCGACGGGGGCGCACAACAAGACGGATTTTCCGCAGGCCGACCCGATGGTCTTCGAGCGCAAGTGGGAGATCGACTCCCATTGTTATCCTCTGCGCCTTGCGCACCACTACTGGAAGACCACGGGCGACACGTCGGTCTTCGACGGGGAGTGGACCTCGGCGATGCGCAACATCGTGAAGACGCTGCGCGAACAGCAGATGAAGGAGGGTCCGGGCGATTACACCTTCCTGCGCACGACGGACCGTCAGCTGGACACCCGCTGCCATGTGGGGCGCGGCAACCCCGTGAAACCCGTGGGGCTGATCGTCTCGGCGTTCCGCCCCTCGGACGACGCCACGACCTTCGGATTCCTCGTGCCGTCGAACTTCATGGCCGTCACGTCGCTGCGCAAGGCTGCCGAAATCCTGACGGCGGTGAACGGCGAGCGGGAGCTTGCCGCCGAGTGCACGGCGCTGGCCGACGAGGTGG
>NZ_QTXM01000039.1:0-6025 GCF_003461645.1 Alistipes sp. AF14-19
ATGAAATCGAACCCAAGCCGCACCCTGTTCCGCACGCTCTTCGCGACGGGACTCATCGCAGCCAGCCTCTGCTCCTGCTGCCCCAAACACAACACCCTCACCCAGGCCGAAATCGCCGACGGCTGGCAGCTGCTCTTCGACGGCAAAAGCCTCGACCAGTGGAAAGACTTCAACGGAGACTCGCTCACGATGCCCTGGCACGTGGTGGACGGCTGCATCCAGGCCGCCGGCGACGGCAGCGACCTGTCGGGATACATCGTCACCAAAAAGCAGTATGAGAACTTCATCCTCGACTGGGACTGGAAGCTCTCCTACGGCGGCAACAGCGGCATGCTCTACCACGTGGTCGAGAACCCCTATTTCAAGGTTCCCTATGTCACCGGGCCGGAGTACCAGCTGATCGACAACGCAGGCTGGGAGGCCACGAACGCCCCGACCCGGCTCGAGGAGTGGCAGAAACTGGGCGTGGACTACGCCATGCACCTGCCGAATCCCGATTCGCTGCTGGTCAACCCGCAGGGCGAGTGGAACTCGTCGCGCATCGTCTGCGACAACGGCCACGTGGAGCATTGGCTCAACGGCCGCAAGATCCTCGAATTCGAAGCCTGGACCGACGACTGGTTCGCCCGCAAGAACAGCGGCAAATGGGAGACGGCTCCCGAATACGGACTGGCGCACCGCGGCGTGCTGTGCCTCCAGGACCACGGCTACCCCGCTTCGTTCCGCAACCTGAAAATCAAGGAACTGCCCCGCAAGGCCGGCCGGGAGGTCGAACTCTTCAACGGCCGCGACCTCACGGGATGGGAAGCCTACGGAACCGAGAAATGGTATGTCGACAAGGACGGCCTGCTGGTCTGCGAGAGCGGTCCCGACAAAAAATACGGTTACCTCGCCACGCGCGAATACTACGATGATTTCGACCTGACGGTGGAGTTCAAGCAGCTCGCCAACGGCAACTCCGGCGTCTTTTTCCGCTCGTTCGTCGAGCCGCCGGTGAAGGTCCACGGCTGGCAGTGCGAAGTGGCTCCGAAGAACCACGACACGGCGGGCATCTACGAGTCCTACGGCCGCGGATGGCTGGTGCAGATTCCCGACGAGAAGGAGTCGATTCTCAAGGAGGGGGATTGGAACACGCTGCGGCTGAAGGTCCAGGGCGACCGCGTGCAGACGTGGCTCAACGGCGAGGAGATGGTGGACATCACCGACGCGAAGATCGGCGCCGCGCAGGGACGCATCGCCTTGCAGATTCACGACGGAGGAGGCATCAAGGTCCTCTGGCGCAACATCCGGCTGACGACCCTGTAAACAAACGGCGGTTCCCATCCGACGGAACCGCCGTTTCCTCTACCTATTTTATTGACTGCATCCAAAAAAACACAACCTGAAATACTATGAGTAACCGCAGAGATTTTCTGAAAAAGGCAGGCGGGCTGGCGCTGCTGACCATCGTGCCGCGCAGCGTGCTCGGAGGCACCAAATTCGTCGCCCCGAGCGACCAGCTCACGAAGGGCATCATCGGCGTGGGCGGCATCGGCAAGAGCAGCTATCATTTCACCTCCAACGATGCATGCCGCCTGGTGGCGGTCTGCGACGTCGACCGCAAACACCTCGAAAGCGCCATCGCACTGGGCCGCAAGAAGTTCGACAAGACCCTCGAAAGCTATCACGACTACCGGGATCTGATCACCGACCCCAACGTCGACATCGTACACATCGCCACCCCGCCCCACTGGCACGGCATCATGGCCGTCGAGGCTGCCAAGGCCGGCAAGGACATCTGGTGCGAGAAGCCGATGACGCGCACCATCGGCGAGGGCAAGCGCGTGGTGGAGGCCGTCCGGCAGAACGGACGCATCTTCCGCCTGAACACCTGGTTCCGCTTCAAGGACACCTTCTACGGACTGGGCACGACGGTCGAACCGCTCAAGAAACTCGTCGACAGCGGCCTGCTGGGATGGCCCCTCAAGGTAACCATCTCCGGAGCCACGGGATTCACCTGGAAATTCTTCTGGGTGGGGCAGGAGAACCTCAAGCCCCAATCCGTCCCGGAAGAGCTGGACTACGACATGTGGCTCGGCCCGGCGCCCTACAAACCCTACAACAAACACCGCGTGCACGCCACGTTCCGCGGCTACTGGGACTACGACGGCGGCGGACTCACGGATATGGGACAGCACTACATGGACCCCGTGCAGTACCTGTTGGGCAAGGACGACACCTCGCCCGTGAAGATCGAGGTCGACGCTCCGCAGCAGCATCCCGACGCCGTGGGCATCTGGCGCAAGATCGTATACACCTACGACGACGGCTGTCAGATCGTCCTCGAAGGCGAGGGCTACGAAAGCAAGGGCAAGGTCCCCTACATCGAAGGTCCGCTGGGCAAGGTGTATCAGGGTTTCGAGTGCACGATTCCCGACGTCATGGAGAAGATCGCCGAAATGCCCGACCCCGAACCGCAGAACACCGATTTCCTGGCATGCGTGCGCAACCGCGAGCCTTTCGCCCTCGACGAGCTCAAGGGACACCGCAGCTCCACGCTCGTGAACCTCGGGGCATGCGCCCTGCGCCTGAACCGCACGCTGCATTTCGATCCCGACAAGCAGCTCTTCGTCGGAGACGAGGCCGCAAACCGGCTCATCGACCAGCCGATGCGCACGCCGTGGAAAATCTGATAACGTCCAAAACCTGAAAAAAACATGAAAAAGATATTTATCACCATACTCCTCGCCGCCCTGATGCCCTTCGCAGCCGGTGCGCAGGACGCGCGCCAGCGCACCGCCGAAACGATCGTTGCGGACGCCCTGGCCCAACTCCCGGCCCAGACGCCCAAGGCGTTCGACAGCCTGATGCAGGAACTCGCGGCGACCGGAGCCGACGGAATTCGGATGATGGCCGCCATGCTCGTACCCGCAGCGGAAGGCAAGAACGCCCCCGTGGAATACGCCATCAACGGGGTGGTGAGCTACGTGACCGCCGCAGGCCGCGAAGAGCTGGCGCGGGAGATCCGCGCCGGACTGACGGACGCCGTCGCCGCCTCGACGGACAAACCCAACCAGGCATTCCTGCTCTCGCAGCTGCAACTATGCGCAACGGCGGCCGAAGCCCCCGTATTCGTGAAATACGCCGCGGACGAATACCTCGCCGACTACGCCGTGCGCGGACTGATCTCCACGCCCGGAACCGACGGGGAGATCCTCGCACTGATCGACGCAAGCCCGGCCCCGGACGCCCTGCTGGCCTATGCCGCCGCGGAGAAGCGCCTTGCGGCCGCAGAGCCCGCGCTGCTGAAATGGGCCGCAGACCCCAAGACCGGCACGCCGACGAAAGAGGCTGTCTATAACGCGCTGGCCAAGTGCGGCACAGCCGCCTCGATCGCGCCGCTCGCAGCAGCCGCAAAGGCCGACGGATACGCCTTCACGAAAACGGACGCAACGGGCGCCTACGTCGCCCTGCTCGCACGGCTCGCGGCAGCAGGAAACAGCAAGGCCGTCGCCGCCGCCAAGGCCCTGCGCAAAACCGGCATGCCGCAGAACGTCCGGGCCGCAGGTCTGGGAATAGTCCTCGGCACGGACGCCAAAAAACAGACGCCGGAACTGCTCGCCGCGCTGAAAGACGCCGACCGCGAATACCGCTGCGCCGCGCTCGACTTCGCCGGCGATTTCGCCGACGACGCCCTCTACGCCGCAGTCGTGAAGAAAATGCCGTCGCTCTCCGACGCCGCGAAAACCGACATCGTGAGCTGGCTCGGCGCCCGCCACGCCGCATCGCAGGCCAACGCCGTGATCGCGGCCATTTCCTCGGCCGACGAGGAACTGGCCCTGGCCGCCATCCGCGCCGCCGGGAAAATCGGAGGACAGGAGGCGCTCGACGCGCTCGTCGCACAGCTCGGAGGCGCACATGCCAAAGAGGCCTCGGCAGCTCTCGCGGCATTCAACGGAAAGCCCAACGCAGCGTTCGTCGCAGCTCTCGACGGCACGCCCGCCACGCAGGCCAACGCCCTGAAACTCGTGGCAAAAAGGCGCATCACCTCCGCAGCCGACAAGGTGTTCGCGCTGCTGAACTCCCCTGACAGGGCGGTGCGCACGGCAGCCTACGGCGCGCTGGCCGGCGTCACGACCCCCGCGGACTTCAACCGTCTGTGCGGCCTGCTGAACCAGGCGCAGGAGGACGACGTGAAGGCCCTTCAGGCCGGATTGAAGAACGCACTGGCCAAAGAGTCCTCCGACATGCAGTACAAGATGGTGGCAGGGCAGATGGCCGCCGCCCCCGAAAAGGCCCGCTACTATCCCCTGCTGGCGCAGGCCGCCAGCAAAGAGGCGATCGACGCCCTGCTGGCCGCCGACGACCGCCAGGCCGCATTCGCGGCCCTGCTGACGGTTCAAAACCCCGCGATGGTCGACGTGTTGTATGATCTCGCCCGGCAGAACCCCGCATGGACCGACGCCGCAATTTCGCGCTACACGGACTTCGTCTCGAAGTCGCGCAATACGCCCATGCGCAAATACCAGCTATACCGCCGCGGACTGGAGGCGAAACCCTCGCCCAAGGTGCAGAACAAACTGCTCAAAGCGCTCTCCAAAACCCCGGTATTCCCGGCGCTGACGCTTGCCGTGAACTACATGGACGCACCCGCGACGGCCGAAACCGCCGCAATGGTCGTGAAGACCGTCGCTGCGAAGAACCCCGCGCTGGGAGGAGAAACGGTAGCAGCAGCCCTGAAAAAGGCCCAGGAGGTATATGCCGGACTGGCCAAATCCGACGCCGACGCAGGTTACGCCGTCGACGAGATCAAGGGACTCCTGGCCAAACTCCCCGCAGAGGGATACCTCCCGGTATCGCTCGAACCGAGCGGATGGGAAGCCGTGGTCGGCGATCCCGAGACCCGCAAGGCGATGAAGGCCAAGGCGCTGGCGAAAGCGCAAACAGAGGCCCGGGCCGCGATGGCGAAGAACTGGATCGCAGAAAACGGCGTCCTGACCGGGGCCGCTGACGGAGGAACGATCGGATCGGCGAAAAATTACGAAAACTTCGAACTGATCCTCGACTGGAAGACCGAAGGCGAGGCCGCGATGGGCATCCGCTCGATCCCGCAGATCGCACTCGGAGGAAAGAACTCCGGAGCCTTGACGGGCAACATGCTCCACGACAACGCCGCACCCAAAGCGGCCGCGAACGGCCCGCAGGAGTGGAACACGATGCAGGTGAAGGTGGTCAGCGACCGCGTGACGGTCGTACTCAACGGCGTCACGACCGCCGAGAACGTAATCCTCGAAAACGCATGCAACCGGGAGATTCCCGCCTACGCAGAGGGACAGATCCTGCTCATCGCGGGAAATGCGCCCCTCAACGTCCGCGAAATGTACATCCGCGAACTGCCCGCCACGCCGCGCTTCGAACTCTCGGAGGAAGAGGCTGCCGACGGCTTCGAGGTGCTCTTCGACGGTACGTCGATGCACAAGTGGACCGGGAACACCACCAACTACGTCCCCGTCGACGGAACGATCTACGTGACGGCGCAGTACGGCGGATCGGGCAACCTCTACACCAAGAAGGAGTACGGTGATTTCGTCCTGCGATTCGAATTCGCCTTCGACAGAGAGGGCGTCAACAACGGCATCGGCATACGCACCCCCATGGGCGTCGACGCCGCCTATCACGGCATGGAGATTCAGGTGCTCGACCACGACGCTCCGATCTACAAGAACCTGCGCGTATACCAGCAGCACGGATCGGTCTACGGAATTATCCCGGCCAAACGCGTGAAATTCCCGCCCCTGGGAACATGGAACGTCGAGGAGATACGCGCCGTGGGAGACCGCATCACCGTGACGGTAAACGGCGAGGTGATTCTCGACGGAGACATCCGGCAGGCCTGCCAAGGCCACAACGTGGCCCCCGACGGCGGGAAAAACAACCCCTACACCGTGGACCACAAGAACCATCCCGGACTCTTCAACGCCTCGGGACACATCGGACTGCTCGGACACGGAGCCGGAATCAAGTTCCGAAACATACGAATCAAGGA
>NZ_QTXM01000004.1:0-214669 GCF_003461645.1 Alistipes sp. AF14-19
ATTTCCGACACTTTGTGCTTGGTTCGGGTACTGACATAGATCGCAGAGCGGTTGCGGCAATCCACCGGAGCGAAGAACGTGCGTTCAAAATCCGGTAGCGTGAGCTTTTTCCGACGGAAACCGGAATGTTCTTTTACGGTACTCGCAGTGGAGTCTATGCCTGTTTTCTCAGCAGTCGGTGCCGATGCTCCGGATACCGTTTCCGATGTGTTTTCCTCAAGAGCGTTCGTATCTTCCTCTTCCGGCTCGGGAATCCTGCGGACGACTTCCGAGTCCAAAGGGGCTTGTCCGGCGATCATCTGACGCATCAGTTCCTCGTCGACTTCGATACGGGGACGCTTAGCAGGATTGGGTGCGGGGTTGTCTTTTTCCTTTAATGAATCCATGGTGCAACGTTTTTGAGATTGATTGTCAGCCATACGAGCATAGAGTATGTATGTCTGGTTTATTGGGTTAAACCATTCAAAATACCGTTTTCTATTTCATGCAGTTTATATCGGGATAATGAACGCAATAAGAAAATCGACCTTTCATGCTGCAAGATACAACTGGGTGAAATACCTCGGTTCCGATGTCCGCTCCAGACCGCTCCAGTCCGTACCGAGGGTTTGTTTTGGCGCCCGCATGGTTGTAATATTGCAGAGGGAAACGACCCACCCTCGGAAGCCGTAGCGGAGGTTTGGCATAGATTTTTCGAAAATTTTTCCGCCGCGGATTTTTCGCCTCACTTGAGGCGAGCGAGCTGTACCTTCGTATGCCGAAAAAATTTTCGGCATACGAAAGGTGCTCGCTCTGCGAGGCCGGGTGGCGTTCCCGAGTCACGCCACCTTACAACCTACGATATGACAAGTTCAAAAAAGAGGATCGGACGCCCGACAACGACAGATCCCAGAGTCCACAGGTATAATTTCAAACTCACCACGGAGGAGAATATCCGCTTTAAGCAGATGCTTTATAAGGCGGGATCGGAGCATAACCGGAGCCGTTTTATCGTCAAAAGAATCTTCGCCGAGGAGTTTGTCGTCATCAAACGCGACCCGTCGAAGACGCAGTTTATTGCCCGGCTGAATGACTTTTATTTCCAATTTCAAAAGCTGGGGAATAACTGTGTGCCCGTCAAGGCGATATAATAAATATAGTGATGGCAAGCTATTAGGTAAGTGTTCTTTGCAAATAACCTATCATCAACCGACTTATCTGAGAGGGAAACCGGACAGGGAGTGTAGCATGTCGGGGTAAACCATAAGTCAGTTAGTTACCGGACTGCGACTGAATGGGGTGATGAAAGACAGATATGAGGATAAAATCCGGATTGATTGAATGACAGCCTGAGCGGTACCTTCCGAAACTGTGACGTTAAGGTAACTATACTCGTCATATCGTGATACTCTCATTGTGGTAGTTGTACAGAGAGAGCAAGAACTTATCACGACGCAACTGCAATAAGCAGTAAAAGGCGGACGTCATATCCGACAATCTGTCGCGCCATAGTTATTATATCGCAAACGGGGATTACCTAAACCGGAATGCCGTAAGGCTATTGGACGAAGGTCTATGAATATCCGGTATGGTAACGGAGCCGCCGTAGTAGTCCGAGCGAGGGAAAGCCTCGCACACGGCGAAGGGCGGCAGCTAATATTCATTAATACGATTAACGGAAAATGCGAGAGGCATTATGAGAAGTCCCGCAAGAGTATTAAACAGTCTGACAAAGCATAGTCAAACCACGGAATACAGGTTTGAGAGGCTTTATCGTATTCTTTTCAATGAGGAAATGTATTACCTGGCTTATCAACGAATATATGCCAAGCCGGGTAATATGACACAAGGTGCAGACGGAGAAACCATCGACCGTATGAGCCTTCCCCGCATTGAGAAACTGATCCTTTCGTTGAAAGACGAAAGCTACTCTCCCCAGCCATCGAGAAGAGTACACATCCCGAAGAAAAACGGAAAGACACGACCTCTCGGCGTACCCTCTTTCGACGACAAACTGGTGCAGGAGGTAGTACGAATGGTACTGGAAGCTATTTACGAAGGTCACTTTGAAGATACTTCGCACGGCTTCCGTCCGCATCGCAGCTGCCACACCGCATTGAATGCCGTACAGAAGACTTTTACGGGTAAGAAGTGGTTCATCGAAGGAGATATAAAAGGTTTCTTCGACAATGTCAATCATGATATTCTGATCGACATCTTGAAGGAACGTATCTCCGACGAACGATCCATACGGCTTATCCGGAAGTTCCTCAGGGCGGGTTATCTGGAACAATGGCGATTTCATGGGACGTACAGCGGAATGCCGCAAGGTGGAATTATCAGTCCGATATTGGCCAATATCTATTTGGACAAACTGGATAAGTACATGAAAGAATATGCTTCCAAATTCGACAAGGGAGATAGGGGAAGACAGCAACGGGAATACGAAGTTCTCACTTACCAAAAGAGGCTGGTTATGCGTGAACTCAAAACAGCGACAAATAATGTAGAAAGAAAAGTGCTCGTCAAACGGCTCAAAGAGATAGACAAAACCCGATCCGCGATGCCGTGCTTCGACCCTATGGACGGAAACTTCAAGAGGCTTAAATATGTGAGGTATGCCGACGACTTCCTCATTGGAATTATCGGCAGTAAAGAAGATGCCGTAAAGATCAAGGACGATATAAAGCGTTTCCTTGCAGACAGACTGGCATTGGAACTATCGGATGAGAAAACGCTCGTCACTCATACTGAAAAGCCTGCAAAATTCCTTGGATATGAGGTGACTGTCCGCAAGTCGAACCTGCAAAAACGGAACAAACGGGGAAGCCTGTCCCGTGTGTATGGAAACAAGGTCAGATTAAAGGTAACGACCGAAGTAATAAAGAAAAAATTGCTGGAACTCGGGGTGCTGAAATTCAGCTATCATAACGGGCACGAGCAATGGATTCCCAAACATAGGTCGGAACTTATCAATAATGACGACCTTGAAATCCTTGACAGTTACAATGCCGAGATCAGAGGGTTTTACAACTATTACTCGATAGCTAACAACGCTTCTGAACTGAATACTTTTCACTACATCATGCAGTACAGTATGTACAAAACCTTTGCCGGGAAATACCGAACCACAGTAAGACGAATTTGCCGGAAATACAAACGCAACGGAGTCTTTACAGTCGGGTATACGGTAAAAAACGGCAAAGCAAAAGAACGTCGCTTATACAATGAAGGGTTCAAAAGAAAAAGACCTTCTTATGATCGGTCGATTGACAGATGCCCGAATCCAATGCCCGGCGTCAGCACCACAAGCCTTATAGACAGGCTGAAAGCTCGGAAATGCGAGTTGTGCGGTGCTACGGATAATCTGGTTATGCACCATGTGCGTAAACTCGGAGAACTGAAAGGCAAGGAGAATTGGGAAAAACTGATGATTGCCAGACGGCGTAAGGCTATGGCCGTTTGCGGAAGCTGTCATCAAAAGATACATCATGGAACGTTTTAGACTGACAATATTAGCGGAGAGCCGGATACGCTGGAAGGTGTACGTCCGGTTCGGAGGCGAGTATTGGGAAACCTATCATAGAAATATGACAAGGCGCCGGGTACTTAGCCTACATAATCAAGTTGTGAAAGCCATCAATTCTCACTTTTCCAGCGTCGCGATCCCGCATCAGATCGCCGCATTGGAACAGCGCACGAGGGAATTGAAAGCCTTTAGTATCGAGATTCTGCACCTTGCCAAACAAGCTAAGGAATGGTTGCGAATATAAGGTCGGGTTCCTCGCCCGGCGGAGCCTTGCGCTATAACAAGGAAAAAGTGGATAAGGATGAAGCCGAGGTGCTCTTCTGGCAGAAGATGTTGGAACCCTTCGACAAACACGGGCGACTGGATATCGACGCTTGCATGGAGAGTTTCCGGCCGTACCTCGAAGCCAACAGAAGGACGACCAGCACGGTTTTCCATGCTTCGCTGAATTCCTCGCCGGAAGACAAGTTGACCGACGAACAGCTCCGTGAGATCACACAAGAATACATGGAACGTATGGGTTACGGCAACCAGCCTTATATCGTCTTCAAGCATAAGGACATTGACCGGCAGCATCTCCACATCGTATCGTTGCGTGTCGATGAGAACGGACATAAGCTGTCGCATGATTTCGAAACAGAATAACGGAGAGCAACGGCAAAGAATCGGGACTGTGGCTTTTCCGCAGTTCCGTTTTTTGCGCAGCGGGACATTATAAGATCTTCGACATCAACCTGCGGCAGCATTTCTATTCGTCGGAGGTGGTCCACGACTCGCTCTGCCGCAGCAATATTCTGAAAACAAACGACGAGGAGTTGACCGTCGTAAGCCGGATGTTCGGCATACAGGCGCAGTGCCGCGACCTGCTCGAAAAATACGGACTCCGTACCGTGATACTCACCTGCGGCGCCGTCGGAAGCCATGTATTCACTCCGGACGGCATGTCGTACGTCGCCACGCCGCACGTCGAAGTGGCCGACGGTGTCGGCGCGGGGGATTCGTTCACGGCGCAGATCAGGAAGGAATAGGCGGCGGTCAGTTGACCGCCGCTTGTTCTGATGAAACACCCGGAGACTTTCGTTTGCAATAACGTTCGCACTGCCCGGCGATGTCGTAGCCGAGCATCGCGCCGAGCATGAAATCCTCCTCGGCGGAGAGTTCGTTGAGCGGCTTGTGGATGAATGTCGCCACGGTCTCCAGACACATGCGGTTGCCGAAGTAAAGATTCACCTTGCTGTCGGTCACCGACTGAATCCGGTAAGCGATACCCAGCCTTTCCAGCCGCTCGGAGAGCAGAGAAGCGCAGGTGCGGCACATCGTGCAGAGCACCAGACTCCGTACACCTTTCTGGAACTCGTAAATCTGGTGCAGGAACAGCTTCATCGAATCGTAACGGCTGAACTCCTCGGCGCTCATCGTTACTCGTTTTTAATCTGTTCGCACCATGCGGCAACCCGCCGGTCGGTCTTGTCGGGCGCGCTTTCATCGACGGCAAGTCCCACGAACTTTCCGCCGCGGCAGACCAGCGAACCTGTTTCGTCATACCCTTCGGGCGCATAGGCTCCGACGAACGTGCAGCCGCTCTGCTGCAAGCCGTCGTAAATCAGCCCGACGGCATCGCAGAACGTATCGGGATAGGAACCGCTGTCGCCGCAGCCGAAAAGCGCCACCTTTTTACCGCTCAGATCCTGCGCCTTCAGCTGATCCAAAAAGCCGTACCAGTCGTCCTGCAATTCGCCTGCGCCCCACGTCGAAGAACCCAGCACGAGCAGGTCGTATTTCTGCACTTCGCCGGCCGGCGTATCGGCCACATTGTGTACATCGGCGTCCGCGACGCCCAATTGTTTGGCAATATCCGCAGCCACGGCCTCGGTCGTGCCCATCGTACTGCCGAAAAAGATACCAGTCATAATTTCGTCGTTTTTGGTTTACGGCAAAGAAACAGCATTCCCACCGGATCGTCAATACCGGATTTTAGGGGTTTTGGCGCGGCCGGATAGCATTATGATGGGATGCCGCACGAACGCAACTCATTATTAATTGGTGATGATTGCAATGCAATTTACCAAGATATGGCGATTGCCGCATATGCCGGGGCGCTATACTTTTGTCCCGTGAAAACAGAACTATGCGGCTACTCCTGAAATATTTGCTATTTATCCTGCTGCCTGCGTACACGTACGGGCAGTCCGGCCGGCCCGACGCCGGGATCACGTTCGAAGTTACCGATTCCCTGCACAATCCGCTGGCGTATGCTACGGTGGCGCTGACTCCTATGTCGGGGGGGGGAAAGGCCTACGCGACGACGACCGATGAGGAGGGCCGGGCACGTTTCACCCTGCCCGCGAATACCTACAATGCGGATATCTCATATATCGGATATGTCTCCCAACGGATGGAGGTACGGCCCGTCAGCGGCAGCGACATGCTGCGGACCGTCCGGCTCCGGACAAGCGACACGCAGATCCGCGAGGTCGTAATCACGGCGACCCAAGTGCGGGGACCGGTCTCGGGCGTGCATATCGGCCGGGACGCGATGAACCACATCCAGCCGTCGAGTTTCGGGGACCTGCTCGAACTGCTGCCCGGCGGACGGGCCTCCGACCCCTCGTTTTCCTCCTCGAACCACATTCATCTGCGCGAGATCGGCACCTCGAACAGCGATTACCAGACTACATCGCTCGGCGTTTCGTTCGTCATGGACGGAATTCCGATGTCGAACGACGCGGGCATGACATACAATTCGGGAACGACCGTCGGCAATAATATTTCATTGAACAGAGGCGTCGACATGCGCACGATGCCGACCGATGAAATAGCTTCGGTAGAGATTCAGCAGGGCATTCCGTCGGTCGAATACGGCGATCTGACCAGCGGACTGATCAAGATCAAGCGCAAGGAGGGAGGCCGCAACCTCGAAGCCCGCTTCAAAGCGGATCTGGGCAGCCAGCTGCTCTATGTCGGCAAAGGATTCGAATGGGGCGCTCCGGCCGACCTGCTGACGATGAACGTCGGCGCGACATGGCTCAACTCCCACGACGACCCGCGCAATACGCGCCAGAACTACCAGCGTGCGACCGGATCGTGGCGCATGAAGAAACGCTGGGAAAGCACCTCGGCCTACCGTTACACGTTGGGCGGATCGCTCGACTACACCGGCTCTTTCGACCGCCAAAAAAGCGACCGGGATATCGACGAAGGCCCGGCGGGCATCCCCCTCGAACGCTACAAATCGAGTTACAACAACGTCGTCGCGGCGGTGAATTTCACCGCCGAATCCAAGGGTGCGAATTTTTTCCGCAGCTTCGATTTTTCCGCTTCCGTCTCTTCCGAATTCGACCTGATCGACCGCTGGCGTTACCGAGCGAACAGCGGCAACGTCCCTATACGCACGGCAGTCGAAGAGGGCGTCTTCGATATGGAAGTGCTGCCGGTCCGCTATGAAGCGACCCTGCAGGTGGACAACAAACCGTTCTACGCCAACGCCAAGGCGGTAGCCCTGCTGGGAGCCGACACCCCGCTGAGCCGCAACACGATCCGCATCGGAGCCGAATGGAACATGTCGAAAAATTACGGCGGCGGTCTGCTTTACGACGTGACGCGCCCATTTACCGACCTGATGAGTTCCCATCCGCGGCGTTACGACGCCCTGCCGGCGCTGCACCGGCTCTCGGCGTTTCTGGAGGACAATACGACGATTACGGCCGGCGAGTGGCGGATCGAGATAATGGCCGGACTGCGTACGACGGCCATGGCCAATCTCGGAAGCCGTTACACCCTGCAGGGCAAATTCCATTTCGATCCGCGTGCCAACCTCTCGGTGACGCTTCCGGCGTTCGACATGGCAGGCGACCCGATGCGCATCACATTCGCGGGCGGCGCGGGATGGCACACCAAAACGCCTACGCTCGACCAGCTCTTCCCCGAACCGGACTACTCCTATTACACGCGGCTCAACTATTTCCCGGCGGACGACGAATCGAAACGCCGTGTCAATGTGGAAGTCTTCAAGCACGACCCCACCAATTACGACCTGAAGGCGGCGCGGAACTTCAAATGGGAGGTGCGCGGCAATGCGGAGTGGAACGGATACGGATTGTCGGTAACCTATTTCCGGGAGAATATGACCTCGGGATTCCGCACCTCGACCGACGTACTCACCCGGACCTACCGCGAATACGACACCGGACCGCTCAAGGATATGGAGTTCACCGGACCGCCGCAGCTCGAATGGCTTCCCTACAAGGACAAAACGGTATTCCAGACCGTCGGCGTCAAGACCAACGGAAGCCGCACATTCAAGCAGGGCATCGAATTCTCGCTCTCCACGCGGCGCATCCGGGCGCTGGCCACGAAACTCATCGTCTCGGGCGCCTATTTCAAAACCCGCTATGAGAACAGCGAACCCCAGTACGTCCTGACGACCGTACAGCTCGCAGAAGGGACGCCCTATCCTTACATCGGGCTTTACGATCAGGACGACAACACGTTTCACGAAGTATGCAACACCAATTTCCTGCTCGACACCCAGATTCCCAAACTGGGGCTGATTTTCTCCACGTCGTTCCAATGCCAGTGGTTTTCCGGCATGAAGGCCGAATGGTGCAATCCTGCGCCGACCAGCTACCTCGACCTGCAGTTACAGGAACATCCGTTTACGGCCGAGTCGGCAGCCGACGGTATTTTGCAGCATATGATCCACGACAACGTATCGAAAGAAGCCTATCTCTACCGTCTCACGCCTTTCAGTATGAACGTCAATCTCAAAATCTCGAAACGGCTTTACCGCGACCGGCTCAACATTGCGATTTTCGTAAACCGGCTGTTCACATACAGTCCTTCGTACAGAAACGAGACCAACGCACTGGTACGCCGCTATTCCAGCCCCTATTTCGGCATGGAACTCAACTTCAAACTGTAATGCGATGATGATGAAATCTACCATACGGACCCTGTTTCTGCTCTCCGCACTGCTGTTTTCGGCCTGCGAAAAAGACGATTCGATTTTCACCGAACTGTCCATCCGGTTCGTGATGCCGGACAGCCGCCCCGTCGAAAAGCTGGAAATACGCACGGACATCTCCTACTTCGACAATATCAACTCCGGAGAGCGGGTGCCATTTCCCGCCGCCGAACAGAACAGCGCGACAATACGGCTCCGCAAAGGGGTTTACACGTTCATCGTCGAAGCCGACGCGACCTATTCGACCGGAGAAAAGAAGATTCTGCGCTGCACGGATTACAATCAGATTCCAGTAGCAATGACTTGGGTAGAGGACAGCGAATCGATCGTGTTGTTACTAAAATCGATCTGACGATGATGAAGGCCCTTTTCCTGTCGATACTGGCGCTGCTGCCCGCCGCCGCTTCCGCCCAGCGCGATACGCTCGGCGTATTGGAGCGTTCTTCCGTTTTCAGCGCGGAGGACGAACGGGCCGTAGCCGGATTTCATACGGAGTCGCCCGCGATGATGCTCTACCGCAGCGAACAGTCGCTTTCGCAGATCTCGCTCCGCATCGACCTGCGCCGTGAGCAGGAGGCGCTGCTGCAGCCGCTGGGCGACGGAGCCTTCGACGGGGGATTTTATGCCGAAAGCTACCGGCGGCTCAGCGAGCGGTCGGCAACGTGGGCAGACGCCCGGTACGTCCGCGGCAACCGCCGCAACGTCTGCTGGAACTCCACGGCCGACTACCTGCTGCTCTATCCCTGCATCACGGCGGATTCCGCCGGAGGAAACCTCTCGACCGAGGAATATGCTTTCGGCGGCGGCTATGTCCACCGGGTGGGACGCTTCGACCTTGCGATCCGGGGCGACTACCGCGCCGGACAGGAATACCGTCAGGTCGATCCGCGGCCCCACAACGTCGTGTCGGATTTCACGATCAAACTCGGCGTAGGCATGCAGTTCCCTCAGTACGTTTTGGGGCTGGACCTGCAGGGGCGGCTCTATAAACAGGATCAGGACATAGACTTTTTCTATCCGCCCGGCGCCAGCTCTTCCGAGCTGTATATGACCGGACTGGGCAGTTATTACACCCGCTATTCACTGAACAGCGAGAGTTTCAACATCGGCTATGACGGAAAGGGTTGTCTGCTGGCGGCACAGCTCATGCCGCGGCACGCGAAAGGCTGGTATGCCCGTGCCGCATTCGAAAGCCTTACGACGGAGCGGCTCAACAAATCCAACAACACGGTCCCCATAACCCGGCTCAAAACCCGTCAGGCGACCCTCTCCGCAGCCTACCGCAGCGGCCGCTGGAGCCTGCGCGCCGGAGGCGGCTATGAACTGCGCCGCAGTATCGAAATGATAGCCGACCGTACGGGACACAGCGTCATCGTCGATGAACAGGCGATGTATAAGAACCGTATCTGGCACGCCGACGCCGAAGCGACCGTCGAATGGCGGCGCGGCACGGTGAATTACATGCTCAGTCCCCGCGCGGAATGGCGGCAGTCCACGGCCACGTACGCCTATCCGGCACGGCGGATGCGGCTTGCGCAGTTCTGCGGAGCGGTACGCGGCAGCGCAGAATGGCTCCGTCCGCAGTGGCGCGTGAAAGCGACGGCAGGAATCGGCTGTTACGTCTCGCCCGACGAGGAGGTTTCGCTCAGCAACGTGCTGAACAACATTTCGGAATACCTGACTTACACGGCGGCGCGGCTGAGCGGCCGGGCCGTCGCCCCCGAGGTGTCCCTGCGGGCCGAACGCCGCCTGAGCCGGAATCTGGCCTGCTTCGCCGAGGCGGGGTGGACGCCCCGGTTTTACAGCGGAGGATTGTCCGAACACGTTCTGACGGCGACGTTCGGCATCCTGTTCTAAACGATCGAACCAATATTTGTCAAACCAATAATAAAAACCAATTATGAAAAAGCTTTTCTTAATTCTCACCACGGCCCTCTTCGCAGCGGGCTTCGCATCCTGCACCGACGATCCCGAAGAAACGGTCAATCCCGTCGTCGTATCCGAAATCTTGCGCGCGCTCGGCGGCAATGTGCTGGTAAACGTGCCCGAGGAAAATTTCGACGTGAATATTCCCGCCGATGCTGCGTCGTGGGTTCAGATCAATGAAGCCGAATCTTCGGGCAAAGCGCTGGTGCTGTCCGTCGATGAGAACGAAACGGGGACGGAACGTTCGACCGTCGTGAACGTGACGCGGAGCGGCAAGAGCACCGTTCTGGCGACCGTAACCATCAAACAGAGCGACATCACGCTGCAAGCCGGCGAATTCGTGATCGAGGAGATCTACTTCACAGGCACGGCGTTTCCCGAAACGGGAAAGCCTGACAGGTGGCTGGGCGACCAGTACATCAAGATCCGTAACAACTCCGACGAAGACCTCTATGCCGACGGCATGATGCTGATCCTTTCGAGCGGACTCAATTCGGGCATGAACAGCGAGATGATCGAAGGCAAGGACTTCCGCAAGGAGTGTTGTGCGGGCAATGCGTTCTACTGCATTCCCGGCAACGGACAGGATGTGCTGGTCAAAGCCGGCGAGTCGCTGATCGTCGTCAACAACGCCCAGAACCACACCATCGGCAACCCGAACTCGTGGGACGCCACGAAAGCCGATTTCGAGTGGTACGACGTTTCGTCGAACGAGAACTATCTGGATATCGACAACCCCGACGTGCCCAACCTCGACAAATGGTACGCTTCGACATTGACGGTCCAAGTGCTCCACAACCGCGGCTTCAACGCCGTGGCTATCGCCATGCCGCCCGTCGGCCTGACTGCAGAGCAGTTCCTCGCCGAATACCCGCTCAAAGACGCCCAGTATATCTTCCACTCCCCGAACGGCTCGGACTACACGATGCCGCTGCGCAACTGCTACCGCGTGCCTAACGAATGGGTGCTCGACGCCGTGAACACGGGCTGCCGCGACGAATACTACATCGCCCCGTGGGACGCTTCGCTCGACGCAGGTTACGCATGGTGCGGTACGGCCGACGGAGATGCCGACCGCTTCGGCAAGTCGGTGATCCGCAAGACCGGTTCCGACGGCAAACTCATCGACTCGAACAACTCGACCAACGACTTCGAGTCCAATACGAAGGCGTCGCTGATCAAGTAAGCCGGAAGAACGACCATTCTTTATGACCGATTCTGTCATCGAATGCCGCAACCTCACCCATTGTTACGGGGAGCGACTGATATACAAAGACCTGAGTTTCGAGGTTCCGCGCGGGCGGATCCTCGGACTTTTGGGTAAAAACGGCACCGGAAAAACCACGACCATCAACATTCTGAGCGGCTATCTCCAACCGCGCGCCGGACAGTGTCTGATCTTCGGCGAGGATATCCGCACGATGCGGCCCGAAACCCGCGCCCGGATCGCCCTGCTGATCGAGGGACACGTGCAGTACGCCTTCATGACCATCGAGCAGATCGAACGGTTCTATGCGCGGTTTTATCCCCGCTGGAACCGCGACGCCTATTACGGACTGATGGAAATGCTGAAGGTGGCGCCCCGGCAGCGCATCTCGCGCATGTCGTGCGGACAGCGTTCGCAGGTGGCCTTAGGGCTGATTCTCGCCCAGAACGCCGATCTGCTCGTGCTTGACGACTTCTCGATGGGACTGGACCCCGGTTACCGCCGCCTGTTCGTAGAATACCTGCGCGACTATGCGCAGAGCGAGGAGAAGACCGTTTTCCTTACCTCGCACATCATTCAGGACATGGAAAAGCTCGTGGACGACTGTATCATCATGGATTACGGAAGCATTCTGGTACAGATGCCCGTCGGCGAACTGCTCGGCACGTTCCGGCGATACACCTTCACGCCGGGCGCCGACGTCACGATCCCCGCCGGCGACGGCCTCTACCACCCGAGCGTCGTGAACGGGCGCGCCGAACTCTATTCGTTCGACTCCCCTGCGACGGTACAGGGCGTGCTGGAGCGCGCGGGCATTGTCTGCAGCGACCTGCGCGGCGAAACGCTGAACCTCGAAGACGCTTTCATCGGACTGACCGGAAAATACTAAACCCGAATTATGATCAAAGCCATATTCTACAAAGAGTGGATCAAAATGCGCTGCTTCTATCCGCTGAGCGCATTGTTCCTCTTCGGAGCCACCGCCTATGCGCTGCTGCGCGTCCAACGGGTGATAACCTTCAAGGGTGCGGCGCACGTCTGGGAGGTGATGCTCGAAAAGGAAGTTGTCTTCATCGACATTCTCCAATACCTGCCGGCCCTGCTGGGCGTATTGCTCGCAGTGGTTCAGTTCGTCCCCGAAATGGCCCAGAAACGGCTGAAGCTGACGCTTCACCTGCCCTTTCCACAGTGGAAGATGATTCTGCTGATGTCAGGCATCGGGCTGGGAGCGCTGGCATTGCTGTTCATCGTGCAAACCGCCGTGCTGTGGGGGTACTTCCACGCCCTGCTGGTGCCCGAACTGGTCGCGCGGATTCTGCTGACGGCGCTGCCGTGGTATCTGGCCGGGCTGACGCTCTACCTGCTGACGGCATGGATCTGTCTCGAACCCACATGGAAACGGCGGCTGGCGAATCTGCTGATCGCCGTGGGCGTCTGCCGGATCTTCTTCCTCTCCGACACCCCGCAGGCCTACGACGGCATGCTGCCGTGGCTGGCGCTGCTGCTGGTATGTTCGCTGTTCTTCCCGCTGCTTTCGGTATACCGTTTCAAGCAGGGATGTCAGGATTAACCCGCAAAACGACAAATCTATGATAAAGAGTATCAAAACCGGAATAATCCTCCTTGCGGCGCTTCTGCTGGCATGGCTGCTGCCGTGGTGCTACGCGTTCGTGTTCGCATCGCCTTCGTGGTCGCCGTTCACGCTCTACAGCTGCGTGACGCACGGATTCGCATCGGTGGATTTCGACCGCGAAAACAACGTCGCCGGACGCGATCTGCAGGGCAACACCTACACCCAGCAGCAGTTCGACAGTATCCTGCCGACGTTCTATTACCGCCAACTCGCCGCCGAAGGGAGGTTTCCGTCCGAAATCGAGGGCGTGGCGGTCGAATCGCGCGACGTGGAGCGCACGAACTTCATGTTCCGCACGTCGCCCGGCGAAATCAACCGCCGCAGACCGACGGTCTATCAACTGCTGGAATCGATGCCCGATCGCATCGATTTAGAACCGGCGACGGACGTGTTCCGCATCACCGGCGAGGGAATCGAGTTCGTCGATATGGAGACCAACACCATCGACCAAAAGAAGAGCGCGGCATTCACCAAAGTCCTGCGGGACAAGGGATTTTCGTTCCCGGCCCGCGTCGTCTCCGGCAACCCCTCGACGCGCAAGCGGTACGACAACGGCTACCTGCTGGTGGACGACGCGCTGCGCGTCTACCACATGAAGCAGGTCCGCGGCC
This sequence comes from Alistipes sp. AF14-19, assembly GCF_003461645.1. Classification (NCBI taxonomy): domain Bacteria; kingdom Pseudomonadati; phylum Bacteroidota; class Bacteroidia; order Bacteroidales; family Rikenellaceae; genus Alistipes; species Alistipes sp. AF14-19. Next base: position 13,849 of record NZ_QTXM01000004.1, read on the forward strand.
GCCCGTTCGTGCGCCGTACCGACGTTGCGGACTCGCTGCAAATCGGCCAGATTTTCGTCACGGAGTTCGCCGACCGCAAAAGTCTCGGTTTTCTGGTGGACAGCGAAAAGCGTTTCTATACGCTCGGTGCGGAGGATTACAAACTGCACGAGATTCCCGTCGGGAAATTCGGCCCCACACGGGAGAACATGATGATCATCGGCGACATGTTCTACTGGACGGTCACCATCCAAGGCGCCGAATCGAAACGCTATGTCGCCGTGAACGCCCGCGACTATTCACTGGCGGACGAATACCGCCCCGAAGAGAAACCGCAGGCATGGGCCGAGTACGCAAAATACCTGTTTCCCTTCGAACTGTCGTTCACCTCGCCGCTGGACGGCTACGTAAAGCCCCGGATTGCGGAGGTGTCGTTTCAGGCCCTCTGGCTGGGACTCGTGCTCGGCGCGTTCTATGCGCTCATCCGCCGCAGATCGCCCGGCGGACGGCTCTGGCAGACCGTCGGCGTCGTCTTGTTCGGACTCTTCCTCTTCGTCCCGCTGCTGGTATTCGGCACGGCAAAACGATGACAACAAACCCATACGCAAGAGAAGGGCGGACGTTTTCGACGTCCGCCCTTTTATCACACGCAGTTTCCCGGATCAGGTCAGGAAAATAAACAGCAGCGGAATCAGAATCCCCGCGATCAGCTCGACGCCTCCGCGGCCCCGCAATCCTTTCGGGCCGCGCATCATCACCAGCCCGGAAAGCACGATTACGATCAATCCCGCTAAAAAGACATCCGAAAAGACCGTCCACCAGCGCGACGGATTGTAATGCAGCCGGTTCAGACTGCTCAGCACGGGCCGCTTGCGGATCGACTCGTAGACGGCGTGTCCCGACGCCAGATCGACCGTCAGCGAACTGCCGTCCCGGATAAAGACTTTCAACCGGTCCGGTTCGGGAAAGTAATGTTTCAAGTAATTGCCCTCCTCGCCGACGCGCAGGAGCAGTTCCTCGGCCCGCGCACGGGTCCACTCCTGCTCGGCGCGCGGTATCTCCTGTGCGAAGACCAGCTCGGTCCGGCGCACCGAATAATCGGAATTGAAATCGCGTTTGTGGTTGAGCATGAAGCCCGAAACCGCATAAATCAGCAGTACGCCCGAAAAGAAAAAGGAGAGGTCGCGGTGAACGGGCCTGCTCCATTTCCTCACGGCGGACATAAACGACCGTGTCCCCATGACGTGCAAAACTTCTTATTTCAAAACTTCATAACTCCCGCCGTCCACATGGTAGAACGAAAGGTATTCCTTGCCTTCTTTGGCTTTGCGGTCGGCGATACGGGCACGGAAGTCGGCGATACGCTTTTCGGTGCTGCTGGCAACCGATTCGCCGCGGGCCTGATGTTCGGCGCTGCATCCGGCTTCGCCCTCGCCGTGCTGCCGGGCGATCTGGTCCTTGAGCCGCAGCTCCCACTCGGCAAGGTAAGCCTCGTCGATCCGGTCTTCGACCAGCGTGCCCGTCACCCGCACGACGTTGTTCACGCATTCGGGCTTGAAGCTGCCGATCTTCTCTCCGGCTTCAATGCGGATCACCTGCGTATCGTCGGTTCCCATTAGGAAAATCTTGCGGCCCCCGTGGCGGCAGATATGCGTGCAGACGCCCTCGACCGTCACCTTGCCGCCGGTCAACTTCTCAGCATCGGCGAGCAGGTTATCGACCTCCATGACGGAACTCTGCGTTTCTGAGGTTTGAGTCTCCGAAGCGTTCTTTTTATTCGGGTTCCCGCCGCACCCAGCAAGGAAAAATACGGCGGCTGCAAGCGCCGCACAATAAACGAAATGTCTCATAATCGGTTTGAATTTTTTCTTCGTTTTCCGCATTCGGCGCAACGGGCCGTCCCGCAGCGTCTCGGCAGATTTTAGTAATACAAAGAAACGACATTACGCCGGGAACGGCAATACCTAATTTTAGGGGTTTTCAGGAGCCGCAATACCTTTATAGATGGATAGCGGCCGCTCCGAGACCGGGGTTTCAACGCTCCGTGATCTTATAATCTTCGCCCAGCACCCGCTGCAATTCGGCCAGCTCCGGCTCCCGCCCAGTGAATTCGACCGTCGCGGCAGGAGGATCGAGAGTAATAACGGCACGGAGACCTTCGATGCCGTTCAGGGCCTTTTCGACATGCATCCGGCAGTGGTTGCACATCATTCCTTCGATACGATACTCTTTTTTCATGGCTGTTTGTTTTTTGGTTATAAATTCTGTATTTATTTTATGGACGGCTTTCGTGCCGAGCCGTTTTGTACTCAGCTGCAGGCTATTGGCCACAACGCTCACACTACTCAGGGCCATGGCGGCCCCGACGAGCATCGAATTGAGCAGAAACCTGGTCAGCGGATAGAGCACGCCAGCGGCGACAGGCACGCCGATCAGGTTGTAGATAAACGCCCAGAAAAGGTTCTGCCGAACGGTGCGCACGGTCGCGGCCGAAAGGCGGACCGCCGCGGCGATCTTCGTCAGGTCGGACGAAAGAATCGTGACCTTCTCCACGTCGATCGCAATGTCGCTCCCCTGCCCCATGGCAATGCCCAGATCGGCCTGCGCCAGCGCCGCACTGTCGTTGATGCCGTCCCCGACCATTGCGACACAGCGACCATGGCAGCGAATTCTTTTGTCATAAGAAAATTGCAAAAACTATCGGTACAAAAGTATGTTTTGTCGATTCATATGCTTCCCCTGACAGAAAAGGGGCAATTGAAAATCAGAATAAACCATCAGGCAATATATACTGAATGGGGCAGATTTCTTTGTGTTAACGGAAGAGTTTATTAAACAAGTGCAATACAATGAACAGAAGACATCGGGAAAATTAAAATTTTCTTCGTCTAAAAAAGTTCTTTAAACTAATTTCTTAAAATTGCACTCGCCGGTTGACCCTGCCTAATTTGCCCATCTCGAAAATTTTTCGTATCTTGCGATAGGTTATTTGAAATGCGGTATTTGAGCGCAAGAAGCTGAAAACAAACCGTTGCCTTCTCGTTACCTACTCTCCTATACAAAAATGTAACTACCATATAAATCAAGTCGTTACATTACTTTAATCCCGCACCTCTGTGGGTCCGCCGCATGTTTTCGCCTGCACAGGACGGTTATTTGAACCACTCCTGCAAATGGTCGCGGCCGTAGAAGTAGTAGACCGCAAGCCCCACCCAGCTGGTGAGCAGCACCACGACCGCCGCGATGACCTTTCCGCCCGTGGAGATGTTCTTTTTGAAAATGTCCAGCACGCACCAGATTGCGCACACGAGGCCGATCAGCCAAACAATCGTTCCAATCATAACATTTTGAATTTAGAGAAACATTGATGTTCGAATATGTCCGCCGGGTAAACCACGTCCGAGAGAAACAACCCCTGGGCCGGCGCGCCGGCGCTCGACCGCGACAGGTCGCGGCTCTCGACGATCGAGCGGAACCCGTCGGGCGTGTAACGTCCGCGCCCCACGTCGACCAGCGTGCCTACCAGCGACCGCACCATATTCCGCAAAAACCGGTCCGCACGGATCGTGAAACACATCGTGCCGCGGGAGTCGATCGTCCAGACGGCCTCCTTCACACGGCAGATGTTGGTCTTGTTGTTCGAATTGAGCTTGGCGAAAGAGGTGAAGTCGTCGTACGCGGTCAGCATCGCCGCCGCCTCGTTCATCCGCCCGACGTCGAGCGGCACGTAATACTGCCACGTCTCGTGCCGCGTAAAGGGATTCTTGCGCGGCTCGATGAAGTAGCGGTACTCCCGTTCGCGGGCGTGGAAGCGGGCGTGTGCATCCTCCGCCACGGGCGTCATGCTGCCCACGGCAATGTCGCCCGGCAGCAGGAAATTGAGTTTGCAGACCGTCTGCGCAGGATCGGCGACGGGACGTTCGCAGTCGAAGTGCGCCACGTAATAGGCCGCATTGACCCCCGTGTCGGTACGCCCGGCGCCCGTCAGAGCAACCGGTTCGCGCAGCAGGGTAGCGAGCGCCCGTTCGAGCGTCTGCTGCACCGACGGCTGGTCGGGCTGCCGCTGCCAGCCGCAGTAGGCGGCCCCGTTGTACCGGAGTTCGAGAAAATAGCGCATACCGGAAATGATTTGTCCGGCAAATATACGAAATTCCGGAATACTATTGTACGCTCTCCTGCGTTTAGATTCATAAATAATTCGTATCTTTGTACGAATATCTCGACAAAACAAATGAAAGCAGCAATCATAGGATACGGCAAGATGGGCCGCGAAATCGAACGGATTCTCACGGAAAGAGGGCACGAAGCGGCTCTGATTATCGACACGGACAACGCGCACGAACTCGACGCCGCACATCTGGCGGGCATCGACGTCGCGCTGGAGTTCACGACGCCCGAAACGGCCTACCGGAACATCCGCACCTGCATCGAATGCGGCGTGGCGGCGGTGAGCGGCACGACGGGCTGGACCGACCGCCTCGGGGAGTTGCAGGAGCTGTGCCGCGAGCGGGGCGGGGCGTTGTTCTACGCCTCGAACTACTGTCTGGGCGTGAACCTGATGTTCCGCCTCAACCGGCAGCTGGCCGCGATGATCGACCGCGTGGGCGGCTACGACGTGCGCATCGAGGAGGTGCACCACACCCAGAAGAAGGACGCCCCGAGCGGCACGGCAATCACGCTGGCCGAGGGAATCGTCGAAAACCTCGCCGGCAAGCAGGGCTGGGTCAACCTGGCTCCGGGAATCGAACACGCCGCCAACCGCATCGAACGCAGCGGAGAGGCGCCCGCCGACCGGATCGAAATCCGCTCCGTGCGCGAAGGCGCCGTCCCGGGCATCCACACCGTGACCTACGAATCGGAGGACGACGTGCTGGAGATCAGACACACGATCAAGAACCGCCGCACGCTGGCCCTGGGAGCCGTCGTGGCCGCCGAATTCCTCTGCGGAAAACAAGGGGTCTACTCGATGGACGACCTGCTGCGCAATGCATAATTCACAATTCATAATTCACAATTAAAATCGGGGCTTTCCGCATGGGTAAAATCAAAAACTTGCTACGCAACAAATGGGTCGGTTTCACGCTGGCCGCGTTGCTTTATACGCTCTGGTTCGTGGTCTGGACGGGCAACCTCTGGCTGCTGCTGGGACTGCCGGTCATCTTCGACCTCTACATCACGAAGTTCTTCTACCGCTACGTCTGGAGCCACAACGTGAAGATGTGCCAGCGCAGCAAAACCTACCGCACGGTGTACGAATGGGTCAACGCCATCATCTTCGCGACGGTTGTGGCGACGCTGGTGCATCTATTCATCTTCCAAATGTACGTCATCCCCACCTCGTCGATGGAGCGGACGCTGCTCATCGGCGACTATCTCTACGTGAGCAAGGTGGCTTACGGACCGCAGATGCCCAACACGCCGCTGTCGTTCCCCTTCGTACACCACACGATGCCCTTCTCGCAGACCAAGAAATCGTTCTCCGAGGCGATCAAGTGGCCCTACCACCGCCTCAAGGGGCTCAAGCCGATACGCCGCAACGACGTGGTGGTCTTCAACTTCCCGGCGGGCGACACGGTGCTGCTCGAAAACCAGAACGTGACCTATTACGACACGCTGCGCAGCTTCGAGGAGTCGTTCGGCAAGGAGGAGGGACGCAAACGCCTCAACGAAAAATACACGGTGATCAGCCGCCCGGTCGACAAACGCGAGAACTACATCAAACGCTGCGTGGGGCTTCCGGGCGACTCGCTCGAAGTCCGCAACGGAAAGGTGTGGGTCAACGGCGAACCGCAGGAGGCGATACCCGGACTGCAATACAACTACGTGGTGCAGACCTCGGCCCCCTTCACGCAGTACGCCATCGACAACCTCGGAATCCGGGAGTACAGCGGTTACGGCTCGGGCTACTACATGAACCTCACGGACGAACTCGCCGAGAAGGTCAGGGGCTTGAGCAACGTCATTTCGGTCAACCGCTATATCTACACCCCCAACGACGAGGTGTTCCCGCAGTGGGGCGCGCCCCGCTGGAGCCAGGACAACTACGGCCCGATCTGGATTCCGAAGAAGGGCGACACGGTGCAGCTCACGGCGGAGAACCTGCCGCTCTTCCGCCGCATCATCGAGGCCTACGAAGGGCACACGCTCGAAGAGCGCGACGGACGCATCGTGATCGACGGCAAAGAGGCGACGGAGTACACCTTCGCGATGAATTACTACTGGATGATGGGCGACAACCGCCACAACTCGGCCGACTCGCGTTTCTGGGGCTTCGTGCCCGAGGACCACATCGTGGGCAAGGCGTCGTTCGTATGGCTGTCGCTCGATGCGGAAAAGAGTTTCCCCGCGAACATCCGCTGGGAACGGCTCTTCAGAAAGGTTCGGTAGACGTGGCCGGCGACAGTTACAGAACCGTCGCGGCCCCCGCCGAAGCCGCCTGCCGGGAGCGGAGCAGCAAGTTCCTCTCCTGGATTTATCCCGTGCGCACGGAGGAGGAGATCCGCGAACGGCTCGACGCGCTGCGCAAACGGTATTACGACGCCACGCACCACTGTTACGCCTGGCGGCTGGGACCCCGCGGCGAGGCGTTCCGCGCCAACGACGACGGAGAACCCTCGGGAACGGCCGGAAAACCGATCCTCGGACAACTGCTCTCGAACGACATCACGGACTGCCTGGTGGTCGTGGTCCGCTACTTCGGCGGCACGAAACTGGGGGTTCCGGGGCTGATCGCCGCCTACCGGGAGTCGGCGGCCGAGGCCATCGCAGCGGCCGAAATCGTGGAACTGACGGTGGACCGCACGGTGCGGGTGGATTTCCCCTATGTGGCGATGAACGCCATCATGCGGGTCGTCAAGGAGCAGCAGCCGCGCATCGAGGAGCAGACCTTCGACAACCTCTGTACGATGCGGCTCGCGATCCGCGAAAGCCGCGCAGCGGGGCTTATCGAAAAATTGCGCAAAGCCGGCGGCTCGGTTCGGGACGAAGCGGAATGAAATACGAACAACGGATTGGAATATTTGCGGGTCAGCTCCGTTTTTGACGGAAAAAAATCCGCATTATCGTTCGCAACGGAAAAAGAGAGACCGAGGAAACGCGCGCCCGGAGCGGGGGGGGGCTGTAAAGGCGTCCGCAGGCGAGGGCAGACAGCTTGCTGTTTGCCGAGCCGCCACAGTCTAAACGGCGCGTGTTTTTGCGCCGTAAAGGCCCGATTTACTGCGCCCGCTCAACGCGAATCCGAGGGCACTCCCGCCAGAACGGCATGCGGATGGTTTTGGGCGCCTTTTACCACCAAAAGGTACATAACGGCGAGTGTGAAACACTCGGAAAAGCGGATTGGAATATTTGTAACATGAAAGAACACGAAAACTCCATATATATCAAAGGAGCGCGGGTCCACAACCTCCGCAACATCGAGGTCGAAATTCCGCACAACAAACTCGTCGTCGTGACGGGACTCTCCGGCTCGGGCAAGTCGACGCTGGCCTTCGACACGATTTTCGCCGAGGGGCAGCGCCGCTACGTCGAGAGCCTTTCGGCCTACGCCCGGCAGTTCCTCGGGAAGATCAACAAACCCGACGTGGACATCATCACGGGCATCGCGCCGGCCATCGCCATCGAGCAGAAGGTCAACACGCGCAACCCCCGTTCGACCGTGGGCACGACGACCGAGATCTACGACTACCTCAAACTGCTGTTCGCCCGCGCGGGGCACACCTTTTCGCCCGTCTCGGGGCAGGAGGTGCGCTGCTTCAGCGTGGATGACGTGGCGGCCCGGATTCTCGCCCGCGACGGACAGCGCGTGGTCATCGGCGCACCGCTGGTATTGGGCGAAGGGCAGGGGATCATCGAAAAACTGACGCTGCTGCTCTCGGAGGGTCTCATGCGGGTCTACACGGGCGGCGAAGTGCGGCTGATCGAGGACGTGCTGCCCGGAATCGGTCCCGACACCCGGGCCGACGAAATCCGGATCGTCGTCGACCGCATGCGCGTAGCGACGGACGAGGACTCGCAGACCCGCATCCGCGACTCGGTGGCCCGCGCCTTCTCCTACGGCGGGGGCATCTGCGAAATCGTCACGGACGAGGGCGTACGGGAGTTCTCGTCGCGCTTCGAGGCCGACGGCATCGAGTTCGAACGCCCCTCGGAACACCTCTTCAGCTTCAACAACCCGCTGGGGGCCTGCCCCCGGTGCGAGGGCTACGGCAAGGTGATCGGCATCGACGAGGACCTGGTGATCCCCGACAAGAGCAAGACCATTTACGAGGACGCCGTGGCCTGCTGGAGGGGCGAGACGATGCGCAAATGGAAGCAGCAGCTCGTGGAGAACGCCTCGAAGTTCGGATTCCCGATCCACACGCCGTTCCACGAACTGACGCCCGAGCAGAAACGGCTGCTGTGGCGCGGCAACGAATATTTCCACGGACTCGACGAATTTTTCGAATACATCGACTCGGAGCGGCGCAAAATCCAGTTCCGCGTGATGAAGGCCCGCTACACGGGCAAGACCGCCTGTCCCGAATGCGGCGGCTCGCGCCTGCGCAAAGAGGCGTTGTACGTACGCGTCGGCGGCAAGACGATCGCCGATCTGGTGGCGATGCCCGTGGACTCCCTGATCGCCTTCTTCGCAGGGCTGGAACTCGACGAACACGACACGAAAACGGCGTCGCGCATCCTCGTCGAAATCCGCAACCGCCTGCAATACCTCGCCGACGTGGGGCTGGGCTACCTGACGCTCGACCGCCTGTCGTCGACCCTCTCGGGCGGCGAGAGCCAGCGCATCAACCTCTCGACCTCGCTGGGCAGCAACCTCACCGGTTCGCTCTACATCCTCGACGAACCGTCGATCGGGCTTCATCCGCGCGACACGAACCGCCTGATCGGCGTATTGAAACAGCTGCGCGACCTGGGCAACACGGTGATCGTCGTGGAGCACGAGGAGGAGGTGATCCGCGCCGCGGACTGGATCGTCGACATCGGACCCAAGGCCGGTTACAACGGCGGCGAAGTGGTCTTCAGCGGCACGCTGCCCCAACTGCTGAAAAGCAAAAAGAGCCTCACGGCCGACTACCTCACGGGGCGGCGCGAGATCGCCGTTCCGGCAACCGCCCGCGGTTGGAGCAACTCGATAACCGTCAAAGGCGCGCGGGAGAACAACCTGCGCAATGTCGACGTGCGGATTCCGTTGGGGGTGATGACCTGCATCACGGGCGTCAGCGGCTCGGGAAAATCGTCGCTGGCGAAGGGAATCCTCTACCCGGCGCTGCGGCGCCTGCTCTACGACACGGGCGTGAAACCCGGCGATTTCGACGGCCTGACGGGCGACGTGCAGCTGCTCAAATCGGTCGAGATGGTCGACCAAAACCCCATCGGCAAATCGTCGCGTTCGAACCCCGTGACCTACATCAAGGCCTACGACGAAATCCGGAAACTCTTCTCGGACCAGCCCTATGCCCAGCACAACGGGCTGGGCGCTTCGGCCTTCTCGTTCAACATCGCCGGAGGCCGTTGCGAGGAGTGCCAGGGCGAGGGCATGATCAAGGTCTCGATGCAGTTCATGGCCGACGTGGAACTGGTCTGCGAGGCGTGCGGCGGGCGGCGTTTCCGCGACGAGGTGCTCGAAGTGAAATACCGCGGCAAGTCGATCTACGACGTACTGGAGATGACCGTGGACGACGCCATCGCCTTCTTCGGCGAGGAAAGCAAGAAGAACGCCACCTGCCGGCGCATCGTCGAGCGGCTGCAACCGTTGCAGGACGTGGGTCTGGGATACATCAAGTTAGGACAGTCGTCGTCGACCCTCTCGGGCGGCGAGAGCCAGCGCGTGAAGCTGGCTTCGTTCCTGACGAAGGATTCGGCGCAGGGAGGCGTCATGTTCATCTTCGACGAGCCGACGACGGGGCTGCACTTCCACGACATCTCGAAACTGCTCGCGGCGTTCAACGCCCTGATCCAGCGCGGACACACGATCGTCGTCGTCGAGCACAACATGGACATCATCAAATGCGCCGACTGGATCGTGGACCTCGGCCCCGAGGCGGGCACGGCGGGCGGACGGGTCGTGTTCGAAGGCACGCCGCGCGAACTGGAAAAGTGCACCGAAAGCCATACGGGCAAATTTTTGCGCATGCGCGCAAAAATAATGAAGAATGAAAAATGAAAAATTGTCGTACACATGTGCAAAAATAGCCGCGCAGCCCAATTTTTCATTTTTAATCTTTAATTTTCAATTGAATGGAATTCTCTACCTATACACTCCCCAACGGCATCCGCGGCATTCACCGTCAGGTGCGAAACACCGTGGCGCACTGCGCGCTGGTGATCGGCGCCGGGAGCCGCGACGAGCATCCCGCAGAGTACGGACTGGCGCACCTGACGGAGCACGCCTTTTTCAAGGGGACCGAGCGACGCAAGGCATGGCAGGTCAACTGCCGCCTGGAAAACCTCGGCGGGGAGCTGAACGCCTTCACCACCAAGGAGGACACGACGATTCACGCCACGACGCTGAAGGGCGACTTCGCGAAGGCCGCGGAGCTGATCGCCGACATCGCTTTCCGCTCGACGTTCCCCGACCGGGAGCTGGAGCGCGAAAAGGAGGTGATCGTCGACGAGATCAACACCTACAAGGATTCGCCCGCCGACCTGATCTACGACACCTTCGAGGACATGCTGTTCGAAGGTTCGGAACTGGGCCACAACATCCTGGGCCGCAAGGCGTCGCTGATGCGCTACGACGGCCAGGCGATCCGCGCCTTCACGGCACGCACGCACACCACCGACCAGATGGTATTCTCGTCGATCGGCAACTTCTCGGCCAAGACCGCCGAAGCCGTCGCGGCACGCTATTTCGCCTCGCAGCCCGCCTCGCAGCGCGGCTTCGTGCGCGCGGCGCCCGCGCCTTACCGGGCCTTCGAAAAGACGGTCTCGAAGCACACGCACCAGACCCACTGCATCATCGGCAGCCGGGCATTCGGCATCTCGGAGGATCGGCGGCTGCCGCTGGCCCTCGTGACGAACATTCTCGGAGGTCCGTGCGCCAACTCGCTGCTCAACATCGTGGTGCGCGAGAAGAACGGACTTTCGTACAACATCGAAGCCAGCTACACGCCCTACGGCGACACGGGCATCGTGGCCATCTATTTCAGTTCGGACCACAGCAACGCGGAGCAGTGCATCGAGCTGATCGAAGGACAGTTGCACAAACTGCGCACCGTGCCGCTGACGGCGCGCCAGCTATCGATGGCCAAGAAACAGTTCATCGCCCAGCTGGCCATATCGAGCGAGAGCAACGAAAGCTACATGCTCGGGGCGGGCAAAAGCCTGCTCGTCCACGACGGCATCGACACCATGGAGCAGGTCTACGCCAAGGTCCGCGCCCTGACGGCCCGGCAGCTCACGGAGGTGGCCGAGGAGGTTTTTTCGGATATGTCACGATTAATCTACAAATAAGATGAAAACCGTATTGTTCGTATTACTCGACCAATTCGCCGACTGGGAGTCGGCATTCCTCGCCCCGGCGCTTCGCGGCGGCATTATGCCGGGACGCCCGGGAAGCCACGCCGTGCGGTATGCGACGCCCGGGGGAGTTCCCGTGCGCTCGATCGGCGGCATGACCCTCACCCCCGACTGCGATACGGAGACGCTGCCGGACGACTGCGCCGGGCTGATCCTCGTCGGCGGTATGAGCTGGGCGACGCCCGAAACCGAACGGATCGTCCCGCTGGTAAGGGAGGCCCTGTCGCACGGGATTCTCGTCGGTGCGATCTGCAACGCCGCATCGTTCCTCGCGGCCCACGGATTCCTGAACGGCGTAAGGCACACCGGAAACGGCCTCGAAATGCTTCGCGAATGGGGCGGCGCGAACTACACGGGCGAGAAACTCTACCAGGAGCGGCAGGCCGTGCGCGACGGCAATGTCGTGACGGCCAACGGCTCGGGGTATCTGGAATTCACGCGCGAATGCCTGCTCGCGCTCGAAGCCGACACGCCGGAGCAAATCGCCGCATCGTACGCCTTCAACAAACACGGATTTTATCAGGAATAGATGGACGCTCTCGAAAAATACGTCCACGATTTTTCGGAACCCGAGGAGGAGCTGCTGCACGAACTCGACCGCGAGACCAATCTGCGGGCCGTGGCGCCGCGGATGATCTCGGGGCACATTCAGGGCCGTCTGCTGGAGATGCTCGTACGGATGCTGCGGCCCCGGCGGGCGCTCGAAATCGGGACCTTCACGGGTTACTCGGCGCTCTCGATGGCCGCGGGGCTGGAGGAAGAGGCCGAACTGCACACCGTCGAGGTGGACGACGAGCTGGAAGAGTTCATCCGATCGTATTTCGACCGCTCGGCCCACGGCGGCAAAATCCGCCTGCACATCGGCTCGGCGCTCGACATCGCCCCGAAACTGGGCGGCGAATTCGACCTCGTGTTCATCGACGGCGACAAACGCGAATATCCGGCCTATTACCGGATGCTGATGGGCGACGACGGCAGTAAGGCGCTTGTTCACAGCGGATCGGTGCTGATCGCCGACAACATCCTCTGGTCGGGGAAGGTCGTGCAGCCCGTGGCGCACAACGACCGCCACACGCAGGCGCTCCTCGAATTCAACCGCATGGTCGTCGAAGACGCACGGGTGGAGAACGTCATCGTCCCGCTGCGCGACGGGCTGAATCTGATAAGAGTAAAATAAGATGGAAATCAAGGAATTGCAGGAGCGCGTAGACGCCTGGATCCGGGAATACGGCGTGCGCTACTTCTCGGAACTGACCAACATGGCCTGCCTGACCGAAGAGGTGGGGGAGTTGGCCCGCGTGATGGCCCGCAAATACGGCGACCAGTCGTTCAAGGCGGGCGAAAAGGAGAACCTCGCCGACGAAATGGCCGACGTGCTGTGGGTGCTGGTGTGCCTGGCCAACCAGACGGGCGTGGACCTCACGGCGGCCGTTGAGGCCAATTTCGCCAAAAAGACCGCCCGCGACAAGGAGCGTCACCGCGGCAACCCCAAGTTATAAAACGCCGCCGACCGCGGCAAAGCCCCGGCCCGAAGCCGTAAAAACGCCCCATGCGGCGGCTTTGGCCGTCGTATGGGGCATTTCCCGCTTATGGCATCAGGGGAGGGATCAGCGTCTTGGTTCGGTCAGTTTCAACGGCACGGCGCGGGCAATTACCTGTCGTTGCGGTTCGTCGCGGGCAAAGCATAATCCGCGCTGTCGGCAGGCAGGCGCAGGGGATCGGGCGGAAGCATCCGCACGATGCCGGGATCGGAAGCTTCCGCAGTCAGTTTGAGACGAAAGGCATGCGCACGGCGCGACGCGTCCATCACGTCGGCCAGATCGGCCATAGGAGCATCTTTGTCGGCCCGCAGAACCACCTCCATCTGCGCACGGTCGGCTTCGGAGAGTTTTTCGCGTTCGGCGGCGATCAGCCGCTCCAGATCCCCGACCGTCACAGGACGGCCGTTGAAGAGAATCTTTCCGCCGGAGGAAATATGTACCGTAACGGTCGGCCGGTCCGGATCCCCGGCTGCCGGAAGAGGAGTTTTGACGGTAAAACTGCAAAGCATCATCATTGCTGCCACCACGGGAATGGCGGCACCGAGCCGCAGCACGGCAAAACGGCGTTTTCTGAATTGGGTCATCATGGCAAATCGTTTTTTGGTGAGTGAATGATTCAACCCGCAGGCTATATCCGGATTATGGCCGAAGAGTTGGTGAAAAATAACCGTTCTGTATTCGGTAAGGTCGTAACCGGCGTCGAGCACGCCGCGGTCGGCCTCCCATTCGTGCACCTCCTGCAACCACCGCCCGGCAATCCAGACGAACGGATTGAACCAAAAGAGACTGCGGACCAGCTCGACGGCGATGCGTTCCGCCGAATGGCGGTGACGGACATGACCCGCTTCATGGCAGAGAACGATCATGCGCCGGCGCCCTTCGTATCCCTCGCCCAGAAAAACCGTGCGCAGGAACGAAAAGGGAGTGGCGATCTGCGGATGCTCGGCAAGGGTGTACGCCCCGCAATCGGTCAGACGCGACCGTCGCCGCAGACGGCGAATTCCGACCATGCGGACCGCAAGAAACCCAAGCGACAGAAACACCGCCGTCAGATAGCCTCCCACAGCCACCGGGCGCAATATGCGCCGCCAGCCGGCTGGGACGACCGGACCGGCAGCGGGAAGCTCCCCGGTCGTCTGCACGAAGTTTTCAGCCGGGGGCGCGGCGATCAGCGGCAGCGGATAGACCACCGTCCGGGCAGGGTAGAGCGGAATGTCGAGCGCCGGGATGACCGCCGAGAGAAATACGGCAGCGACCAGATAGCGGCGGCAGGCCCTGAATGAAACCTTGCGGACCAACAGCAGGCGGTAGAACGCCAGGAGCAGTCCGCTACAAAAGAGCACTTCGAGAATATAGAGCAAAGGCGATTTCATGCCCGCGGAGCCAGCCCTTTTCGGGGCCGTGCAAACGCCCCGGAACGCCCCAGAGCAAAAAAATACCTCCGAACGGAATCGTTCGGAGGTATCGGCGGGACGGAACCGCCCCGAAAGCAGGGGGCTACTCCAGCTTGAGGTCTTTCTTGATGCCTTCGATCTTGGCGTCGAGTTCAGCCAGCGTCTTGTCGAAATCGGCGACCGAAGCCAGCGGCGCCTTCACGCCGAAGTAGAACTTGATTTTAGGCTCCGTGCCCGAGGGACGCACCGAAACGGCCGTGCCGTCGGCGGTGAACCATTGCAGCACGTTGCTGCGGTCCTGCTCGATGGCGGTCTTCGCGCCGGTCTTCACGTCGAGCGTTTCGAGCGTCTGGAAATCGTTGATCTTCACCACCTCGGAACCGAGGATCGCCTTGGGCGGATTGGCGCGGAAGTCGACCATCATCTTCTGGATCAGCTCGGCGCCCTCCTTGCCCTTACGGACCACCGAAACGAGGCCCTCGCGGTAGAAACCGTATTTCACGTAGAGTTCCTGCAACCACTCGTAGAGCGTCAGGCCCATCGTATCCATCGCCCATGCGGCGGCCTCGGCGGCCAGCGAGCAGGCCGACACGGCGTCCTTGTCACGCACGTAGTCGCCCGCCAGGTAACCGAACGACTCTTCGCCGCCGCCGATGTACTTGGCTTTGCCCTCGTTCTCGCGGATGATCTTGGCGATATACTTGAAGCCCGTGAGGCAGTCGTAACACTTCACCTTGAAATGCTCGGCCACGGCGTTGGCCATCTGCGAGGTGACGATGGTCTTCACGACATACTGGTTGCCGTCCAGCTCGCCGCGCTCGGCCCAGCGGGTCAGCTGGTAGCTCAACAGCAGCACGAGGGTCTGGTTGCCGTTCAGCAGCACGTATTCGCCCTTCTTGTTGCGCAGCGCCACGCCGATGCGGTCCGAATCGGGGTCGGTGGCCAGAACCAGGTCGGCGCCCTCCTTCGCGGCCAGATCAATGGCCATCGCCATCGTCTTGCGCTCCTCGGGGTTGGGAGACTCGACGGTGGGGAAGTCGCCGTCGATGACAGCCTGCTCCTTCACCATGATCACGTTCGTGAAGCCGAATTTCTTCAGCGACGCCGGAACCAGCCGCACGCCCGCACCGTGCATCGGCGAATAGACGATCTTCATGTCGTGGTGCTTCTTCACGCTTTCGGGCGAAAGCGAGAGTTCGTGCACCTTATTTAAATAGATTTCATCGAACTTCTCGTCGAGGATGGTGATATTTTCGGGATTTTTGCCCGTCTCGATCATATCCACGTCGGTGATCTTCGCAACCTCGGCGATGATGTTCTTGTCGTGCGGCTCGGTGACCTGCGCCCCGTCGGTCCAGTAGGCCTTGTAACCGTTGTACTCCTTGGGGTTGTGCGAGGCCGTGACGACCACGCCCGAATGACACTTCAGTTCGCGGATGGCGAAGCTCAATTCCGGCGTCGGCCGGAGCGCGTCGAACAGAAAAACCTGAAACCCGTTCGAGGCGAAAATATCGGCCACATGCTCGGCGAACATGCGCGAATTGTTGCGGCTGTCGTGGGCCACGGCCACACGCACCCGCTCGCCCGCGAAGTTCTTCTTCAGGTAGTTCGAAAGACCCTGCGTGGCGGCGCCCACCGTATAGACGTTCATGCGGTTGGAACCCACGCCCATGATGCCGCGCAGGCCGCCCGTACCGAATTCGAGGTCTTTGTAGAAACTCTCGACAAGCTCTTTCATATCGTTGTCCATCAGGTATTTGACCTGCTTTTTCGTCGCCTCGTCATAGTGGCCGTCGAGCCAACTCTGGGCTTTTTTCAGAACCAATTGTTCCAATTCGTTTGCCATAAGTTTATTAGTTTTATTTATAGTTTGACTTCGGAAGTCCCAAAAAAATTATATGCAAATATACGAAATAAAATTCGATAATTCACTATCAGGGAGTTAAAATTGAGACCCCGGAAACCGTTGCTTTTCTATATACAAAAAAAGGAGAACTGCAACATAAAATCGAGAATCTTTTTGCAAAATTATTCACAACTTTGTCACATCAAAAATAGTGCAACCCTCTGTCATGTTAAACAACACACGGACATATAGCGATATATGGCAAAACTGCTTGGACCAGATCAAGGCCCGGACCTCCGCCGAGGAGTTCGAAAAGTGGTTTCAGCCCATCGTCCCGCTCGAATTCGACGGCACGACGCTTCGCTTGAGGGTTCCCAACGAAAGCTACGTCCGCCAAATCGAGAAGAACTACATCCCGTTCCTCAAACCGATCATCTCGCAGCTCTACGGGCAGCAGACGAGACTGCACTACGCCGTGCCCCGTGCGACGGCTCCGGCGGTTCCCGTAGCGGCCGACGCCGACACGACAGCCATCTCGCGTTTCAATGCGCAGACCAACACCGCAAATATAAAAAATCCTTTTGTAATTCCGGGTGTCAAGAAGCTTATCGTCGATCCGCAGCTGAATCCGAACCTCACGTTCGCGACCTTCATCGAGGGCGAGTGCAACCGGCTGGCCCGCTCGGCGGGCATGTCCGTAGCGGTGAACCCGGGAAACAACCCCTTCAATCCTCTTTATATATATGGGGATTCGGGGCTGGGAAAGACCCACATCGTGCAGTCGATCGGCCACGAGGTGCGCCAGCGCCACCCGGAGTTGCAGGTGCTGTACGTCTCGATGAACAAGTTCCAGGCGCAGTTCCAGACGGCCTACAAGAACGGCGAGATTCCCGACTTCATCCACTTCTACCAGATGATCGACGTGCTGATCATCGACGACATCCAGGAGTTGACGGGAAAGACCGGTACGCAGAACGCGTTCTTCAACATCTTCAACCACCTGCAACTGGCGGGCAAGCAGCTGATCCTCACGTCGGACAAGCCGCCCGTCGAGTTGAAGGACATCGAGCAGCGACTGCTGACCCGTTTCAAATGGGGACTGTCGGCCCAGCTCAACACGCCGGACTACGACACGAAGCTCAAGATCATACGCGCCAAGGCGCAGAAACTCGGGGCGCAGATCACGGACGACGTGGTGGCGTACTTGGCGGACAACATCTCGGCCAACGTGCGGGAAATCGAAGGCGCATTGTCGTCGCTGGTGGCCAACGCCTCGTTCCTCGGACGCAAGATCACCACGTCGCTGGCCAAGGAGATTCTGAAGGTCTACGTGAAGCTCTACCAGAAGGAAATCACCATCGACCACATCATCGAGGTCGTGTGCGAATACCTCAATCTGGACTTCGCACGCTTCAACTCCACGGAGCGCACGCGCGAAATCGCCCAGGCCCGGCAGATCGCCATGTATCTGGCCAAGCAGCACACCAAGGCGCCGCTGACGACGATCGGGTCGGCCATCGGAGGCCGCAACCACGCCACGGTGCTCCACTCGTGCAAGGCCGTGACGAATCTGATCGAGACCGACAAGGCGTTCCGCCGCCAGGTCGAGGAGATCGAAAAAAAGGTGCTCGCCCAATAAATTGGGTACACATACCGTCGGTACAAACAGAGGGTCGTGACAGACAATGTCACGACTTTTTTGTATATTTGGAGTCACTAACCCTCAAACCCATGAAAAAGCCCCTTTCGATCATCGCCGCAACCGCGATTCTGGCGGGTTGCAGCCAATCGACAGCCGTAAAATTCACCCTTACGGGCCGCGACCCGGCGTTTACCGACGGAAAATACATGTACATCATCACCTATGCCGGAGGCCCGGAGACCATCATCGACTCGGCGCGAATCGACAACTCGTCCTTCGCAATGAAAGGAAGCTGGCCCTATCCGGTGAGCGCCTTCCTCTATATGGGACGAGGCGCCGACGGAGAACAAATCAGCGACTCGGATTTCATCCTCGAAACCGGCGAGATCCGTGTTGAAAAGCGCAATGAAGACGAATTCATCCTGACCGGAACGCCGCAGAACGAGTTCAGGAACGAACTGCCGCAAAAAGTCGCCGGGTTGAGGCAAAAAGGCCTTTCCCCGCTGCGTACGGCCGAAGCCTGCGACAGTTTATTCCGCGCGGTCGTTCTCGAGAACCGCAACGCCCTGGCGCTATCCCTGCTGGAGAACGAATTACTGACCAATCGTCCCGGACGCGAGCTTCTGCCATTATTGGATTCGTTCCCGGCTGCATTTCAAAAGCATCCCGCCCTGCTCGGACTGCGCAAGACGATCGCCGGGATGCGCGCCGATGTCGGAACATCTTATGCCGACATCACGGGACAGACGCCCGAAGGGGATACCGTTTCACTCGCCGCGACAGTCCGTAAACCGGGCAACCGCTACGTGCTGCTCGACTTCGGCGCCCTCTGGTGCGGGCCTTGCCGGGCGGAGTTCCCGAACCTCGCCGCGCTTTACGAGAAATACCACAGCCGGGGATTCGACATCTTCGGCGTCTCCTACGACGCCAACCGCAAACGGTGGCTCGAATGCATCGAGACCTACGGCATGCGCTGGACGCAGATTCATCAGGGATTCGGTCTGCACCCGCGCCAGACACAGGCGTGGAGCGACTATACGCTGGGCGGTATCCCTTCCTGCTTCCTGATCGACTGTGCGACGGAAAAGATCATAGCCAAACAACTGCGGGGCGAAGCCCTCGCGCAGAAACTCTCCGAACTGCTCGACTGACCGCCTATGAACCAACCCGAAAGCGGGTCGTGACAGACAATGTCACGACTTTTTCGTATATTTGCCGAAAACAGCATGAAAGCGTTCGTCACTCTTTTGATTGCGTCCTTTTCAGGAATCGCAAACTGCCATGCAATTATTCCGGATACCGTATATATCAGGAAGCCGGAAAGCATGAGGCTGATATATAGAAATTTAGAAGTCATCACAAACGACGGCTATAAAATCGAAACCTGGTTTTTCCCTGCACAAAACCCGCCGTCCGAGAGCGAGCTGCGGAATCCGAACGAAAACCGCCGAACCCACGAAGCGCCGGGTGAGGCAAAGCGCCCGACCATCATCATATGCAATGGCGATGCAGGCAATATGTCCTACTTCCAACTTTATCTGGCGAAGAACTGGACCTCCCGGGGGTTCAATGTCGTGACTTTCGACTGGCGCGGATTCGGCAAGAGTTCACCCTTTGCAATGGATCGCAACTACCTGTGTTATACGGAAATGCTGGAAGATTACCGGGCTGTCATACGGAAGACCTCCGAACAGGAGGAAGTTCTGGACGGAGCGACGGCCATCGTCGGCTGGTCGACAGGCGCCTATCTGTCCATGATTACGGCACACACCGACAATCTGGTGAATGCTTTCATCGGCCGTTCCCTTCCGACGGATTTCGACGATTTCATCCCTTTGGTCATGCAGTACAAAAACAAGACCCGCAATGAATTGCTGGTTCCGGATGATTTTCCGACCGAACTGATGCCCGTACATATCGCTCCGGAATTCGAAAAACCTCTGTTCCTGATCGTAGGCGAGAACGATTTCCGCACTCCCGTCTGGATGAGCAGGAAAATAATCGAATCGCTGCCCGAAACGACACCCAAAGAGTTGATGATTGTCGAAAATGCCGCTCACGGCGGAAAGGAAGACCCGATGCTGATTGCATTCGATGACTTCATAAAAAGAACATCCGACTTTCTTATGGCTAATTTACGACCTCTGCACGGCGAACAGCCGTCTGCTGCCGAATAATTATGGACCAACCCAAACTCGAACGCCTGCTGCGGCTTATGAAGCTGCTGACGGCCAACACCACCTACAACGTCGACCAGCTGGCCGAACGGCTCCAGATGTCGCGCCGCACGGTCTACCGGTATATCGACACCTTTCGCGAGGCGGGGTTCGTGATCAAGAAATCGGGCGACTGCATCCGTCTCGACAAGGAGTCGCCGCACTTCCGCGACATCTCGCAGCTGGTGCACTTCACCGAGGAGGAGGCCGTGATCCTGAAAAACACCATCGAGAACATCGACGACACCAATATGCTCAAGCAGAACCTCAAGCGCAAACTCTACTCCGTCTACGACAACAAGACGCTGGCCGACACCGTCGTGCGGGGCAAAAACGCCCCGAACATCCGGCGGCTGATCGAGGCCATCGAGCAGGAGCGGCAGGCCGTGCTGCACGGCTACCTGTCGGCCCACGGAGGCGGGGTCCGCGACCGCAGGGTAGAGCCTTTCGCCTTCACGACCAACTACGTGCAGGTGTGGTGCTACGACCTCGAAAGCCACACGAACAAACTCTTCAAAACCTCGCGTATCGGCTCCGTGGAGCTGTCCGAAGCGGCGTGGGAGCACCAAGAAGCCCACAGCGAGGGATTCATCGACGCCTTCCGCATGCACGGCGGGGCGCGCCGCCGCGTGCGGCTGGAACTGGGAACGCTGGCCTACAACCTGTTGTGCGAGGAGTATCCGTTGGCCGAACGCGATGTGAAACCGCTGGGGCGGGGACGCTGGTCGCTCGACACGGAGGTGGCCGGAATGGCCGGGGTGGGACGCTTCGTCGTGGGGCTGCTGGACGACATCCGCATCGTCGACTCCCCCGAGCTGACGGGCTATATCCGCGAATATATTGCGGCAAACACCCCGAAAATGTAAATTTTTCACTATATTTCCACAAACTTTGAAAGCAAACCGCATGAAACGAAATCACCTCCTGACGACCGGCGCGCTGTGCCTCGCACTCGCCGCCGCATCGTGCTGCCGGCAAGCTCCGGCCCCGCAGGCAAAAGCCTCCGCCGAACCCGTCTCGCTGAAAGATCACGGAGCCGAACCGACGGTGCTGAACATCGAAAGCCACACGCTCGCGAACGAGAATTTCCGGACCGCATTGTGGACCGGCAGCAACTTGCAGGTGACGCTGATGGCGATTCCCGCCGGCGGCGACGTGGGGCTGGAACAACACCACGACATCGACCAGTTCCTGCGCGTGGAGGAGGGCACGGCACGCGTGATGATGGGCGACAGCGAGGACAACCTCGACTTCGTGCGCGAGGTCTCGGACGACTATGCGATCCTGGTCCCGGCCGGAAAATGGCACAACATCGTCAACACGGGTGACAAACCGCTGAAAATCTACTCGATTTACGCCCCGGCGGAACACCCCCACGGCACGGTCCACAAGACCCGGCAGGAGGCCATGGAGGCCGAACACCACCATTAGCCGAACGACCCGCCGACAGCTGTCGGCGGGTTTATTTTACATTTTTCACCGCTGTGTCACAACCTGTCACTCGCAGACCGTTCCTTTGCAGCGTGAACCAAAAACAAAACGACAATGGGAACAGCTTACAGAATCAGGTGCAAGCACTGCGGAGCGCAGTTCGAGCACTCCATGCAGCCGGGCTACGGCCTGCTGCCGATGTGCGTCGGGTGCGGCGAATACGTCGAGACCGAAACGGCCATCCGGTGTCCTGCCTGCCTGCACCGGCTCAACACCACGCAGGAGGAGTTCAACGAGCAGATCGAAGTGACCTACCAATGGGATTAGGCCGCAAAAAAGTCGCCCGGGAAGCATGAAAATCGCCGGAAAATTCATACCTTTGAGAAAATAATCTCTTTTTCGGAAAACGCTATGACACAGTTGCAGGCGGGGGAGATGGCCCCCGATTTCAAGTCCACGACCCAAGACGGTGAGCCTCTGACGCTTGCCGATCTGCGAGGACAGCGCACGATACTCTATTTCTACCCCAAGGACAACACCTCGGGCTGTACGCTCGAAGCCAAAAGCCTGCGCGACGGCAAGGCCGAACTGACACGGATGGGATTCCGGATCATCGGCGTAAGCCCCGACAGCGAGAAGTCGCACCGCAGTTTCTGCGACAAGCACGACCTGAATTTCACGCTGCTCTCCGACACCGACCACTCGGTGTGCGAAGCCTACGGCGTGTGGGCCGAAAAGTCGATGTACGGCCGCAAGTACATGGGTGTGCTGCGCACGACGTTCGTCATCGACGCCGAAGGCCGCATCGAGAAGATTTTCACCAAGGTGGACACCAAGAACCACTACCGGCAGATCATTGATTCCTATAAGTAAGGACAGGATACAATTTGTCCCGCCGATGTGCGTCCGACCGCCGTATTCGCCGCCTAAAGCGTCGTTTACGAATCCGACCCACCCCCTAAATCCCCGTCTCGGGCGGGGACCCGACGCCGCAAGGCGGCGAAACAACGGCTCCCGCCGCTCGGCGAAGTTCGACAGCAGCGGACCGAAACAAAGTTAATGATACAAAACAAAACCATAATGGCAGAAAAAGTACAGATAAACGCGGACAAGCTCAAAGTGCTGGACGCAGTGATGCAGAAAATAGAGAAGGACTTCGGCAAAGGCTCGATCATGCGCATGAACAGCACCGAAGTGAACGACATTCCGGTCATCCCGACGGGTTCAATCACGCTCGACATGGCGCTCGGCGTAGGCGGCTATCCCAAGGGCCGCGTCGTGGAGATCTACGGTCCCGAGTCGTCGGGCAAGACCACGCTGGCGATTCACGCCATCGCCGAGGCGCAGAAGGCCGGCGGCATCGCGGCCTTCATCGACGCCGAGCACGCCTTCGACAGTTTCTACGCACAGAAACTGGGCGTGGACGTCGACAACCTGCTCATTTCGCAGCCCGACAACGGCGAGCAGGCGCTCGAAATCGCCGACTCGCTGATCCGTTCGAGCGCCATCGACATCATCGTCATCGACTCCGTGGCGGCGCTGACGCCCAAGGCCGAGATCGAGGGCGAGATGGGCGACTCGAAGATGGGTCTTCAGGCGCGACTCATGTCGCAGGCGCTGCGCAAACTCACGTCGAGCATCTCGAAGACCAAGACCGTCTGCATCTTCATCAACCAGCTGCGCGACAAGATCGGCGTGGTCTACGGCAACCCCGAGACCACCACGGGAGGCAATGCGCTGAAATTCTACGCTTCGGTGCGTATCGACATCCGCCGCATGTCGGTCATCAAGGACGGCGAGGACCAGCTGGGAACCCGCACGAAGGTCAAGGTCGTGAAGAACAAGGTGGCCCCTCCGTTCAAACGCGCGGAGTTCGACATCATGTTCGGCGAGGGCATTTCGAAGATCGGCGAGATCGTCGACCTGGGCGTCGATTACGGCGTGGTCAAGAAGGCCGGATCGTGGTTCTCCTACGGCGACCGCAAGATCGGACAGGGACGCGACGCCGTCAAGGAGCTGCTGAAAAACGACGAGGAGCTGCGCAACGAGATCGAGGCCAAGGTCCGCGAAGCCATGAAGACCACCAAAAAGGAGTAGTCTATGGGATATACTGCCGAGGATGAGAACCTTATAAAGGAGAAATGGGACGACCTGCTCCTCTCGTGCACCAAGATCTGCAAGAACGACGAGGACTGGAACTTCATCAAACGTGCATTTTTCCTGGCCAAGGAGGCACACGAGGGGGTAAGGCGCCGCTCCGGCGAGCCGTACCTCCTGCATCCTATTGCAGTAGCCAAGATCGTCATCGAGGAGATCGGGCTGGGCGTGAAATCGGTCGTCGCAGCCCTGCTGCACGACGTCGTGGAGGACACGGAATACTCCGTGGAGGACATGGAACGCATTTTCGGCCCGAAAATCGCCTCGATGGTCGACGGACTGACGAAAATGTCCGGCGTGTTCAACGCCGACACCTCCGAGCAGGCCGAATATTTTCGTAAAGTGCTCCTCACGCTCTCCGACGATGTACGGGTGATCCTGATAAAGATCGCCGACCGCCTGCACAACATGCGCACGCTGGGGGCGATGCCGATGAACAAGCAGATCAAGATCACGGGCGAGACGATCTACCTCTTCGCGCCGCTGGCCTACCGGCTGGGGCTCTACTCGATCAAGAGCGAACTGGAGGACCTCTGCATGAAGTACCGCTTCCCGCAGCAGTATGCCGAAATCACGCAGAAATTGCAGGAAAGCGAAGCTTCGCGCCGGGAGTTCATCAACAAGTTCAACGCCCCGATCATCGCCTCGCTCAACCGCGACAACATCAACTACGAGATTTCGGGACGCGTGAAAAGCGTCTACTCGATCTGGAGCAAGATGCAGCGCAAGCAGATTCCTTTCGAGGAGATTTACGACCTGTTCGCCATCCGCATCGTCTTCAAGCCGCTGCCGTTTCCGTCGGAGAAAACCCAATGCTGGCAGATTTACTCCACGATCACCGACATTTACACCCCCAAGCCCGACCGGCTGCGGGACTGGATTTCGATGCCCAAGGCCAACGGCTACGAGGCGCTGCACTCGACGGTGATGGGACCCGACGGAGTGTGGGTCGAGGTGCAGATCCGCACACAGCGCATGGAGGACATCGCCGAACGCGGATTCGCCGCCCACTGGAAATACAAGCATGCGACCATTTCGCAGGACGAGGACGAATTCGACAAGTGGCTGAAACAGATACGCGCGGCGCTGAACAGTCCGACGGAGAACGCCGTGGACTTCCTGGACAACTTTAAGTTATCGCTGTATACGTCGGAAATAGTGGTATTTACCCCTAAGGGCGAAGCCCGGAAAATGCCGTTCGGAGCCACGGCCCTCGACTTCGCCTACGACATCCACTCGAAGATCGGAAACAGCGCCATCAGCGCCAAGATCAACCACAAACTCGAACCGATCACCACGCAGATCAACAGCGGCGACCAGATCGAGATCATCACGGCCGACAACGCCCGCCCCAAGCCCGAATGGCTCGAAACGGTCACCACAGCCAAGGCCAAACAGTCGATCAAGAGTTTCCTCAAACGCGAACGGCAGAACAACATCGAGCGGGGCATGCAGATGCTCGACGAAAAGATGAAGTCGCTGAACGTCAAGTTGAGCGGCCGCGTACTGCGCAAGATCACGCCCATTTACGACAGCAAGAACAAGGAGGAGCTGTACAGTAAGATCGGAGCGGGAATCGTCTCGCTCGACAACCTGGACAAAGCCCTCAAGGTCAACTCCAAGAGCAAGATACTCAAATTCTGGACCCTCTTCATCCCCCAGAAGAAGGAGGACGAGACGGACGATGCCGCAATTCCGGGCGAAATCGCCCCGGCAGAGGAGGCTCCGGCCACGGAACCGCAGTTCGAAATCGCGGAGTGCTGCAAGCCCATTCCGGGCGACAAGGTGGTAGGGTATCGAGACCCCGCCTCGGGAAACATCATCGTACACAAGGCCACGTGCGACGAGCTGAACCGTCTTGCGACACAGTTCGGCCGCAACATCGTCAAGGAGGAGATCAAATGGTCGCAGCACAAGGCCATGTCCTACCTGGTGACCACGGAACTGCGCGGCATCGACCGGCAGGGCATCCTGCTCGACCTGGCGAAGGTCGTAAGCGCCGATTTCAACATCAATATCCGCGAAGTGAACATCCACAGCCACGACGGCATTTTCGAAGGCAACGTCAGCCTCTACGTGAAGGACGCCGAAAGTCTCCACGCCGTGATGGACAAACTGCGCAAGATAAAGGGTATAGAGAGTGTCAAACGAACATTGAGTTAAAGACATGGATGATTTCGCAACGGTAATATGGGTCGTGATCATCGCCGGAGCGATGATATTCAACGTCGTATCGCAATCGCGCAAGGCCCGCGGAAAAGGCGCCCGCACACCCGGCCACGAAGAGGCGTGGCCCTCGCAGGCACACCCGGAGTCCGAACCGGCTCCGATGCCTGCTCCACGCCCTGCGCCGTGGCCCGTTGCACCCGTTTTTCCGGACGAATGCCAGAGTCTGGAGGAGATTCCCGCCGAGGAATACGCACCGGAACATACGACGCCGAAAGCCGCCGGGAGGGGGCATTTACGCCATCAGACCGTCAACCGGCTCATGGACGACAGCGGGAATGACGAAATCGCCGCGCATTCCCTCACGAACAATGCACCGGATGCGGCAACGACGTCCCAGACCGAAGAATTCAACCTCCGGCAGGCGATTATCTACTCGGAAATACTGAAACCCAAGTTCGAGGAATAGGATGCCTGAAACCAAGCCTAAAGCCCCCTTGACGCCCGAAGAACTGCGTTGGCGGGCCGCCGCCCGGGACCCGGACAAGGCAAAACGCAATCTGAAACTGCAATACATCCTGCTCAGATGCGCAATCGCCGCAAGTATCGGATGGGGAATCTACTTATTCCGTACCGATGTCATCTCCCGGTCGGACTGGTTGGGAGCGTTGGGGATCGCCCTCTCCCTCGTCAGCATCCTTCTCGGCATTGTCAATAACAGGCGTATTTTGGTGGGCAAGAGGCCCTGGGGCGATCTCTGACCCACTCTCTCCACAGCAGAAACCTCGATAAATGACGAAAATGACACCTCGGGAAAATAAATGGCTGGAAGAATACCGCCGGCGGGAAGCCGCGAAAACGGTCCGAATGCAGCGCAGGGCGCTTTGGTTCTGGGGTGCGTTATTCACGACATGGGCGATTTTCGGGCTTTTCGCAGAACCGGACAAGTTCACATTCACCGACAGCCTGCTGCTGATAATGATTCTTGTCAATGTATTTAACAGCATCAAGGAACTGATCCGCAATAAACGAATCGCCGCAGAAAAAAATGCAGCCGAAACTTCGGAAGACGCCCCGGTCGCTAAATAGGCAAAACCTAAAAACAAAGATATGGCAACTATTTTTTCACGCATCATCGCAGGGGAGATCCCCTCGTACAAAGTAGCCGAAAACGAAGACTACTACGCATTTCTCGACATCAATCCGCTGACAAAAGGCCATACGCTGGTCGTCCCCAAAAAGGAGGTGGACTACATTTTCGACCTCGATGACCGAACGCTGGCAGGCATGATGCTTTTCGCCAAAGAGGTCGCAGCCAAAATCAAGCGGGAAATAGCGTGTGCAAGGGTAGCAGTCGTCGTTTTAGGCCTCGAAGTGCCCCATGCACACATTCATCTGATCCCCATTCAGAGCGAAAACGACGTGGATTTCCACCGCGAAAAGCTCAAACTGACGCCGGAAGAGTTCCGCGAAATAGCCGACAAACTCTCGAAATAGAAGGCTGTTTACAAATCTACAACAAGCTGTATTTAAGCCGGATAGTGGGTTATCAACACTATCCGGCCTCTTTTTATTTAACATAATAAATCCGAAATCCGGAGATGTTAACAAAATGTCTGATAAGGGTTCGGAAATAGCTTGAAAATGCATTCATTTTTACAAAATAGGGTAGTGTATTTACAAATGTAAACACACAATGTCCGCGTCATTTCCATATGTAATTACATTTGTAAACCACATCTGTTTGTTAAAGATGTCAATAGTTACAATTGTAATAATCCGGCATCCTTTGAATAAACTGCAATTCCAGAGCGACCAACAAGCGATCAAAATATTAAACATCGAGCAATATATATCCATCAATCAGCTATTTACAAATATTACTTAAAGAAACGATTTAATATCATACGGTCTAATTCATCAATAACCAGCTACATGCAGACAACACCAACAATATACGACGTAAATACAATAATATCATATATTTACTGTTATTTATCTAAAATAACGCTTTAACAAATAGATTGCATGCAAATTTAACCATATCGACTTATTTACACTTGTAAACTTTGTCGACACTTATTAACATTTTACAAATGTAGATTTTACTTGTTTTACAAAAGAAAAAACTTTATATTTGTAAAAATTTGCGCTGATGAGGGAAAAATTGCTCGATCTGATGAAAAACGAAGGATTGAAGCCGAGCCAGCTCGCGGAACTGCTCGAAATCAATCCGGCGGGAATTTCCCATATTCTCGCCGGGCGAAACAAACCGGGCTTCGATTTGTTACAAAAGATTCTCCGGAGGTTCCCGCGAATCAATCCCGACTGGCTGCTGCTCGATTCCGACAAGATGTATCGCGACAGCGAACCCGAACAATCCGCACCGGCCGCTGCGGTCGAATCGTCGATCTCCGACGGATTGTTCGGTCCGACCCGGAATACGCCGTTCAACCCGCCGCATCAGGAGCCGGCTTCGACAACGTCCGAAAATCCGGCGCCGCCGGCAACGACTCCATTTTCCGGCACACGAACAGACGTCGCTGTCCGGCGGATCGTAATATTGTACGATGACCTTACCTTCGAGAGTTTCACGCCGACAAAGCGCTAAAAGCCATCGCCCGGAATATTTTTGTGAATGTTGCACGCACAGGAAGATAATCCGCCGCCGGCCGAAGCTTAAAATCCAAAATGAATTTAACCCGCCGGCCAATCGTCCGACCGGCGACCATAAAAAAAGCATCCTTACAGTACAAAGGTAATTGAATTAATATTGTCATTATGTTAAATTATGGTCGTTACCCGAATATTAATTGATTAATAATCAACCGTTTTTTACTTATTAATATACCAGTAGATACCGCCGACAAAGACCGCTCCGCCGGCGATATTGCCCAAAGTCGCGGGAACAAGATTGGCAAGCAGAAAATCGGACACGGTGACCGATGCACCGTGCATCATGCCCAGCGGAATGAAAAACATATTGGCGACGCTGTGTTCATAACCGATTGCCACAAAACACATTATCGGGAAAAACAATCCCAGCAGCCGGCCCGCGACATCGTTGGCGCTCAAACCCAGCCACACGGCCAGGCACACCAGCCAGTTGGCGCCGACACCCCGCAGGAACACCGTGAGCCACGGCATCGAGACCTTTGCCTCGGCAATGCCGACGGCCGCCGAACGCCACGCCTCGGCAGAGAGCATGCCGGGAAGTTTCACGAGAAAACAGGCGAAAAACAGCGACCCGACAAAATTTCCGGCATAGACCAACATCCAATTTAACAACACCTTACGCCATCCATAACGTCGTCCCAATGCACCGGGGATCAGCACGGCATTATTGCCCGTAAAGAGTTCCGCTCCTGCGAAAACGACCAGCATAAGCCCCAGCGGGAAGACAAGTCCGGAGAGCAGGCGCTGCAATCCCGGAGCAGGAGCCATCGACGGAAAGCCATATCCTATCACGATGGAAAACAAGCCTCCCATAGAAATATAGGCGCCAGCTAAAAACGCTAAAATCAATATTTTGCGAACGGGAAGCGAAATCTTGTCGGAGGCGGCCCTCTCCACCAGGGCGAGGACCTCTTTCGGATTGTTTATCGGCATACGGGGATTTTAATCGGGGGCCAAAGATAAACATTTCGGCCGAAACGACAAAACAAGCCGCAAAATCCCGCCGCTACGGGTAATTTTACTACCTTTGCACAAAATACAGGGGACTACCCTACCGTATAAATCACAAATCATTGATTGTCAACCATGCGTAAATTATCGGCATACTTACTGGCAGCCCTGCTGCTCGCGGCCTGCACGCCGGAACAACCCGCCGGGGAGAATACGTTTTACGTCTCGATCCCCCCGCTGCGCAGCATCGTGGAGGGGATTGTCGGCGACGATTTCAAAATCGAGGTGCTCGTGCCGCCCGGAGCAAGTCCCGAGACGTTCGAGCCGACGCCCCGGCAGTTCGTGGAGCTGAACAAGGCACAGCTCATTTTCAACGTGGGATTGATCGACTTCGAAACCACCCTGCTGGGCAAAGTCGGGGATCAGGCGAAAGTCGTGAACTTGAGCCGCGGTATCGACCTGATCGCAGGCTCCTGCTCGCACGGCCACCACGGACACGACCACGGGCATGCCCACGGTGTAGACCCCCACGTCTGGACCTCGCCCAAAGCCCTGCAAACGATGGCCGCAAACGCCTACGAGGCAATTCGCAACGCCTATCCCGACTCGGTGAAATACGAGGCCGGCTACAACCGGCTGCGCAGCACGCTCAAGGAACTGGACATCCGCACGGCGGAGAAGATCGCCCGGAGCGGCGTGAAGTACTTCATCGTCTACCATCCCGCACTCACCTACTACGCACGCGATTACGGACTGCGGCAGGTGGCCATCGAGGCCGACGGCAAGGAACCGTCGGCCAAACAGCTGACGGCGGTTATCCGACAGGCCCGCGAGGACGGCGTGCGGCGGATTTTCTACCAGAACCAGTTCCCGGCATCGACCGTGGAGATCATCGCCCGCGACATCGACGCCGAATACGTGGAGATCGACCCGCTGGACGAAGACGCCATCGGCGCCATCGACGCAATGACCGATTCAATCACGGCAAAATGAATCTGGTAACGCTGCGCGACGTAAGTGTCGCATACGACGGCTACGAGGCCCTCCGGCACGTCGACCTGGAGATTGCGGACCTCGATTTCCTGGGGGTCATAGGTCCCAACGGCGGCGGAAAAACGACGCTCGTAAAGGCCATCCTGGGAACCGTCCCCCACACCGGAGAGCTGACTCTCGCCCCGGAGCTGTTCCGCGGGAAGGAACGGCTGATCGGCTACATGCCGCAGATTTCGGATTTCGACCGCGCATTCCCGATCTCGGTCCTCGAGGTCGTACTGTCGGGATTGCAGGGCCGCCGCGGATTCAGCTCCCGCTACACGAAGGAGGACCGTGCCAGAGCGATGGAACTGCTTGCGGCATCGGGAATCGCCGACACGGCCCGCAGCCCCATCGGCGAGGTGTCGGGCGGGCAGATGCAGCGGGCGCTGCTGGCCCGGGCCGTGATCTCGGACCCGAAGCTGCTGATCCTGGACGAACCCGCGAATTTCGTGGACAACAAATTCGAGAAGGAGCTTTACCGCACGCTGCATGAACTGAACGCCCGCATGGCGATCGTCATGGTGTCGCACGACATCGGCACGATCACCAGCGTCGTGAAGGAGATCGTCTGCGTCAACCGGCAGGTCCACCGCCACCGTTCGAACATTCTGACCGAGGAACAGTTGCGCAACTACGACTGCCCGATTCAACTGGTATCGCACGGGCACATCCCCCACACCGTGCTGGAACACCACCCCGGCGACTGCTGCCGCGACCACGAATAAAACGAACGGAGCGCCCCGCATGAGGCGCTCCGTTGTTTTTCAGCGAAAGGGACTACCCTATTTCTGCTCGTTGATCTTGCTCAACTTTTCGAAAAGTTTGCCGAAAACGTCGTCCATCTCGGCGCGCAGGGCAGCGTAGTGCTTGCGGACGAGCGACGGATTGTGCGGCTCGGCGGGATTCATCGCTTTGGCGAACAGATCGTTGCGAACGCCGACGGCCTCCTGCATCACCTCGAAAATCTCCTTCTCTTTCGAAGGCTGAAAACAGATAGCCATATCGCAGTCGAAAACAACCTCCTCAAGGCGGTAGTCAATCTCCTTCTTCAGGTTTCGTAAATTTGCCATATTCAGTCGATTTTAAAATTTTTGCTCTGACAAAGGTAATAAAACGTTTCGGATTATCAAACATTTTCGGACTGCGGCCCCGGGAATTATTTCCCGGGCGGGCGGCGGACAAAAAAAGATTCCGGAAATCCGGAATCCTTTTTCATTACATTTTTTCGAGCTCCTTGTAGGTCTTTTTGGCGGCCTTCTCGGCTTTCTTGGCGGCCTTGGCCTCCTTTTTAGCGATCTTTTTGGCAGCCTTCTCCTGCTGGCGGACTATCTTCTGCGCTTCGCGGGCCTCTTTTTTGGCGAGCCGCTCGGCGGCCCTCGCCTCCTTCTTCACCTCCCGGGACTCCTCGCGCACCTCCTTCTTGTATTCGTGCCTGTCGGGCATCTCGACGATGATTCCGTTCACCTGCTCGTCGACAACGACATACGGTTCAGCGGGTTGCGCGGGCTGCGGCTGCGGAGCCGGTTTGGGTTTGGGGATCATGGTGCGCTGCTCGACGATGCTGCCCGCACCGTAGCCGATCGTCAGTTCGACACGGCGCAGTTTCGGCAGAACGTTCTTTTTCAGGTAGCTCCACGCAGCCGGCATCTTCTTGAGCGCCAATTCTTTCTGATCGGACGACTGCTTGCCGTCGATGACGTTCAGCACGGACTGCCGGTCGGGCATCGACGACTGCGCGACCAGCGCGCGGCACGTCTCCCAATCCTCGGCGACGGAATTCACCGTCACCTTGTACTTTTTCGAGAAATCGTACTTCCTGTCGACATACGCCTTGAAATCGCCGGCCCGCTTGGCAGCCAGCGCTTCGTTGAACTTCAGCGGACCGTCGGGAGAAGAATAGCCCGTGATCGTCACGGCGCAGACCTGCCGGAGCGTATCCTTCACAAGGTTGTCCACAAAGGCGTTGAGTCCGTCCAGCTCCTGCGGATTGCCGTTGAGCGCGGCATTGAGCGTCGCCAGATTGATCTGGTAGCGAATCGAATAGTCGGCGTCGCCGCGGCTTTTGACGATGAACCTGCGAACGATGTAGTCTCCGTCGGCAGTCTCCGACAGCAATACGGTATCGGCCGCAGGAGCCGGAACCGCACTCTTGGTTTGGGCCGTCGCTCCGGCAGCGGCACACAACGCGAGAGAAAGAGCGAAAGTTGATGCAAATGTTTTCACGCTAAAATAGTGTTAGTTAACGTCCTCGTCTCTCGCAAGATTCGTACCACGCTAACGGCACGAAAAAACGGAGGTTTCGGCGAAACCTCCGTTTTTCATTATCACAGAATGCGTTACATGCGTTCGGGGACGTCGATGCCCAGCAGTTTCATGCCCTCCTTGATGACGCGGGCGACCTGCTGCGCCAGCTGGAGACGCATCGTGCGCACCCCGGCGTTCTCCTCCTTGAGGATCGAATGGTCGTGGTAATAGCCATTGAACTGCTTGGCCAGCTCGTAGACATAGGCCCCGACGACCGACGGCGCGAAGTTCTCGCCCGCGGACTTCACCACCGACGGATACTCCGTCAGCGACTTCACCAGGTCGATCTCCTCGCGCAGGTAATCCGCCGTGGCGGCTCCTCCGAAGTCGATGCCCGCCTCGGCGGCCTTGCGAAGCACCGAGCGGATGCGCGCATGGGTGTACTGGATGAAAGGACCCGTATTGCCGTTGAAGTCGATCGACTCGCGGGGATCGAACAGCATCGTTTTCTTGGGATCGACCTTTAATATAAAGTACTTGAGCGCACCCAGCCCGACCATCGTCGAAACGGCATTGGCCTCCTCCTCCGAGCATCCGTCGAGCTTGCCCAGCTCGGCCGACATCTCGCGGGCCGTCGAGACCATGCCTTCGATCAGGTCGTCGGCGTCGACCACCGTACCCTCGCGCGACTTCATCTTGCCCTCGGGAAGCTCCACCATGCCGTAGGAGAGGTGGGTGATATGATCGCTCCAGTCGGCGTAGCCCAGTTTCTTGAGCACCAGTTTCAGCACCTGGAAGTGGTAGTTCTGCTCGTTGCCCACGACGTAGATCATGTCGTCGAGCCTATTGTCCTCGAAGCGGCGGAAAGCCGTGCCGAGGTCCTGCGTCATGTAGACCGACGTGCCGTCGCCGCGCAGCAGCAGTTTCTCGTCCAGTCCGTCGGCCGTGAGGTCGATCCACACCGAATTGTCGGAACGGCGGTAGAAGACACCCTTTTTAAGCCCCTCCTCGACGAGCGACTTGCCCAGCAGGTAGGTCTGCGACTCGTAATAGACCTTGTCGAAATCGACGCCCAACGCCTTGTAGGTCACGTCGAAGCCCTCGTAAACCCAGCCGTTCATCGTCTCCCAGAGCGAGTACACCTCGGGGTCCCGGGCCTCCCACTTGCGCAGCATCTCCTGCGCCTGGAGCATGATCGGGGCGTTTTTCTTGGCCTCGTCCTCCGGCTGTCCCTGCGCGACCAGCTCCCTGATCTGCGCCTTGTAGTGTTTGTCGAACTCCACGTAGTACTTGCCCACGAGGTGATCGCCCTTCATCCCCGACGATGCCGGGGTTTCGCCGTTTCCGTAGAGCTTCCACGCCAGCATCGACTTGCAGATGTGGATGCCGCGGTCGTTCACCAGATTGGCCTTGATGACCGTATGGCCGTTGGCCTTGAGAATCTGCGCCACGGAGTAACCCAGCAGGTTGTTGCGGATATGCCCCAGATGGAGCGGCTTGTTGGTGTTGGGCGACGAATACTCGACCATCACGGTACGGCCCGTCGCGGGAGCCTGCCCGAAACGTTCGTCGGCGGCGACCTCGGCGAAGCGGGCCGCCCAGAACGCACTGTCGAGCGAAAGGTTGAGGAAACCTTTGATCACGTTGAACGACGCGATCTCGGGGACGTTGGCCGCCATGTATTCGCCGATTTCGGTCGCGGTGGCTTCGGGCGACTTGCGGCTTCGCCGGAGCAGCGGAAAGGTTACGAGGGTATAGTCGCCCTCGAACTCCCTGCGGGTCTTCTGAATCTGCAACTGCTCGTCGCCAAGCTCACCGTAAAGCGCCTCCACCGACCGGCGGACCGCATCCGAAATAAAGGTTTCGATATTCATATCCAATAGATTTTGCCTGCAAATTTAGCGTTTTTCAGCGAATAAGCAATTCCCCCGGGACCATATTCTTTGGTTTTAGCCCGACATCCATTATCTTTGCGACACAAACCGACAAGACATTCCATGGAAATTCTCGTCATTCTGCTGCTGATCCTGCTCAACGGGCTGTTCGCCATGTCGGAGATCGCGCTCATATCGGCCCGCCGCTCGAATCTGGAGATGCAGGCCCGGCAAGGCAGCGCAGGCGCCCGCCAGGCCCTGAAACTGGCCAAAGACCCCGACCGGTTCCTCTCGACCGTACAGATCGGCATCACCCTGATCGGCATTCTCACGGGTATTTACTCCGGCGACACGCTGGCGGCGAAATTCGGCGGAGAGCTGGCCCGACTGGGCATTCCGCTGCGCACGGCGACCGTCACGGCGCAGGTCACTATCGTCATCGCGGTCACCTACCTCACGATCATCTTCGGCGAACTGGTTCCCAAACGCATCGGCATGAACGCCGCCGAGCGGGCCGCAAAAATCGTTGCGCAGCCGATGCGGCTGCTTTCGGTCGCGGCGTCGCCCTTCGTGTGGCTGCTCTCCAGAAGCACGGCGGGCGTCGCCCGCCTGCTAGGCCTGCAACGGGCCGAGAGCAAGGTCACCGAGGCGGAAATCCGTTCGATCATCCAGGAAGGCGCCGAGGACGGCGAGGTGCAGGCGGTCGAACAGCAGATCATGGGCCGCGTCTTCTCGCTGGGCGACCGCACCGTGGAGTCGATCATGACCCACCGCAGCGAACTGGCATGGATCGACGCGGCGGCGTCCGCAGCGCAGATCCGCGAGACGGTGGCCCGAGCGCCCCACAACCGCTACCCCGTCGGCGAGGGAAGTCTCGACAAACTGCTGGGCGTGGTCTGCCTCAAAGACCTCTTCCTGCACCTGGGCGACGAGGGATTCGACCTGCGCAGGCTGGTCGCTCCGGCGAAATTCTTCCACGAAGGGTTCGAGGTCTACAACGCCCTCGAACAGCTGCGCACGGAGCAGCTGGGCTACGGCATCATCTGCGACGAATTCGGCGTGACGCGCGGCATCATCACCCTGCGCGACATTTTCGAAGCCCTGGTCGGCGAACTGCCCGACCCGCGCGAGGAACCGGACATCGTCCGGCGCGAAGACGGCAGCTGTCTGGTCGACGGGCAATGCCCTTTCTACGACTTTCTCGACTGGTTCGGTCTGGAAAACGCCCTGCCCTGCAACGCCTACAACACCGTCAGCGGCCTGATCCTCGACCAACTGGCCCACATTCCCGCCACGGGCGAGAAACTGGAATGGAACGGCTTCACGTTCGAAATCGTGGACATGGACGGCGCGCGCATCGACAAAATCCTCGTCAGCCAGAAACAACAGCCATGAAAATAGCAAATATAGAACTGGGCGAACGCGCCCTGCTGCTCGCTCCGATGGAGGACGTGACCGACCCGTCGTTCCGCTACATGTGCAAACGCTTCGGCGCCGACATGGTCTACACCGAGTTCATCTCGTCGGACGGGCTGATCCGCGACGCGGCGAAATCGCTCAAGAAACTCGAAATCGACGACACGGAACGCCCCGTGGGCATTCAGATATACGGCCACCTGATCGACCCGATGGTCGAGGCGGCGCGCATGGCCGAGGCGGCCGGTCCCGACGTGATCGACATCAATTTCGGCTGCCCGGTGAAGAAGATCGCCGGCCGCGGAGCCGGGTCGGGGATGATGCGCGACGTGCCGCTGATGGTCGAGATGACGCGCCGGATCGTCGCGGCGGTGAAGAAGCCCGTGACGGTGAAAACCCGCCTCGGATGGGACGAGGAGTCGAAAAACATCGAAGAGATAGCCCTGCGGTTGCAGGATGTCGGCATTGCGGCCCTCACCATTCACGGGCGCACGCGGGCGCAGATGTACCGCGGCGAGGCCGACTGGACGCTGATCGGCAAGGTGAAGAACAACCCGCAGATACGCATTCCGATCATCGGCAACGGCGACGTCGATTCAGGTCCGAAAGCCCGCGAGATGTTCGACCGCTACGGCGTGGACGGCGTGATGATCGGCCGGGCGACCTACGGCCGGCCGTGGATATTCCGCGAAGTGAAGCACTACCTCTCGACGGGCGAAGCGCTGCCGCAGCCGTCGGTCGCGGAACGCGTGGCCATCGCGAAGGAACATTTACAGAAATCGCTCGAAATCAAGGGTGACCATGTCGGAATCCTCGAAATGCGGCGTCACATGACCAACTATTTCAAGGGGCTGCCCGACTTCAAGTCCACACGGCTGAAACTCGTGACATCGCTCGACACCGCCGAGCTGTTCGCCACGCTCGACGAGATCGCCTGCCGCTGGGGCGGCTACGATTTGAGCGAAGCGGTTCCGGCACCGCTGTCGCACAACCTGTGAAAAAGCGGGGCCGCAATGTGTGCGGCCCCGCTTTTTCATCGGAATCATACCGGTCCCTACTCGACCGTAATGCTGTTGAGCAGGCCGGTGCGGTTCCCGTAGCCGTCCACCTCGAAGGCGTAGATTCGGCCGAAAGCCGGGCGTTTGAAGAATAGCATAAAATAATGCACGATTTCGATTGGCATACAAATATAAATACATCAGCCGTTCCGGGGCACCAATATTTGACCAATCGACGACAATTTTTCGCCAACCGGACCCCTGCGGGGCATTTTGACTAAATCTTGCTTTTTTCTGATCAAAATATGGCAGGTAAAAAATTTTAATTTACGAAATTTGTATTCGTAAATCAGGATCTTAAAACCAACCCAACCATGAAAGCTCCCGTAAACGCCATGTCGCTGCGCCGGATCGCGAACCTGATGGTATATCTATTTGAGCGCCGACGACGGCAATACGGGCAACCATCAGATATACGTGCTCGAAAATCCGGAGCAGGCCCCCGCAAAGGTCGAAGCGATGGCCAAAGCGTATGAAGCCTGGGCAAAGCGCTGCATGGTAGAGCCTTACCCCGGACAGTTCAAGAAGAAGAGACAGTAAACACTATATTCAATCCTTTTATCAATCAGTAATGAAAAAAACAATTCTGACAACCGTGGCAGCGCTGAGCATGCTGTGCACCTTTGCCCAGTGGAAACCCGTGGGCGACAAAATCAAGACGCCATGGGCCGAAAAGGTCGACCCGGCCAACGTGCTTCCCGAATACCCGCGTCCGCAGATGGTACGCTCGCAGTGGGTGAATCTCAACGGCCTGTGGGACTATGCCATCAAACCCGTCGGCGCCATGGAACCGAAAACGATGGACGGAAAGATCCTCGTCCCCTTCGCTGTCGAATCCTCGCTGTCGGGCGTGCAGAAGGGCCTCACCGAGAAGGATGAACTCTGGTACCGCCGCACGTTCAGCGTGCCCGCCGCCTGGAAAGGCAGCAACGTGCTGCTGAACTTCGGCGCGGTGGACTGGAAAGCCGACGTATTCGTGAACGACATCCTTGCAGGCTCGCACACGGGCGGCTTCACGCCCTTTTCGCTCGACATCACCCCCTATCTCAAGGCCAAAGGCGAGCAGAAGCTGGTCGTACGCGTGTTCGACGGCACGGACAAGGGATACCAGCCCCGCGGAAAGCAAGTGCTGAACCCCAACGGCATCTGGTACACGCCGGTCAGCGGCATCTGGCAGACCGTGTGGATCGAACCGGTGGCGAAGAGCCACATCTCGGGCATCAAGGCCATTCCCAACCTGGACCAGAAGAACATCGCCGTAACCGTGGCGGCCGAAAACTGCACGACGGGCGATCTGGTGGAGGTGAAGATCCTCGACAAGGGCAAGCTCGTGGCTTCGGCGACGGGACTTCCCGGAAACCCGCTGCGTCTGGGCATCGCCGAGCCGAAACTCTGGAGCCCCGACTCGCCGTTCCTCTACGACATGGAAGTGTCGCTCAGGCAGGGCGGGAAAACCGTCGACAAGGTCGATTCGTACACCGCCATGCGCAAGATCGGAACCAAGCGCGACAAGGGCGGCATCCTCCGCATGACGCTCAACGACAAACCGCTCTTCCACTTCGGTCCGCTCGACCAGGGTTGGTGGCCCGACGGACTTTTCACCGCACCGACCGACGAAGCGCTGCTGTTCGACATTCTGAAGACCAAGGAGCTGGGTTACAACATGATCCGCAAGCACGTGAAGGTCGAGCCGGCGCGCTGGTACTACCACTGCGACCGCGAAGGCATTCTCGTATGGCAGGACATGCCCTCGGGAGACATGGGCAACAAGTGGGAAATGCACACCTACAACGGCGGTACGGACAAGAACCGCACGCAGGAGTCGAAGGACAACTTCAGCAAAGAGTGGAAGGAGATCATGGATTTATGCATGTCTTCCCCGAGCGTCGTGGTATGGGTTCCCTTCAACGAGGCATGGGGCCAGTTCGACACCGAGCGCATCGTGAACTGGACCATGGAGTACGATCCCTCGCGTCTGGTCAACCCCGCCAGCGGCGGCAACCACCGTCCCTGCGGCCACATGCTCGACCTGCACAACTACCCGGGTCCCGCCATGAAACTCTTCGATCCGCAGCGCGTGAACGTGCTGGGCGAATACGGCGGCATCGGGCTGCCCATGGAGGGACACCTCTGGTGGAACAAGCGCAACTGGGGCTACGTGCAGTTCAAGACCCCGGAGGAGGTGACGGCAGAGTATGAGAAATACGCCAAAAGCCTGATCAAATACGTGCGTCTGGGCTTCTCGGGCGCCGTCTACACCCAGACCACCGACGTGGAGGGCGAAGTGAACGGTCTGTTCACCTACGACCGCAAGGTGATGAAGGTGCTTCCCGAACGGCTCAAGGCCGCCAACAAAGCGGTCATCGAATCCATGCCGCTGGACATGGAGTAAACGCTCCGGATTCCTGCAAAAACAACCTCTGCGTACACTTAATAACGAAAAAGGGAACGGGCGTGAAATTCACGCCCGTTCCCTTTTCAATCCATCGCCTATTTCAGCACCCGCTCGACATAGGCCTTGTAATCCTTCACGACGGGTTCGTAGCCGTCGTCCTCGTACAGCGGCGAGGAGATCAGGAAATCGGCCGACGAACGGTTGATGGCCGTCGGGACGTTGTAAAGCGTCGCCAGACGCAGCAGCGCCTTCACGTCGACGTCGTGCGGCTGGGCCGACATCGGGTCCCAGAAGAAAATCAGCGCATTGATCTTTCCGTCGGCGATGAGCGACCCCAGCTGCTGGTCGCCGCCCAGCGGACCCGACTTGAGCAGCGTGATTTTCAGCTCGGGTTTCTCCTCCGTCTCGTCCTCGTGCTCCTCCCGGTGGTCGCGCAGGGTCTTTTCGACCATCTTGCCGGTCGTACCCGTACATACCAAATGGTGGCGGCTCAACTTGCGGCTGTTCCAGTCGACCCACTCCGCCAGGTCGCGTTTCATGTTGTCGTGGGCAACCAGTGCCAGCACTTTCGTTTTCCTCTCCATAACGACAGGTCTTTATGAAAGCCGCAGCGGCTTTCGGTTCGTCCCGGCACGGGCCGGGATATTTTTCGCTATTCGTTCTCGGCCGGAAGTTTGAACTCCGTGAATCCCGCCCCGACCAGCGTGTTGTACCACGCGAAACACTTCTTGATGTCCGAAACATGCACCCGGTCGCGGTCGTACTCGGGAAGCACCTCGGCAAACGCGGCTTTCAGCTTCTCGGGCGACTCCTTGGGGCTGATCGCCTCCTTGCCGCCCGTGTGGGCGTAGATCCGGGTGAAAACGTCGGCCAGCGCAATGTCCTCGCCTTCGGTGAACATCGAAATCTCCGAAAGGGCGCTCACCTTGGCATTCGCCGAGGCATTCATGCGCCGTCCGTCGAGCAGCGACTCGACGATCACGCCGCGCACGGACTGCGCCACGAATTTATAAAGTCCGGGCTGGCCCGAAATGGCCAGAATCTCTTTCAGTTCCATAAAATTGCTATTTCGTTGTTTAAATGGGTTGTTCGGATTCTTCCTCCTCTTCGTCGGGAACCGTATATTCCCGAAGCTGCGTATAGGAGGGCACATTGTATGCCGTGATGGCACGTATCCGGAAAGTCACTTTCCGGCCGGCTCTATGCCGGGGAATGACTCCCTCGTAATCGAACGAGGTGACGTCGGCTGGCGGCTCGGTCTTCGCGACGGTCCTCACGTCGGATTCGTCGCCGTCGAGCATGTAGAGAATGCAGACGTTGCGCAGCCCGTAGGGGCACGAAACGGACACCTTCACCCGGACCTCCGAATCGAAGGCCATGGTCTGCGGCGACACGGTCACCTCGCCGAATTCCGCCGGGGTCGTATACTCGGGTCCCCGGTCAGGATTGCAGGCCGAAAGGCTCATTGCCGCAAGAACGGTGAAAAGGTGCGTTTTCATACCCTACTCTTTGGTCAGGTGCACGTCCATCTGCGGGAACGGGAAGTTGATGCCGGCCTTCGGCAGCTCCTTGTAGAACTGCTCGTTATGCTCGAAAAAGACGTTCCAGTAGTCAGCGTTCTTGACCCATGCGCGGATCGAGAGGTTCACCGAACTGTCGGCCAGCGCAGCGACCCACACCACCGGGGCGGGATCGGGCAGGACGCGCGGATCGGCGGCCAGCATCGAAAGGACGGCCTTGCGGGCCACATCCACGTCGTCGCCGTAGGAGATGCCCACGGTCCAGTCCACGCGGCGCGTCTCGGAGGTGGAATAGTTGTCGATGATGGCCGTCGCGATCGAGTTGTTGGGAATGTAGATCGTCTGGTTGTCGGCCGTGGCGATCACCGTCGAGAAGAGCTTGATGTCGCGCACGGTTCCCGACTGTCCCTGCGCCGAGATGTAGTCGCCGATGCGGTAGGGTTTCATCAGCAGGATCATCACCCCGCCGGCAAAGTTCTGGGCCGTGCCGCTCAAAGCCATACCGATGGCCAGCGTGGCGGCCGACGCGACGGCGATGAGCGATGTCACGTTGACGCCCAGCGTCGACACGACGATCAGGATGAGCAGCAGCGTGAAGAACGCGCTGACGGTATTACGCGTGAACGAACGCAGCGAAATGTCGACATTGCGGTGCTGCATGGCCACGTCGATCAGCCGCAGGAAGCGGCGCACGAGCCAGCGTCCGATGAAATAGATGGCTAGCGCAATGAGAACCTTGACAAGAATCCAGAGCGATTCACGAATCAGCGAGCCGAACAAAGTGCTGAAATCCATGTTCACGATCTTATTGACCGCTTCGGCCAGATTCGCTTTCTGCACACTGTCCGGCACGATCAGCGAGGCAGGTTCTTCGGCCGCTAAAAATGTCCACATAATTCCGTTTTTTAAGTTTGTGAGGCAAAAATAGCCAAAAAAAAGAGAACTTTATTAACTTTGTCTGCGCTTTTTGCAGAAAGCGCCGGAAAACACCATACATTATACGATGCAGAACAACGTTGAAATTATCCAGATCAACATTTCGGGTGAAGACAAACCGGGCATGACCTCGTCGCTCACCGAGATCCTCGCACGCTACGACGCCTTCATCCTCGACATCGGACAGGCCAACATCCACCAGTCGCTGACGCTCGGCATCCTGATCAAGACCACGGCCGACAAGTCGGGAAGCATTATGAAGGAGCTGTTGTTCAAGGCGTCGGAACTGGGCGTGATGATCCGTTTCACGCCCATCTCCGAGGAACGCTACAACGACTGGGTGGGCCGTCAGGGCAAAAACCGCTACATCATCACCCTGCTGGGCCGCACCGTCACGGCACGCCACATCGCCGAGGTGACGAAGGTCGTGGCCGAGCACGGGCTGAACATCGACGCCATCAAACGCCTCACGGGCCGCATGCCCCTCTGCGAGGACGACCGCGCCGCCAAGTCGTGCATCGAGCTCTCGGTGCGCGGATCGCTCACCGACCAGGAACGCAGCACGATGCAGGAGGGATTTATGAACCTCTCGGAGATCGGTCTCGACGTCTCGTTCCAGAAGGACGACATCTACCGCCGCAGCCGCCGCCTGATCTGCTTCGACATGGACTCGACGCTGATCGAGACCGAGGTGATCGACGAACTGGCCGAGCGCGCGGGCGTGGGTGACAAGGTGCGCGAAATCACGGCCAGCGCCATGCGCGGCGAGATTGATTTCCGCGAAAGCTTTTCGCAGAGGGTCGCGCTGCTCAAGGGACTGGACGTCTCGGTCATGGAGGAGATCGCCCGCAGCCTGCCGATCACCGAGGGGCTGGAGCGCATGATGACCATTCTCAAACGCGTGGGTTACAAAACGGCGATCCTCTCCGGCGGATTCACCTATTTCGGCAACTACCTCCGGCAGAAATACGGCTTCGACTATGTCTACGCCAACGAATTGGAGATCGAGGACGGACGCCTCACGGGACGCTATGTCGGCGAGGTGGTCGACGGACGCCGCAAGGCTGAACTGCTGCGGCTGCTGTGCCAGTTCGAGGAGATCAACATCGCCCAGTCGGTGGCCGTCGGCGACGGCGCCAACGACCTGCCGATGCTCAACCTCGCGGGCCTGGGCATCGCCTTCCACGCCAAACCCAAGGTAAAGGCCACGGCCCGACAGTCGATCTCGACCATCGGGCTGGACGGCATCCTCTACTTCCTGGGACTGAAAGATTCGCGTATCGAACAATAACATTGCTGGATACGCTTCCGCGCGACACGCCGCATCCCGCTTCGGTCCGGTCGTTATCGCCGCCTCCGGCGTCGTTCACCGGTCCGCCCCTCTCCCGGGGAAGGGCTTAACGGCAAACCGGCCGGGGTCCGTATGAATCACCGCATTGCGTAAAAATATGTTTCACTTCCGTCCCATACCTTTTTTCGGCGCCGTCGCCGCGCTCCTGCTGACCGGGTGCTACGACTCCCGGTTCGGGGAACCGGACGACGACGGCGAGGGGAAACCCGCGACGGAGACCATCGCCGCGCTGCGCGACCGCTATGCGGGCACGCCCTTCACCGTTACGGGCGACATCGTCGTCACGGGGAGGGTCGCGAGTTGCGACCGCGCGGAGAATTTCTACCGCACGCTCTGCATCTGCGACGCTGAAGCGGGACTTGAAGTGATGGCCGGTATCGACCATCTGCACAACGGCTTCCCCATAGGAAGCCGCGTAACGCTTTCGCTCCGGGGACTCGCCATCGCCGAAAGCCGCGGGGTGTTGCAGGCGGGACGTCCGCCCGCCGCCGGAAGCGGCTACGCAACGGACTACATCGGCTCCCGGGCGGCGCTCGGCTCCGTGCTGGTCCGCAGCGGCGAAGCCCTGGCTGCGCCCTCCCCTGCCCCGCTTGCCATTCCCGCGCTTACGGAAAGCCGCTGCGGCACGCTCGTCCGCATCGACGGCGTGCGCTACACCCCCGAAGACCTTTCGGCGGCAACCTGGGCGGGCTACAAACGCTTCACCGACGCCGACGGCAACGCCGTCTACACCTACGTCCGCCGATACGCCCGTTTCGCCGACGCCGAAGTGCCTGCCGGCACGGTCTCGCTGACGGGCATTCTCCAGTACGACGCCGCGGGCGACGGGCGTTACATCCTCAAACTGCGCGATGAGAACGACTGCACGCATTAGCCTGCTGACGCTGC
This sequence comes from Alistipes sp. AF14-19, assembly GCF_003461645.1. Classification (NCBI taxonomy): domain Bacteria; kingdom Pseudomonadati; phylum Bacteroidota; class Bacteroidia; order Bacteroidales; family Rikenellaceae; genus Alistipes; species Alistipes sp. AF14-19. The sequence continues at coordinate 58,079 of NZ_QTXM01000004.1, forward strand.
CGGCCGGATGCGACCGGGCCACGCAGCCCGAATTCACGGTCCGTCCTCCGGAGCCGCAGAATTCGGTCGCCTACCTCAAATCGCTCTGCGACGGGAAGAGCAGCGTCGCGATAGCGCAGGACATCACCATCCGCGGATTCGTCACGGCCAATGACCTCTACGGCGAATTTCACAGGACGATCGTCGTCGAAGACGCCTCGGGCGGCATCTCGATCGCCGCGGAAGGCTCCCCGCTGGCAGACCTCTATCCGTTCGGCATCGTGGCGACCGTACGCTGCAACGGCCTTACGCTGTGCGACTACGGCGGGAAAATCCAGCTGGGAACGACACCCGGCGACGGCGGCGCAGGGTGCATTCCGCGCGAAGAGCTGGCGCGGTACATCCGCACCGAACCGCCCGGCGGCGAGACACCCTCCGCACAGCTCCTTACGTTCGACGCCGTCTCGGCCCGGCACATCGACACACGCGTCCGTTTCGACGACGTGCGTTTCGCCGACGCCGGGAAAACCTGGTGCGACACCGACCCGGAGACGGGCCGCGCCGTCGCCACCGAGCGCGAGATCGTCGACACCCGGGGCCGAACCTTCACCGTGCGGACCGCCGCGACCTGCGTCTACGCAAAGGAGCCTCTGCCCCAGGGCACAGGCTCCTTGTATGGAATCATCGACTATTTCGCCGGGAAATACACCCTGCGCGTCACCAACCGCGAAGCGGAGTTTTCCGGCACGGCAGCGCATTCCGCAGCAACACGCCCAACCGCCGGACGTCCGGCGCGGACAACGCGGACAACGCGGGCGGGGGTTACCGCTGCAACGCCTCCCACAGCATATCCTTGAGCCGCGGGATGTTCAGCCCCGAGACCGACGAGATGAAGACCGACGGCACGCCTTCGGGCAGGTGGCCGCGCATCTCGGCGATCAGGTCCTCGTCGAGCATGTCGCACTTGGTGACGGCCAGCAGGCGCTCCTTGTCCAGCAGTTCGGGATTGTACTGCGTCAGTTCGCCCAGCAGAACGTCGTAGTCGCGGCGGATGTCGTCGCTGTCGGCGGGAATCAGGAACAACAGCACCGAATTGCGCTCGATATGGCGCAGGAAACGGGTTCCGAGACCGCGGCCCTCGTGCGCACCCTCGATGATGCCCGGAATGTCGGCCATGACGAACGACTTGTGGTCGCGGACCTCGACGATACCGAGGTTTGGCTCCAGCGTCGTGAAGGCGTAATCGGCGATCTTGGGCTTCGCGGCCGAAACGACCGAGAGCAGCGTAGACTTGCCCGCATTGGGGAAGCCCACCAGCCCCACGTCGGCCAGCACCTTCAGTTCGAGGATGAACGTGCCTTCCTCACCCTCCTCGCCCGGCTGGGCGTAGCGCGGCGTCTGATTAGTGGCGCTCTTGAAATGCCAGTTGCCCAGACCGCCCCGGCCGCCCCGGAGCAGCACGAGCCGCTCGCCGTCGGCCGTCACCTCGCCCACCGTTTCGGTGGTCGCAGTCCCGTCCTCGTTCTCGAAAACGCGCTTGGCTACCGTGCCCAGCGGAACCGGGATCACGATGTCGCGGGCGTCCTTGCCCGAGGAGCGCGCCCCGGAGCCGTGCTCGCCGTCCTCGGCGAACTGGTGACGCTGGTATTTGAGGTGGATGAGCGTCCAGTACTGCTTGTCGCCTTGCAGGACGATGCTCCCGCCCTTGCCGCCGTCACCGCCGTCGGGACCGCCGAAAGCCACGAATTTTTCGCGGCGAAAATGCGTCGAGCCGCCGCCGCCGTGCCCCGAGCGGGCGAATATCTTTACGTAATCTACGAAATTGGAACCTGCCATGTCATTCATTGTTCTTGAAGCGACAAAGGTACATAAAAGTCGGACGAGAACAAAATTGATTCGCATGCAGTTCGGTAAAACGCCGCAACAAAAATAAAAGTGTCGTTACGACACCCAAAAAAGGCAGACCGCGAAAAAACGGTCTGCCGGCAATTCGGAATAACGGGATTAAATCTGCGAAGCGACGTAATCCCCCACCTCGGAGGTCGAACGGGCCTTTTCGCCCGGCGCTGCAAGGTCCTCGGTGACGACTCCTTCGGCCAGCGCCCGATCGACGGCACGCCGCACAGCCCTGCCCTCGGCATCGAGACCCAGGTGCTCCAGAAGCATCGCGGCCGAAAGAATCGTGGCCATCGGGTTGGCGATGTTCTTTCCCGCGGCCTGCGGATAGGAGCCGTGGATCGGCTCGAAAAGGGCCACTTCGGCCCCCACGCTCGCCGAGGAGAGCATGCCCAGCGAACCGCTGATGACGCTGGCCTCGTCGGTGAGGATGTCGCCGAACATGTTTTCGGTGACGATGACATCGAAATAAGCCGGTTGGCGGATGATCTGCATGGCAGCGTTGTCCACGAACATATAGTCCACCGCCACCTCGGGATACTCCCGGGCTACCCGCTGGGCCGTTTCACGCCACAGACGCGAGGTTTCCAGCACGTTGGCCTTGTCGACGACCGTCAGTTTGCGGCGGCGCGACACGGCCAGCCGAAACGCCACGTGCAGGACCCGTTCGATCTCCGAGACCGTGTAGGTGCAGGTGTCGAAGGCGCGCGCGCCCTCCTCGTCGCGGCCCTGCGGACGGCCGAAGTAGATGCCGCCCGTGAGTTCGCGCACGCAGATGAAATCCGTGCCGCGGACCACCTCCGCCCGGAGCGGCGAACGGTCGGCCAGGGCGTCGAACAGCGCCACGGGGCGCAGGTTGGCGAACAGCCCCAGCGACTTGCGCATCCGCAGCAGCCCCTGCTCGGGCCGCACCTTCGCCGTGGGGTCGTTGTCGTATTTGGGGTCCCCGATGGCTCCGAACAGCACGGCGTCCGCCGCAAGACAGACGGCGTGCGTCTCGTCGGGATAGGGGTCGCCCACGGCGTCGATGGCCGCGGCGCCCACCAATGCGGGACGGTATTCGATCTTGTGTCCGAATTTTTCCGCCACGCGGTCCAACACTTTCGTGGCTTCGGCGACGATCTCGGGACCGATGCCGTCGCCGGCTAAAAGAGCGATTTTAACATCCATTGTCGTTATAGTTTATTTCAATGATATTCAACATTTTGACAGTCGCCTTGATGGCAGCCTCCGTCTGGTCGGCGTCCAGCCCGCGGGTCTTGAACTCGCGGCCGTCCATCTCCCAGGTGATGATCGTCTGCACGAAGGCGTCGGTGCGGCCTCCGGGCGGAATCGAAACGGTATAGTCGCGCAGCATCGGAAACTCGCGCCCGAGCTGTTCGCGGTAGATTTGCCGCAGGGCACGCATGAAGGCGTCGTACTGGCCGTCGCCCGCCGAGGTCCGCTCGTACGCGCAGCCGTGAATCTCGATCCGGAGCGTCGCGACGGGGTGCATCCCCTGCGCCAGCGAGAGGCTGTAATTGAGAATCCGGACCGGGGTGTCGACCGGGTCGTAGCGCAGCACGTCGGCGATGATATACGGCAGGTCCTCGGCCGTCACCTGCTCCTTCTTGTCGCTCAACTCGACCACCCGTTCGGTCACCTTGCGCATCGCAGCCTCGTCGAGGTCGATGCCCAGCGCTTCGAGGTTTTTCAAGACATTGGCCTTGCCCGAGGTTTTGCCCAGGGCGTATTCGCGGACGCGCCCGAAACGCTCGGGAAGCAGTTCGTTGAAGTAGAGGTTGTTCTTGCTGTCGCCGTCGGCGTGGATGCCCGCGCACTGCGTGAAGACGCTCGCGCCGACGATCGGTCGGTTGGCGGGAATGCGGATGCCCGTATAGCTCTCGACCGTGCGGCTGACGCGGTTGATCTTCGTTTCGTCGATCCCCGTCGTGCGGCCCAGGCGGTCGTGCAGCACGGCCACCGCGCTCGACAGCGGCGCGTTGCCGGCCCGCTCACCCAGCCCGTTCACGGTGACGTGAACGCCGTGGAAACCCGCACGCACGGCGGCGGCGGTGTTGGCCACGGCGAGGTCGTAGTCGTTGTGGGCGTGGAAATCGAAATGCAGCGACGGATAACGCTCCACCAGGTCGCGGCAGAAACGTTCGGTGTCGTAGGGGTCGAGGACGCCCAGCGTATCGGGGCACATGAACCGGCTGACGGGAGCGTCGGCCAGTCCGTCGAGCATCGCGTAGACGTAGTCGGGCGAACGGCGCATGCCGTTGGACCAATCCTCAAGGTAGAGGTTCACCTTCATCCCGCGGTCGACGGCCGCAAGGATCTCGGCGCGCACATCCTCCAGATGCCGTTCGGGCGTGCGGCGCAGCTGCCCCTCGCAATGTTTCCGCGAACCTTTGGCCAGCAGGTTGACCACGCGGCATCCGGCGGTCCCGAGCCAGTCGAGCGACACCCCGCCGTCGATGAATCCCAGCGCTTCCACACGGTCGGCATAGCCCTTGGCGGCAGCCCATTCGGCGATGGCGCGCACGGCCTGCTGTTCGCCCTGCGAGACCCGCGCCGAGGCGATCTCGATGCGGCTTACGTGCAGTTCCTCCAGCAACAGCCGGGCGATGGAGAGTTTTTCACGGGCGTTGAAGGAGACGCCCGAGGTCTGCTCGCCGTCGCGCAGCGTGGTGTCCATGATTTCAACCGGGGGAAACATCGGCGCAGGCTATTTGCGGGCGGCTTCGAAGGCCTCGATCCGGTCGGCGATACTGCGCAGGTAGTCCACGTCGTCGTAGCCGTTTTCGAGACAGCGTTTCTTGTAGGCGTCGATCTCGAAACCCTCGCTGCGCCCGTCCGACACGATGGTCAGCGTCTGGTTGCCCAGATCGACGGTGAACTGCGCCTTCGGGTCGCGCCGGATCTCGCCGAAAACAGCTTTCAGAAACTCCTCGCTCACACGGATCGGCAGCAGGCCGTTATTCAGGGCGTTGTTGCGGAAGATGTCGGCGAAGAAGCTCGACACCACGACGCGGAAACCGTAGTCGGCGATGGCCCAGGCGGCATGCTCGCGCGAACTTCCGCAGCCGAAATTGCGCCCGGCGACGAGGATTCGCCCCTCGTAGCGGGGATCGTTCAAAGGGAACGAAGCGATCCGCTGCCCCGCGGCGTCGTAGCGCCAGTCGCGGAAAAGGTTGTCGCCGAAGCCCTTGCGTTCGGTGGCTTTCAGAAAGCGCGCCGGGATGATCTGGTCGGTATCTATGTTTTCCACCTCGACGGGAACGGCCCCCGAGGTGAAGGTTACGAATTTGGGTATGGACATAATGATAATCTTTTACATATCGAACACTTCGCGCGGATCGGAAATCACGCCCGTCACCGCGGCGGCGGCGGCAACGGCCACACCCGACAGCATCGTACGGGCGCCGGGACCCTGCCGGCCCTCGAAATTGCGGTTCGAGGTCGAAACGCTGTATTTACCCGCCGGAATCTTGTCGGCGTTCATCGCCAGGCACGCCGAACAGCCCGGCTGGCGGAGTTCGAAACCCGCTGCGGCGAGGATGCGGTCCAGTCCCTCGGCCCGCGCGGCGGCCTCGACGCCCTTCGAGCCGGGAACGATCCATGCGGTGATGTTGTCCGCCTTGCGGCGGCCTTCGACCAGACGGGCGAAACGGCGCAGGTCCTCGATGCGGCCGTTGGTGCAACTGCCGACGAACACGTAGTCGACCGCTTTGCCCAACATCCGCTCCCCGGGTCTGAAACCCATGTACTCCAACGCCTTGGGATCGGCGTCGGCGGGAATCGTCCCGTCGACGGCCATCCCCATTCCGGGATTGGTTCCGTAGGTGATCATCGGGGCGATGTCCGCGGCGTCGAAGCGGTACTCCCTGTCGAAAACCGCGTCGGGATCGCTGTAAAGTTCCCGCCAGCGGGCCACAGCCTCGTCGTAGGCGGCTCCCTGCGGAGCGCGTTCGCGGCCCCGGAGGTATTCGAAGGTCTTCTCGTCGGGGGCGATCATGCCGCCGCGCGCGCCGCACTCGATGCTCATGTTGCAGACCGTCATGCGGCCCTCCATCGAGAGCGAACGGATCGTGCTGCCGGCAAACTCGATGAAATGGCCCGTGCCGCCCGAAGCGGTGAGTTTCGAGATGATATAGAGGATGACATCCTTGGCCTCGACGCCCGGACGCAGCGCGCCGTCGACCGTAATGCGCATCGTGCGGGGTTTGGTCTGGAGGATGCACTGGCTGGCGAAGACCATTTCGACCTCCGAAGTCCCCACGCCGAACGCCACGGCGCCCAAAGCTCCGTGGGTCGAAGTGTGGCTGTCGCCGCAGACGATCGTCATGCCCGGCTGGGTGAATCCCAGCTCGGGGCCGATGATGTGCACGATGCCCTGCCTGGGGTGTCCCACGCCGAAGTGCTCGATGCCGTGGCGGGCGCAGTTCTCGGCCAGCGTCTCGACCTGCCGCCGCGACTCCGGCTCCCCGATCGGAAGGTGCTGGTCGACGGTCGGGATGTTATGGTCGGCCGTGGCCGTGATCTGCGCCGGACGCGCGACGCCGAAGCCGCGGCGTTCGATCCCCGCGAAAGCCACGGGCGACGTCACCTCGTGGATATACTGCCGGTCGATGTAGAGCACGCAGCGGCCGCCGTCCTCGACACGCACCGTGTGCGCGTCCCATATCTTGTCCAGAAGCGTTCGTCCCATATCAATCCTCCTCCTCGATTTTTTCGGTTACGTTGAGTGCGCGCAGCGCGTCGAGGAACGCCTCGATCGAAGCCCGCGTGGTGTCGGTGTGCGCGCCGAATCCGTGGACCGTGCGGCTGCCGCACTCGACCTGCACATGCACGCGGCCCACGTCGTTCGAACCGCGCGTGATGGCCTGCATCAGGAACTCCGCAAGCACCACCTTCTCGTTGATCAGTTTCTTGATGGCCGAGACCGCCGCGTCGACCGGACCGTTGCCCGTGGCGGTGGACATGCGTTCGTGGTCGCCGAATTTCAGCACCACGGTAGCCGTCGGAACCAGCGTCCCGGTGGTCACCTGCATGAATTTCAACGAAATGGACTGCTGCTTCATGCGGTCGATGTCGCCCACGAGGTACAACAGGTCGTAGTCGTGAATCTCCTTCTTCCGGTCGGCCAGGGCGAGGAATTTCTCGTACGTGGCGTCCAATTCCTCCTGCGTGAGGTCGTAGCCCAGCAGTTCGAGCCGGTGCACGAGGGCCGCGCGCCCGCTGCGGGCCGTGAGGGCGATGACCGACTCGTTCAGCCCGATGTCCTGCGGGTCGATGATCTCGTAGGTCTGACGCTGCTTGAGCACGCCGTCCTGATGGATGCCCGACGAATGGGCGAAGGCGTTGCGGCCCACGATGGCCTTGTTGGGCTGCACGGGCATGTTCATCAGGCTCGACACCAGGTGCGAGGCCTTGGTGATCAGGCGCGAATTGATGTTCGTGTCGACGGCCACGTCCTTGTGGCAGCGGAGCGTCATCACCACCTCTTCGAGCGAGGTGTTGCCGGCCCGTTCGCCGATGCCGTTGATCGTGACCTCGGCCTGCCGTGCGCCGTTCAGGATGCCGCTCAGCGTATTGGCCGTAGCCATGCCCAGATCGTTGTGGCAGTGGGTCGAAATGATCGCCCGGTCGATGTTGGGAACGTTGTCCACGAGGTATTTGATCTTCGCGCCGTATTCGTTCGGAAGACAGTAGCCCGTCGTGTCGGGGATATTGACCACCGTCGCGCCGGCCCGGATGACCGCCTCGACCACGCGGGCGAGGTACTCGACGTCGGCGCGCCCGGCGTCCTCGGCATAGAACTCCACATCCTCGACGTAGCGTTTGGCATATTTCACCGCCTCGACGGCAGATTCGACGATCTTCTCGGGCGTGGAACGCAGTTTGTCGTAGATATGCTGCGGCGAAACGCCGATGCCCGTATGGATACGCTTGCGCCTGGCCAGCCGCAGCGCATCGGCCGCAACGTCGATGTCCTTCTTCACGGCGCGGGTCAGCGCGCAGATCGTCGGCTCGGAAACGGCCTTGGAAATCTCCAGCACGGAGTTGAAATCACCGGGGCTGGAGATGGGAAATCCCGCCTCGATGACGTCTACGCCGAGGCTTTCGAGCAGCTTGGCGACTTCAATTTTTTCGGTGGTGTTCAACTGACAACCGGGGACCTGCTCACCGTCGCGCAGCGTGGTGTCGAAAATGTACAATCTCTCACTCATACTAACCTCTTTATCGAATAAAACTTAATGACGCCGCCCCACGCTTTCCGTGCGGCAAACGCCACCCTGACTTTCTGTATTGCTTACGATCCGTAACAAAAACAGTCGCCGGACTTGAAGATTCGACGCTTTTAGCGACGCATTCCAACCGGAATGAAACCGGAATGACCGACGTAACTGCCTTGCTCTCTTGCAAATATATGAATTATTTAATAATTTCAAAAACAAATCGTCCAAAAAGTCGGATAATTACACACCGGCGGCCTCCCCGTCCCGGATGGACAGGGAGGCCGCCGCAAAACAGGCCGGCAGGTTACAACGCCTGCGGATTACCGCCCCGGCAGGTTACAGCACCAACGGTTCGTAAGGCAGCCCCCAGGCGTCGGCCACGGGTTTGCAGACCACCCTGCCGCCGATGATGTTCAGCCCCAGCGCCAGCTCGGGATTCTCCTGTGCGGCGCGCCGCCAGCCCTTGTCGGCAAGCTGGATGGTGTAGGGAAGCGTCGCGTTCGTAAGCGCGAGGGTCGAGGTGCGGGGCACGGCGCCCGGAATGTTGGCCACGCAGTAGTGCAGGATGCCGTCGACGTAATAGACCGGGTCCTCGTGCGTGGTGGGGCGCGAAGTCTCGAAACAGCCGCCCTGGTCGATGGCCACGTCGACCATCACCGTTCCCGGCTCCATCTCCCGGAGCATGTCGCGCGTGACGAGCTTCGGGGCCTTGGCTCCCGGAATCAGCACCGAACCGACCACCAGGTCGGCATGCTTCAGCTCCTCGCGGATGTTGTATTCGGAAGACATCAGCGTCTTGACGTTGCGGGGCATCACGTCGGCCAGATAGGTCAGCCGCTGGAGCGAAATGTCGCAGATCGTCACGTCGGCTCCCGTTCCGGCAGCGGTGCGCGCCGCAGCCGTTCCGACAACGCCCGCACCGATGACGAAGACCTTGGCGGGCTTCACGCCCGGCACGCCGCCCAGCAGCACGCCCTTGCCGCCGCGGGGTTTTTCGAGGAAATAGCGTCCCTCCTGCGCGGCCATGCGCCCCGCGACCTCCGACATCGGGATCAGCAGCGGCAGCGAACGGTCGGCGCGCTCGACGGTCTCATAGGCACAGCAGACCGCCCCGCTGTCGACCATCGCACGGGTGAGGGGTTCGCTGCTGGCGAAATGGAAGAAGGTGAAAACCAGCTGGTCCCTGCGGATGAGTTTGTACTCGGGAGCCACCGGTTCCTTGACCTTGACGATCATTTCCGCCCGGGCGTAGACCTCCTCGATCGAGGGAAGCATCTCCGCCCCGACGGCCGTGTAGGCATCATCGGCAAATCCGCTGTTCACACCGGCCGTAGCCTGCACATAAACTTTGTGTCCCCGTTTGACAAGCTCCCGGGCGCCTGCGGGGGTAAGAGCAACGCGATTCTCGTTGTTCTTGATCTCTTTTGGAATACCGATAATCATGGATCTGGAAGTTTTTAAGGTTTTTGCCTCTCCAAAATACGAATTTAACGCGGAAATCCAAAAAATCCGGACGTTTTTTTACGTGCGGATCAAAACCGGTAAGAGATTGTAAGATAGAACGAGCGGGGCCACGCATAGGTGCAGCGCGAGGCGTGGGGCGCGTAGAGCGTGTCGTCGCCCGGGCGGATGCGGCGCACGCGCAGCGACTCGTAGCCGCCATAGACCGTATCGGCCTCGCCCGTCAGGTTGCGCAGCATCAGCGACGCGGTGAGCCGCGAACGTTCGAACCGGAACGACTTGAACAGCGCGGCATCGAGCGTGAAGGCGTCCGGCAGCCGCTCCTGCCGGGTGAAGGCGTCGAAAAACTCCCGTGTGATACCGCCCTGACTCGCGATGCGGTCGGTGCGGCGCAGGGGCATCGGTTCGACGTAACGCCGCCCGGCATATCCTGCCGAAGCGCGGCATCCCCACCCTTTCGGGCCGAACCAGGAGATCTCCGCCAGAGCGGTCAGCTGCGGGGCGCCGCCCGTCTCGCAGCCGCCCATACGGCTCACGGCCTGCACGTCGACGGCCGAGTTATCCACGTCGGAGAGCACCGTGACGCGCGGATCGCGAATGTATTCGTAGCGTCCGGCCGAAGCGGCCAGCGACAGCAGCCAGCGGTAGGACAGCCGGATGTCGGCCGCGGCCTCCGCGCCGCAGGACATGCGCCCGACGCCCGTCACGGCCATGTCGCAGTAGACCGAGGCCATGTCGTCGTAATACGTCCGTGTCTCGATGCCGTCGAGCGTCATGGCAGCGAAGAACGCCGCCTGAAAATCGACGACGGGTCCCGTCAGGCGGCAGTTGAGTTCGGCGGCGTAGATGCGTTCGGGCACGGGGTTGTCGACCGTACGGTTGTTATAGAGCGGCTGAAAGAAAAGATCCCCGGCCCGAGGGGTCCGGGCGGCGGCCGCGGCGGCGATTTCGATATAGCGGCGCGGGGTGAAGGCCCAGCCCGCCGCGACCTTGAGCGTGTAGGGCGTGAACCGCATGACGCGCGAAGGGCCGTAGGACTGCCCGCCGGGAAAAAGTTCCTTCTCGTAATAGCCCCGGCGGCTGACGGCATCGCTCCCCAGCACGACCGAAAGATCGGCCCGGAAACGGTCGGAGCGGTAATCGGCCTGCAAGCGGAGCGCAGCCCCGCGCAGCGTCAGCGCATAATCGTAGCCGAAGCGGTCGCCCTCGCGGACCGTCCGTCCGGGATGCCGCAGGTCATTCTGCAACAGATTGCCGTACGTGTCGTCGTCGATCAGGAAGCGGTCGATGTCCGTAACGTACCCGGCGCCCAGCAGATCGCGCATCTGCTTGTAGGAACGGGTGTTTTCGCGGCGGAGCGAAACTCCGTAGCGGAGCGTCAGCCGGGCGTCGGCTTCGGTGGCGAACGACGCGTCGAAAGCGAGGTTGCAGAGCCGTTCGACACGGTCTTCCAACGCATAGACCGCATGTCCGCCCGCCATGCGGTTCTGGCGGATCAGCTCGTCCCAGTCGATCTGCGTGTAGCGCGGATCGCGGGCGAGCCACGCCTGCTCGGTCTCCCGGTCGCCCGTATAGCTGGGCAGATACCGGTAATTGTCGGGCATCGGCGTGCGGGCGTCGTACCAGTCGAGCATGCTGTACTTCGCGACGCCCGCCTCGGCGGCAAGCGTGGCGGCGAACGAGGTCGAAGCCGACAGCGGCACGGCATAGGCGGCCAGGGCCAGCGGAACCGTCTCGCGCCGCACGCGGGAGTTGCGCACCCTGCCGTCCTGCCAGCCCCACGCCGGGTTGTAGAGACGGTCGCCCGTGAGCGTGAAAGCCTCCTCCGAAGAGGAGAGGCGCGTGCCCCGCACCGAGGGCGGCACGATACACAGCACGGAGAGTTCGTGCCCTTCGCCGAAACGCCGGGCAAGGCGCAGTCCGGCGGTCACGGCATTGGTGAAGACCCCTTCGACGTGCATGTCGCGGCCGGAGCGGGCGTCGAGAGCCGCCGAAATGCGCCAGCCGTCGCCCGGCGACGCCGAGACGGCGGCTTTCGCTCCCACGAGGTAATTGCGGTCGGTGAAGCGGACCGAAGCCAGAAAGGGCTGCAACGGCTCCCCGTCCGAAAACCGGAACGCCCGCATGCCGCCCGCCGCAGCCGGTTCCCCGGGCGCGGCGGCAAGCCCCGCATAGCGCTGTTCTTCGGCCCCGAGCAGGCGCAGCGCCGCGAGGTAACGGTAGGAAACCGCAACGCCCATGAGCGACGTGCGTTCCAGGGTGTAATCCAGTCCGCGGCGCCGGAGCGCGACCTGCGGCAGGTTGAAACCGGTGCGAAGGCCGTAGAGGTCCGAAGGGGACTGCACGGCGCGGTAGAAGATCGTCGAATCGGTCGTGAGCAGTTCGCGCCGCTCCTCGCGTTCGGCATAGGGATAGTATTCGTCGCCGGGGTACTGGGCCGCCGCCGCACACGGAAACAGGAGAAACAACAGGGCACAACGACTTTTCAGCATATCTTTGCGACTTTACAGAACACAAAGATAGCAAAAAGTCCGACGATTCAAAACCGGATCGCATGCAGCGCGGCAAAACGGTCCGGCAAACAGAAAAGCCGTCGCGACACGGCAGAAGCAGCGTCAGACGGGGATGGGGCATGACAAATTCCGGCGTCCCCGCAGCGGGGACGCCGGAATCGGAATCAGATTGTTTTCAGGACTTCGGTCAGCAGTTTCCAGAACTTGGGAACCGTGGCGATTTCGAGCCGTTCGTCGGGCGAATGCACACCGCGGAGCGTCGGACCGAAGGAGACCATCTCCAGATCGGGATACTTTTCGAGGAACAGACCGCACTCCAGCCCGGCATGGATGGCGCGGACCTTGGGTTCGGAGCCGAACAGCCGTCTGTAGGCATCGACGGTGACCTCCAGCAGCTTCGACTGCGGGTCGGGCATCCAGCCCGGATAGCCGTCGGAATGGGCCACATCGGCGCCCGCCAGCGCGAAGACCGACTCGACCATCTGCATCACGTAGGTCTTGGCGCTCTCGACCGACGACCGCTGCGACGAGGTGACGACGATGCGGTTGCCCTCCGCGAACTTCACCGAAGCGAGGTTCGTCGAGGTCTCAACCAGCCCCGGAACAGCGAACGACATGGCCACGACCCCGTTGGGAACGCCCACCAACGAGTAGACCAGCGCCGACTGCGTCCTGCTGTCGAGCACCTCGTCGACGTGGGGCATCTCGTTGAGCGTGATTTTGAAATTGGGTTCGCGGAAGCGGAATTCGGCTTCGAGGTCCGCGGCGAAAAGGTTGTAACGCTTGACGAACTCCTCCTTGAAGCGGGCCGGAACGCCGAAGATGGCGTAAGCCTCGCGGGGAATGGCATTGCGGAGGTTGCCGCCGTTGAAATAGCACAGTTTGAGTTCGAACGACTGCATGCCGTCCCACAGCAGGCGCGCCACGGTCTTGTTCGAGTTGACGCGGCCCTTGTCGATGTCGTCGCCCGAGTGTCCGCCCTGAAGGTCCGACACGTCGACACGGAAGAACGTGTAGTTCTTCGGCGACGGCTCCATCGTGTAGTGGAACGTGGCGATGGTGTCGATGCCGCCCGCACAGCCGATGAAGATTTCGCCCTCGTCCTCCGAATCGAGGTTGACGAGGTATTTGCCCGTGAGCATCCCCTCGCCCAGCTCGAACGCGCCCGTGAGGCCCGTCTCCTCGTCGACGGTGAACAGCGCCTCGACGGGACCGTGCTCCACCGTCTCGTCGAGCATCACGGCCAGCGCGGCGGCCATGCCGATACCGCAGTCGGCGCCCAGCGTCGTACCTTCGGCCCGGACCCACTCGCCGTCGATACGCGTGCGGATGGGATCGTTGTCGAAGTCAAACTCCACATCGGAGTTCTTTTCGCAGACCATGTCCATGTGCGACTGGAGGATCACGGCTGCGCGCTCCTCCATGCCCGGCGTGGCGGGCTTGCGCATCACGACGTTGCCGATGGCGTCCTTTTTATATTCGATATGGTGCTTTTTGGCGAAATCGACCAGAAAATCAATGATTTTGCCCTCCTTCTTCGAAGGACGCGGCACACGCGTGATGGCGTCGAACTGTTCCCAGACAAGACGCGGTTCCAAAGAGGTTATTTCCGACATAGATTTTTGCATTTTTGCAAAGTTAGGAAAAAATCCGTAACTTTGACAATATAAAATACGGGAACGAATGGATTTCAGAATAGGACACGGATACGACGTACACGCGCTGGCCGACGGCCTGCCGCTGGTTCTGGGAGGCGTGGAGATCGCCCACACGAAAGGGTGCGTCGCCCACTCGGACGGAGACGTGGCGATCCACGCCCTGTGCGACGCTCTGCTGGGCGCCGCGGCGCTGGGCGACATCGGGCTGCACTTTCCCGACACGTCGGCCGATTTTGCGGGCATCGACTCGAAGATCCTGCTGCGCCGCGTGGCGGAACTGCTGCGCGAAAAGGGCTACGAGATCGGGAACGTGGACTGCACGATCCGCGCCCAGCAGCCCAGGTTGCGGCCGCACATCGACGCCATGCGCCGTGCGATGGCCGGCGCAATGGGCGTAGACGACGACCGGGTGTCGGTCAAGGCCACGACCACGGAGCATCTGGGCTTCGAGGGGCGCGAGGAAGGCATCTCCGTCTCCGCCGTGGCGCTTATTTACCGTCCTGCGGACAGGAAATAATTCAGAATTTACAATTCAGAATTCAGAATTGCTTATATTTGTACGATCAAACACCAAACCGCGACGCCTATGAAGCAGTAGAAAACAACCTTTCAACTCCGTGCCTGCGGGCACACGACATATAAAAAGTGCATCGGCTTTTCTTCTTACGTCGGAAAATTGGACACTTTCTAACAAGTAAGGGACTAAAGGCGATGCTCGTGCTGTTTTACGGCGCGGGCATTTCTTTCATCTTACTTGTAGGTCGTCCAATACCTCCGACGTGGATAAAGGAATTTGTCCGCGTTTTTTATTGACTCTTAACCCTTAACCAATCTATCAAAATGAAACAAAACCGTATTCTGCTGCCGTTCTTGGCGATCTGTCTGGTCGCATGCAGCAAAGATGATGACGAAGGACATTCGAAAAACGAACAGAATGTTCCGGTAAAAGAAATTACATTTAAGAACTGTTCTTTTACCATGGTAAAAGTAGATGGAGGAACATTCCAGATGGGAGCAACCCGTGAACAGGAGGCGAGCGGCTGGAAACCGGATCGCACCGAATATCCTGTACATAAAGTGACGCTCAATACCTTTTATATCGGAGAAACAGAGGTCACAAAGGAACTTTGGAGCGCAGTTATGGAAACAGAGTGCGACTATTCTGAATACCATAAGCCTCAAGGCGTGGAGTGGAACGACATTCAACCTTTTATCGAACGTCTCAACCAAGCAACGGGATTAAAATTCCGGTTACCGACCGATGCCGAATGGGAATATGCAGCACGGGGAGGCAACCGATCCCAGGGACACATTTATCCGGGCTTCGACATTTCGATCCTGGCGGCCTGGTGTTACAACAATGCCGGAACCTATATACTCAATGAAAACAAGTGGGATTATTGGGAGTTACGTAACAATGGAAACAGCCCGCATTATGTAAAACAGTTATTACCCAATGAACTGGGATTGTATGACATGGGCGGTAATCTTTACGAATATTGCAGTGACTGGCTGGGCGATTATCCCGAGGAACCTCAAACAAATCCACAAGGTCCGCAAAGCGGGTCTATGCGCGTTATACGGGGCGGATGTTGGGCTATTTGGTCCAATTCCGCACGCGTATCACACAGGCCTGCACAATCTTACAATTCGGATTATGTAGGTTTGAGGCTGGCCATGAGTACCGAGTAATTTCAGATAAAACGGAGCCTATAATTGATTCGGCGCCGTTTTATCCTTCATTTTCTAATCCATCCTGCGATACCGCGGGTCGTTCACCCGCTTGTTCCACAGCCAGCCGACGTAGCGCATCGTGACGTCGGGCGTCAGGAGCGTCAGCACCGTTTCGCCCGTGGCGGTCGAGACGGCGAAATCGGCGTGGTAGAGCGTGTTGCCGTCCGAAATATTGAAGGAGACCGACCAGCCCCACTGCACGCGGGCCGCCCGGTAGTCGCGGACCGACATCGAATCGAAATTCAGCATCTCGACATACTGGGTGATGCCCCGTTCGGTAGGCAGGTGCACCTCGACATGGTCGACGAACACCCCGAAAAAGAAGTAGTCGGCATAGATCGAACGGATCATTCCGCCGGGTAGCTGCTGCATCGAGTTGGGGAAGAACATATAGTCGCGCGACTGCACCAGCGAGTCGATCTTCGCGGCGTAGACCCGGGCCTTATAAGCCCTGCGCTGGGCGCGGTCCATCCCCGCCGCAGGCTCCTCGTAGACGGTCGTATGCTCCACGACCTGCACCGGGGCCTGCTGCACGGGAACGATCGTCGTCTGCGGCACGCTGTCCGCGGCGGAAGTTTCGAGCGTATACTGCGGGGTCTGCGCGACGGCGGCGCAGGCAATGAAAGAGAGTGCGCCGCAGGTGGAAAAAACGGAGTGTTTCATAAGTCGGACATCGGATTGAACGGGAAAAAAGCCCCCGCCTGAGGCGGGGGTTCGGGGATCGCCGGAGCGGCAAACGGACAGCGCAGCGGATACGGCTGCCCGGGATGGGTCCGGCAAAATGGATTTACGTCAATAGAGCTGCGAAATCGAACCCGTATACTGCACGGGGTTATACCACGGATTGGTGATCGTCAGCGTAGCACCGCCCGTGCGGGAGAAGATTTCGAAGGTGAACGTGTAGGTCGACGCCGAGAACAGCGAGGTCGAGAAGGTCACCATCCAGCCTTCGTGCGTCTGCTCGGTGATATAGCCCTGCAAATCGGAAACGGTGTAATTGATGATCGTCACATAGTAAGGCGGCACGTAACCCTTGATGTAGGGAAGCGTGATGTCCGCCGTTCCGTCCCACATGCCGACGTTGAACGCGGGGTTCATAATCTGGCGCATCGGACCTGCGGGCTGACGCTGGAAGGTCGTCGGGTTGAACTGGAAGTTGCGCGACAGCACGAGCGAGTCCATGAACTTCTCGTAGTTGGCAATACGTTCCGCACGGCGTTTCTCGCGCACCTCGCGGCGTTCTTCCTTGGGCGACAGCACTTTTTTCTGTCCGATCACGGTAACGGCCGCCGCACAGAGCAGCAGGCCCACAACGATAATGACTGTTTTTTTCATAGCACATAAGGTTTGTTACGGCTATGAAAGCAAGTTTTGTGCCGAAAGCGGGATCATGGGCCACTTTCCGCTTCCGGACACCGTTGCCGTCACGGGCGTCGGCGTTTGCATACGCCGCCCTCCCTCGGGACGAGTTTCAGAGCCTCACGGCAGAGCGCCCCGCCGGACAGACGGAGACGCTACAACCCCAGTTTTTTGAGGAACTGACCCGTGTAGCTGCCCTCGCACTGCGCCACCTCGTGCGGCGTGCCCGCGACGATGATCTCCCCGCCGGCCGCCCCGCCCTCGGGACCTATATCTATAATATGGTCGGCGACCTTGATGACGTCGAGGTTGTGTTCGATGACGATGACCGTATTGCCGCGGTCGACGAGCTTGTTCAGCACCTCCAGCAGCAGACGGATGTCCTCGAAATGAAGCCCCGTCGTAGGCTCATCCAGGATGTAGAGCGTGCGGCCCGTGTCGCGCTTCGAAAGCTCGGACGAGAGCTTGATGCGCTGGCTCTCGCCGCCCGACAGCGTCGTGCAGGGCTGCCCGAGCGTCAGGTAGCCGAGGCCCACCTCCTGAATGGCCCGGAGCTTCTGGTAGATATTGGGGATGTTCTCGAAAAACTCCACGGCCATGTTGACCGTCATGTTCAGCACGTCGTCGATATTTTTGCCCTTGTACTTCACTTCGAGCGTCTCGCGGTTGTAGCGGTGGCCGCCGCACGCCTTGCAGCGCACGTAGACGTCGGGCAGGAAGTTCATCTCGATGGTCTGCACGCCCGCCCCGCGGCACTCCTCGCAGCGGCCGCCCTTGACGTTGAACGAGAAACGCCCGGCCTTGAAGCCGCGGATCTGGGCGTCGGGCGTCATCTCGAACAGCTTGCGGATGTCGGAAAAGACGTTCGAATAGGTCGCGGGATTCGACCGCGGAGTGCGCCCGATGGGCGACTGGTCGACAACGACCAGTTTGTCGATATGTTCGAGGCCCTCCGCCCCGTCGTACTCCAGCGGCTGGTCGAAGGAGCGGTAAAGCTCTCTGGCGAGAATCGGCCGCAGGGTTTCGTTGACGAGCGTCGACTTGCCCGAACCGCTGACGCCCGTCACGCAGATGAACTTGCCCAGCGGAAATTCCGCCGTGACGTTCTTGAGGTTGTTGCCCCGCGCGCCGCGGATCACGATGCGCCCGCCCGTTCCCTTGCGCAACGTTTCGGGAATTTCGATCCGCCGGCGTCCCGTCAGGTAATCGGCGGTGATGGTGTCGGACCGGAGGATGTCGTCGAACGTCCCGGCGGCCACGATGTTGCCGCCCTTGCGCCCGGCGCGGGGTCCCACGTCGACGATGAAGTCGGCGGCGCGCATCATGTCCTCGTCGTGCTCGACGACGATCACCGAGTTGCCCGCGTCGCGCAGCTCTTCGAGGCTGCGGATCAGCCGCTGGTTATCGCGCTGGTGCAGGCCGATCGACGGCTCGTCGAGGATATAGAGCACGTTGACGAGTTTCGAGCCGATCTGCGTGGCGAGGCGGATGCGCTGGCTCTCGCCGCCCGACAGCGAACGCGACGAACGCGCCAGCGAGAGGTAGCCCAGCCCCACGTCCATCAGGAACCGCAGGCGTTCGCGGATCTCCTTGACGATCTCCTGGGCAATCTTCCACTCCTTCTCCGAGAGCTGTTTTTCGATGGTGGGAACCCACTCCGAGAACTCGGAAATCGACATGGCCGACACCTCGGCGATGTTCTTCCCGGCGACGCGGAACTGCAACGACTCCTTCCGCAGGCGCGAACCGCCGCAGACCGAACATTTGCGGTAGACGAGGAACTGGTCGCGCCACTTCTGGCCGTGCTTCGAATCGTCGTCCTCGGTGCGGCCGATGTACTCGGCCACGCCCTCCCACGAGAGGAACTGGCGTCCGCCCGAAGACGAGAACTCCTGCAAGTCGACCGTCAGCGGCTCGGAATCGCCGTAGAGCACGGCGTTCAGCGCCTCCTCGGAGAAACTTTCGACAGGATCGTCGAGCGTGAAATCGTAACGGCGGCCCAGCATCTCCAGAATGGCGAAAAGCATGTTGTTGCGGTACTTGCCCAGCGGTCCGACGGCCCCTTCGCGCAGCGAGAGGCGGGCATCGGGAATGATCTTCCCCACGTCGAAAACCGCCTCCTCGCCCAGTCCGTTGCAATGGGGGCAGGCGCCCTTGGGCGAGTTGAACGAAAAGGTGTGCGGCGCGGGGTCCTCGAAGGCCACGCCCGTCGAGGGGCACATCAGGTGGCGCGAGTAGAAACGCTGCTGCCCGGTCCCGTAGTCGTGGACGGCCATCGTGCCCTTGCCCTGGCGCATCGACTCCTTCAGCGAGGTCATCAGCCTTTCGCGGGACTCCTCGCTGACCACGAGGCGGTCGACCACCAGGTCGATGGTGTGTATCTTGTAGCGGTCGAGGCGCATGCCCGACGATATTTCGCGGATCTCGCCGTCGATGCGCGCATAGATGTACCCCTTCTTGGCCAGCGACTCGAACAGTTCGCGGTAGTGGCCCTTGCGGCCCTTGACGATGGGGGCCATCAGGGCGATCTTACGCCCGGCGAAGCCCGTGAGAATCAGCTCGGCGATCTGGTCGTCGGTATAGTGGACCATCTCCTCGCCCGTCACGGGCGAATAGGCCCGCGACGCCCGCGCGTAAAGCAGGCGCAGGAAGTCGTTGATCTCGGTCACGGTGCCCACCGTCGAGCGGGGATTCTTGTTGGTCGTCTTCTGTTCGATGGCCACCACGGGGCTTAACCCCGTGATCTTGTCCACGTCGGGACGCTCCATCGTCCCCACGAACTGCCGCGCGTAGGTCGACAGCGTCTCCATGTAGCGCCGCTGCCCCTCGGCGTAGATCGTGTCGAAGGCCAGCGACGATTTGCCCGACCCCGAGAGGCCGGTGACGACTACCAGTTTGCGGCGCGGAATTTCGAGGTCCACGTTCTTGAGGTTGTGAACCCGGGCGCCCAGTATTTTGATCGTATCTTCCATTTCAGGTATGTAAACGTGCGGAACGTCCGGTTTATTGGATCGCAAATCAGCAACGTGCAAAGATACGTTTTTTTTCAATACATTGTCTTCTCCGCAGTTGTCGCGGTCAGGGTTCCGACGCTGAAAAAACGAAGTCCGCCCGAATGCCTTGCGGCATTTCGGACGGACTTTACACGAATCACCGGTATTAACGCCCCTACTCGTAGGTCTGGAGGATATACCAGTTATCGGAAGGATCCTCCGGGAACGACACGTCGATGCGCGTAGGATACCCTTCGGCGTCGAATTGGTAGGTCAACGCACCGTCGGCATCCGCATGTTCCGACATCAGGTGCTTGCAGGAGACGCCGAGCACGCCGATCCACTGGCCCAACTGATCGAAAACATCGGAAGAGCCGAATATATCGGGCGTAACGATCGGATACATGTAGCCACCCTTGTTCTCCCGGGCCGAATAGCTGTACGTGCTATGGTCCGTCTCGCGGGTGATAATATCTTCCTGGTTGAAAATGCCGTCGCCGTTATGGTCGTGATGGTAATATTTATGCCCGTCATACTCATCATAACTGCCGTCACAGGTGTGCACGCTCTCGGAATAAGTGCTCACCACATTCCCGTTCACCCACGTGGCATTGCAAAACCCGTCGAGTTTCCCGGCATTGTCCGTCATCCGATAGGAGACCAGCTGCCTCTGGTTGTTATAAGTATAGTATATCTTATAGAGCACGACGCCTTTGTGCTGAATAACCGAAGAGCGGGCCAGCCCCGCCGCATTGAGCGTATAGGTAACCTTAAACACGCCCGGCTCTCCGAGGACCTCGCCGCCTTCGAACTGATACCAGACTTTGCCATCCTCGTAATTGATCGGAATTTCCAGCGTCAGGCCGCCCTGTGTTACCTTAATCTTCGACATCCGCCGATTCGCATCGTAACTGTATTCGATAGCGCCGTTTCCCTCCGTAGGTTCTTTCGACTCGACCCGTTTGATCTTCTTATCCGCCGACGCCGGGGGAGTTACGAAACGCTGCTCGTCGAGTTCCGCCGCGGAGGGAGTTCCGCCGGTCGGGGCGATCGTCATGGAGGCTTTGCCGTTCCCCACGTCGCTGATGGTGATTTTGCCGAAATCGCTCAACGTGAGTTCGTGCAGATCGGCAGCAACGGAATAGGCGCCCGACAGCAGGTAGATATTATTCTCCGCAGCCCGGGTAAAGGGCGTTTTGGATAAAAACGTATAAAGGCCGTCGGTCGTGAACTCGAGCGAAACATAGTTCGAACTCTCCGCAAAAGTCCACACTTTGGCGATAGCCTGCTTCAGTTTGGCCTCGGTATCGGGATATTGCTCCTTCCCGGCGGCGGACTGCGTGACATCAATCGTCGCCTTTTCACTCCCGGCCGTCACCGTAATCACCGCCGGCGTCGGAGCTGTTTCCGACGTATTGGGATCGGCGGAAACCGTAAACTGACCCTCCCCCGCAGCGACCTTGCACCAGCTTTGCGAAGACTCGGCTTTCCACGCCGGTTGATTGGTGACGACCTTTACGGTGAAGGTCTCCGTCGCCGCAGCCGTAAAGGCAATCGCAGTTTGGGGACTGACCGACAAAGTCGCCTTATCCGGAGCCGGATCGTCCTTCTTGCATCCCGACAGCAGCACTGCCGCCAACAGGAACGATGTAAAGATTTTGGATTTCATACGCATTTTTTATTGGATGAGAGTGATTTCGAGATACGACACGACAAAACACAACAACCCCTTGTCAGAGTCATTATATAATCGCGGAAAGCCGGATTCAGAAATTCAACCGGAACAGCGCGAGGGGGGGGGTAAGTCGATCGACAGCCGAGAGCCAATGGGGAAGAAATTTACCTCCCGTTTCATTTCCCGAACGAAAACCCGTTCTATCGCTGTCAGATCGTTTCATAGCTGAAAACAAAGGTATTCAAATTCCGCTGAATTCAAAATAAATCAGCGGAAATAATCGTCTGAAGGGAAAAATAACAGGCATTGGCGTCCCCCGCGCGCATGACACGTCTATTTTAAAACGAATTCGTCGGCATCCCGCCACGCGGGGAATTTTTCGCGGAACGCCGCCAGCGCCCCCGTGTCGAACACGCCCGTCAGAATTCGTTCCCCGCCGCCGGCTTCGACCATCGTGCGGCCCTTGAAGTCGACCAACGCCGAATCCCCGGCGTAACGGGCCGCAGGGTCATCCCCCACCCGATTCACCCCGGCCGCATAGCACTGGTTTTCGATGGCCCGGGCGCGCAGCAGCGTCCGCCACACTTCGCGCCGCGGCGCAGGCCACGAGGCGCAGCACAGAATGGCGTCGTAATCGCCCCGGCAACGGCTCCAGACCGGAAAACGCAAATCGTAACAGACGAGCAGCAAGAACCGCACGCCTCCGTATTCGACCACCGCACGGCTGTCGCCGGGCGTGTACTGGCGCGCTTCGCCGCCGGGTGCGAACAGATGGCGTTTATCATAGCCGATAAATTCGCCCGAGGGTTTCACGAAATACATCCGGTTGTAGAAACGTCCGTTTTCGGCAACGGCGACGCTGCCTGCGACCGCCTTGCCGTATCGGGCGGCCCAGCGGCGCAGGGCCGTGACGACCGCCCCGCCGGCCCCGTCGGCCACTCCGGCGGGATCGAGCGTGAAGCCCGTGGCGAACAGTTCGGGCAGCAGCACGACATCCGCTTCGGCGGCAGCGACCATCGGTTCGAGCCGCGCGAGGTTCCGCGCGGGCTGTTCCCAGGCGATGTCGCACTGGCAGAGGGCGATGCGGAGTTCCACGAAAATCAGAGCTTATAGACGGTCAGCGACGACGCGCAGTCGCGCTGGTGGAAAAGCGTCACCCGGCAGGGCACGAAATCCGACGCCGCACAGCGCCACAGGTCGACATACTGCTGGGGATTGCGCTCCGTGAGCGGGAACCACGAACTCTGCACCTGCACCATGATCCGGTGTCCGGCGCGGAACGTGTGGGCGATGTCGGTCGTGCGGAAAGGCACGGTCTCGGGGTTGCCCGGCACGAAGGCTTTCGGACGCGCGAAGCCGTCGCGGTAACGGCCGCGCACCACGTCGCCGCGGACGAGCATCTGCATGCCGGCCTTTTCACCCTCGTCGGGGTAAACGTCGATCAGTTTCACGACGAAATCGGCATCCGAGGTCGAAAGGGCCACTTTCAGCGAAGCCTCGACCGGACCGGCAAGGGTCACGTCTTCCGCAAGCGGTTCGGTCACGAACGTCAGCACGTCCTTGCGGCCCTCCAGAAACCGCTGGTCGGCGATCATATACTCCTTGGGACGCCGCGTGCCGGAGGTTGCGATATACGGCACGGGGTCGGCAGGATCGGACGTATAGCTCGTCGAGGAGTTTTTCACCGTCGGTTTTTCGGTCGTGATGCGGCCGCCGTCGGCGAGGTAAAGAGTCAGTTTGCGGGCCTCGGAAGGCGTCCACCGCCCGAACGTATGCCAGCGGTTGTCGCCCGACGAGAAAGCCGCCACGGGCGGCAGCCGGTCGACCGTGTCGCGCGCCCAGAGGTAGCAGTCGAAAAAGGGCGCCTCGAAATGTTCCATATAGTAGGCTCCGGAGGCCTCCTCTCCGAAATCGAAGTCGCCCAGCGTACGCCCGTCGCCGCGCCATGCCCCGTGGGCCCACGGCCCGACGACCAGATGGAGCGGAGTCCGGGCGCTCTGGCGCAGGACGGCTTTGTAAAGGTTCCAGGCCCCGTAGCAATCCTCGGCGTCGAACGTGCCGCCCACGACCAGCATCGCGGGACGGATGTTGTAGCAGGCCCGGCGCGTGTCGCGCGCGCGCCACCACTCGTCGTAGTCGGGATGTTCGGCCATCTCCTCCCAGAACGCATTGGGTGCCAGCAGTTTCGTCAGGTCAGCCCGCGTGGGGCGCTCCGTGAGGAAGAACGTGCGTTCGTCGGGCGAGATCGTCAGCCCGCGCCGCGGCATCTTGTCGGTCGGCTCGTGTCCAGCGGGCGTGTTCATCGAATTGAGGAACCGCACGGCGTCGCTCAGCATCAGCACGCCGTTGTGGTGCACGTCGTCGCCCATGTACCAGTCCGTAACGGGGGCCTGCGGCGAAACGGCCTTCACGGCCGGATGCCCGCTCAAACCGCCCATCAGGGCGTAGAATCCCGGGTAGGAGCATCCCGCGAAACCCACACGGCCGTTGTTGCCGGGAATGTTCTTCACCAGCCAGTCCACCGTATCGTAGCTGTCCGTCGTCTCGTCCACGCTGCCGAAGCCCGCGGGACGCACGTGCATGAACTCGCCCTCGCTCATGTAGCGGCCCCGGACGTCCTGCCGGACGATGATGTAGCCGCGGTCGACGTAGCTGCGCATGTAGCCTTTTTCGAAACTGCCGGGAAACTGTCCCTCGCCGTAAGGTCCCGTACCGTAAGGCGTCCGGAAAATGATTATCGGGGCCTTGCCGGGGGCCTTGGGCGTGAAGACCGAGGTGTGCAGGCGCACGCTGTCGCGCATGGCGATACGGTATTCGGTCTTGTCGTAAAGCGTGCTGACAGGCTGGGCGCACGCGGCGGCCGCTACCAGCAATCCCGCCCAGAGCAGGAACAGAAATCGGCGTAGTTTCATCATTTCGGGAGATTTTTACGTTTCGTAAAGATACGGTTTTTCGGCCAATCCGCAAAACTTTCGCTCCGCAAGCCGGCAAATCCGCCGCATCTTCCGGCAGTACGGCCCGCGAAGTTTGGATTCGGACGAAAATAAACGTACTTTTGCAGCGTATATACCGGAAAAACCATGTTGAAAGCAGGACGCATACAAACCCTCACCGTAAGCCGCGTATCGGAATACGGCCTATACCTCGCCGACGAGGAGCAGAACGAAGTGCTGCTCCCCAACCGCTACACTTCGCTGACGGACAAGGTCGGCGACCGGAAAGAGGTCTTCCTCTACCACGACTCGGAGGACCGCCTCGTGGCGACGACCGAAACGCCGCTGCTGCGCGAAGGCGAAGCGGGCTATCTGCGCGTGGTGGACAAGACGGCCCACGGGGCTTTCCTCGACTGGGGACTGCACGGCAAGGACCTGTTCCTCCCCAACCGCAACCAGCAGGGCGGCATCCTGGCCGGACACAGCTACATCGTCTACCTCTACGAAGACAACATCACGGGCCGCTGCGTGGCCACGACCAAACTCAAGAGTTTCATAAACAACGACCTGATCACGGTGAAACCCCGCGAGGAGGTCTCGCTGCTGGTGGCCTCGGAGAGCGAAATCGGCTTCCGCGTGATCGTCAACAACCGCCACTGGGGCATGATCTACCGCAACCAGATCTTCCGTCCCGTGGCCGTCGGCGACCGGCTGAAAGGTTACGTTAGGCGTATCACCGAGGACAACCGCATCGACGTGAGCCTCCAGCAGACGGGATTCGCACAGGTGAAGGACTCGGCGGAGGTGCTGCTCCAGCTGGTCCGCGACAACGGCGGATTCCTGCCCCTGAACGACGACAGCGCCCCCGAGGAGGTGACGCGCCTCACGGGAACGAGCAAAAAGGTTTTCAAACGCTCGCTGGGCATGCTCCTCAAGCGCGGCGCGGTCGAAGCCGGCGAAAAAGGCATCAAAATCCGGAAACATGGCGAAGATTAACACCGCGGAGCGCGTTTCGGCGGAAGCCTCGGACAATTTCGTTTTCCAGCGCTCGCTGCTGGCCTACCACGCCGCCTCGGCGCGCATCGCGGGCGACGTGCTCGAAATCGGAACCGGAGCCGGCTACGGCATCGAGGTAGCGGCGCCCCGGGCGCGGCGGTTCGTCACCGTCGACAAGCACGCCCCGGCGCCGGAACTGCTCGACCGCCCCAACGTCGAGTTCCGGCAGGCAGTGGTCCCGCCGCTGGACTTCCCCGACCGAAGTTTCGACTGCGTGATCTCGTTCCAGGTGATCGAGCATATCAAACGCGATGCGGAGTTCGTGCGCGAAATACACCGGGTGCTGCGCCCCGGGGGACGGTTCATCGTGACGACCCCCAACGCCCCGATGTCGCTCACCCGCAACCCGTGGCACGTGCGCGAATACACGGCCGAACAACTCCGCAGGCTGCTCGCCGCACGGTTTTCGGAGATCGAAACCCTCGGGGTCTTCGGCAACGAAAAGGTGATGGACTACTATGCGGAAAACCGCCGCGGCGTCGAACGCATCACGCGCTTCGACATTCTCGACCTCCAGCACCGCCTGCCGCGCTGGATGCTGCAAATCCCCTACGACATCCTCAACCGCATGAACCGCCGCAAACTCCTCCGGGAAAACACCGGGCTGACGACCTCGATCCGCATGGACGACTACCGCATCGAACCGGTGGGAGACGGTTGTTTCGACCTGTTCTACATCGCGGTGAAATAAACGAGGGAGGTTTTCGGAAACCTCCCTCTCTTTTTCTATTCCAGCGTCACCCCGAGGCTCTGCCCCGCGCGGAGCCTCTTGCGGACGACCTCCCGCCCGTCCTGCGTCACGGCGACCTCCATCCCCTTCGCCGCACGGCGCACCTCGATGTCGAACGCCGAGCCGAAGGCGCGCACGTTGCGCAGGTTCATGCGGTCCCACGCCGCGGGCAGGCGCGGCGTCAGGGTAAACGACCGGAACCCCGTCGGACGGATTCCGAACACCCCTTCGGTCAGGATGCGGCAGTAAAGGCCGCTCTCGGCCGAAAGATGACGCTGGGAACCTTCGGGCCACGCCTCGATGGCGTAGGGAACATGGTCGCCCAGCAGGCGCACCCCGGAATAATAGGACAAATAGCCGGTGGCCTTCTCGGTCTCGCCCGAGGCGTAGACTCCGCGCAGGGCGTAGAGCGTCGACCGGTCCCAGAAGGTCTTGTCGCCCGACCGGGTCAGCAGACCGTTTTCGGTCCACAGTTTCGGCGAAAAGAGCGCCTCGACGGTCGCCTCCTTCCGTTCGTCGATGCCGACGGTCAGCGGAATGCAGATCCACGCACGCAGACGGTCGTTGCCCGTATAATAACGATAGGTGTCGAAGCCCTCGACCATGCCCCCGAAATGGCGGTCGATGTTTTTCCGCAGCGCGGCGGCCTGACGTTCGTAGGCGGCCAGCTGCCGGGCGGGCTTATGCAGTTCGCGGCCCAGCATTGCGGCCGAGAGCAGCGCGTCGTAATAAAGCGACGAGGTGCACAGATTGGCGTCCCCGGCCGGGAAGCGACCTTCCAGTTCGTCCGAATCGGAGGCCACCACACCGTCGCCGGTCAGCCGGCGGCGGCAGTACTCCAGACACCACTCCACCAACGGCCACACTTCGGCCGCTTCGGCGGCATCGCCGCGCGCCAGCGCATAACGCGCCGCACCGTAGGCGATCATGGCTGCATCGCCGCGGTCGCCCGCGCCGTTCCAGATGTCGGTTCCTTCGGCTATGATCGAACTGGGAATCGGCCGGTAGTCGGGATTCATGTAGCGAGCGAAATAGCCGAACGAGCAGAGCGCCGAGCGGTTGCCCCGGTCGTAGCCCAGGAAAGGGAAGAACGGGTTGATGTACTCGGCCTGGTCGTTGGCCCAGATCGCGGCATAGAAACGCTCGCCGCCGGGACCGTGCATCAGACCGCCCTTGGTGTCGTAGATGCTCTCCGCAGCGCGGATTTTCGCAAAGGCGAACATGGCGTCGATCACGGGGTCGGGGGTGTCCAGCACCAGATTGCGCTGCCATTCGGCCACCAGCGCACGGCGTTTGGCGCACTCCGCGTCGGCGTTCAGCGCCAAGGCTTCGTCCCCGGACCGGCGGCCGCTGAAAAAGGCCCCGAAAGCGACCTCGGCCCGCGGAGCGAGCATCAGCGCCGTGTCGCCGCAGATCTCGGCCACCAGTTCGTAACTGCCCTCCACGCCCTTTGCCGGAGCTGTCCGGATCACCGAACGCGCCCGGGGAATCTCGACGTAAAGCGGCTTCTCGCCCGTATTCTTCAGGATGTATTTTTCGCAGAAGGCAGCCTCGTCGACCGACGGGAAAAGGACACGCGTCAGCGAAAGCGAGCCTTTGACCGCCGTCCAGTCGCTCTCGACGGTCATCGTGCCGTCGAGCACGATCCGGCGGACCTTCTCCTGCTGAAGGCAATTCTCATTGACCGAAAGCATCCGGGGAACGTCCCACACGAAACGCCGCATCAGCGAACCGTGCGTATTGTTCGGGATGGTGCGCAGCATCGGCCACACGATACTGCGTTCGAACCGGAAACTGCCGTCGGCGCCGACACCGTAGCGCAGGACGGCGGAAATCCGCAATCCGCTCATTTCGATATGGTCCCGGTGCGAATCGCCCTCGCGGACATTCCACACGATGGCCGTGCTGTCGGGAACCACCTCCCAGCGGGTTTGCGTACCGGCGAGGGCAGGCGCCGTCAGACAACAGAGAAACGGCAGGAAAAAGCGGCTGATGCGGATCATGGAGTCGGGGTTTTCGTTTTTAAAATAAGTCGTATTATTTCGAATCATAACAAAAATACGATAAAAAACGAACTCCGCAAAAAAACGACGGCGGCATATTCCACGGAACGCCGCCCGCCGGAGGAGGCAAAACCCTTTCGCCGCAATTTGCAGCCGAGTTTTTTTCACCGCTCAAAACATTGGTTACCAACCACATAATAACACACGCACGATGTTTTGCCGATTTTTCTTTGTTTTTCTCGTTTTTTTTATACTTTTGCAAATCAGCCATAACGGGTTAACACCCCTTGAGGACAAATAATCCGTTGACAATTGGGAACTTAAAAATATTGTGACTATGTATTGGACGCTTGAACTGGCATCGAAACTCGAAGATGCCCCCTGGCCCGCAACGAAAGATGAACTCATCGACTATGCAGTACGTTCGGGTGCGCCGCTCGAAGTGCTCGAAAACCTGCAGGAGATAGAAGACGAGGGTGAAATCTACGAATCTATCGAAGACATCTGGCCCGACTACCCCTCCAAGGACGATTTCTTCTTTAACGAGGAAGAATACTAAAAAGCGATTTTGAGGCCGGCGGCCTCAAAATAAATCAATGCGAAGCGGCACGATTCCCGGAATGTGCCGCTTCGCATTTTACATACCCGGCCAGGTCAGGGAATCCACAGGACCTCGTCGACGGCATAATGGGCCGTGAGGGTGCGCCCCAGCAGGTAGAAATAGTCCGAAAGCCGGTTCAGCCAGACCAGCGCCGTGGAGTCGACGCCGTATCTGGCGTCGGCACGGAGCGCGGCGCGTTCGGCGCGCCGGCAGACGGTGCGGCACACGTGGCACATCGACACCACAGCGTTTCCGCCCGGAATCGTGAATTTATCAATCGGTTTCAGAACCTCCTGCATGGCGTCGATGCGCCCTTCGAGCCATGCAACGGTCTCCGGGTCCAGCGGAGCGACCTTGTCGCTCCCCGACTGCCCCGTGGCCAGCAGCGCCTCGACCGACATCAGCCGCGAAAGAATGCGGTTCAGGTCGCCGACCGACGACGCCAACGCAGCGTCGCCGCGCATGTTGTCGGCCAGCAGAGCCGTGAAAGCAGCCAGTTCGTCGACCGTACCGTAAGCCTCGACCCGTTCGTCGGTCTTGAAGACCCGCTCGCCGCCGATCAGCGAGGTCATTCCCTTGTCGCCCGTTTTCGTGTATACCTTCATATCCTGAAATGTTGTTTCGGCAAATGGTTGTTGAAAATCAGCAGGTAACCGCGGTTATCCACCGTCGTCGAAGCGTGTCCCGCGATAATCTGCCCGCACAGCGCTTGCCGTTCGCAGCCGTCGTAGGGCGACATCAGCGCCACGGTATGCCCCGCTTCGGCCGCCGCACGCACCAGCGCGAGCGTCGCAGGGCGCGGCAGGCCGCACGTGGCGACGCAGAATTCAGCATCCGCACGATTCAGACCAAAGGTCGTATAGCCGCAATGAATCATCAGATTCTGCAACTGCACCGCCCGACGGCGGGAAACGCCCGCCGTGAGCAGGGCTTCGTACAGGTCCCGGCGGCCCGGCAGCAGGTCGTCGCGCATGAAGACGCTGCGCACAATGTCGTAGACGAACGGCGAATGGACTCCGTGACCGCGGAAATAACGGGCGCGTGAGAGCCGGTTGCGCAGTTCGGAAACCCGCCCGGGCAACCGGAAAGAAATGGGATGGCCGACGATCTTCATAACGTCTATTTTTTCAGCGACCCGGCCAGGCGGCCCGTCGAAAAGGCGATCTGGAGGTTGTAACCGCCCGTATTGGCGTCGATGTCGAGCACCTCGCCGGCAAAATACAACCCTTTGACTTTCAGCGACTCCATCGTATAGGGATTCACTTCGTCACAGCGCACGCCGCCGGCCGTCACCACGGCGTATTCGAACGGCGCATAGTCCGTGATCGGGAAAGTCAGTCCCTTGAGCGTACGCACCAGACGCGTGATCTGTTCCTCGGTGATTTTGCCGACGTAACAGTTCGCACGGATGTCCACCTCCTGCGCCAGCGGCATCACCAGCGGCTTGGGAACCAGCTTGCGCAGCAGTTCGCCGAAGAACTCGTTGGGTTGCAGCTCGGCGATTTCACGGGCGATGCGTTCGTGCAGCACCTCCTCCGTGAGCGCGGGTTTCAGGTCGAGGACCAGCTTCACGCGCTTCTCTTCGATCAGGGCGTCCACCGCGTCGCGGCTCATGCGCAGCGCCACGGCGCCCTCGATGCCGCGGTCGGAAAATCCGATCTCGCCGAACTCCTCGCGCACGGGTTCGTTATCGACATAGAGCGTCGCGCGCACGTTGCGCAGCAGCACCTTGTCGAGGTATCTCATCTGGGCGTGCGACGACAAGAGCGGCGTCAGCGACGGACGCAGCGGCTCGATCGTATGGCCCAGGTCGGCGGCGAAGGCATAGCCGTCGCCCGTCGATCCGGTCGCGGGATAGGAGACGCCGCCCGTGGCGAGGATCACCTGCGCGCACTCCTCCTTGCGTTCGAAACCGCGCCGGTTGATGTATTTCACACCGAAGACCCGGTCCCCGAGGGTCAGAATCTCCGTAACACGCGTATTGTAGATGATCTTGACGCCGTTTTCGACGCAGAACTCCAGCAGGGCGTTGGCGATGTCCCACGCCTTGCCGCTCTGCGGAAAGACCCGGTCGCCGCGTTCGATGTCGAGTTTCACGCCTGCGCGTTCGAAAAACTTGATCGCCGCCCGGTTGTTGAACTCCGAGAACGCGACCTTGAAAAATTCGGCGTTGGTGCGCACCTGATCGGCGAATTCCTCGGCCGGACGCGCGTTGGTGACGTTGCATCGTCCCTTGCCGGTGATGCGGACCTTGCGGCCCGACTTCTCCATCTTTTCGATCAGCAGCACGCGCCTGCCGCTGCGCGCCGCCGTACCCGCGGCCATCATGCCCGCAGCGCCCGCCCCGATGACGATCACGTCGAAAGGCTGTTTTTCTTCCAATTGTTCCATACGGGTGCAAAGATAGGCAAAAGCAAATTAAAAATTAAGAATTAAAAATTAAAAATCAGGATGCAAAGAGCCCCGCAGGCGGTCGGCAGAGTATATTTCTTTCGCAATTCAGTATATTTTTTTCTATTTATCCGTTCGCCTCTTTTATTTCAAAATCCAATGTCCTAAATTAGGACCAATATAAAACGCCATTGCTATTATTTCGGAGGCGAGGCCGAAGAGGGAATTTAAAATGAATCTGCCATGAACAAAACCGAGCTGAAAGTGTTTCTCAAAGGATTGGCTAATTTCTACGTCGTTCTGATGATTATAGCGTTTCTGCCCACACCCGGAAAAGATTGCTCTCCGGGACGCCTCGTGCGGTGCATCGTCATTTATACGATCGTAAGCATCGTGATCTTTTCGGCCGTCTATTTTTGGAACCGAATCAGAAAGGGTCCGGATAAACGTCCCGATACGTGTCCGGTTCCCGATGCAAAAGAGACGAAAGACGACGATTTGAGTATTTCCCGGTTCCTCACCTTGCGAAACATGGGCGCCTGCTTCATCTATTTTCTTTGTGTCTTCGCGCTTCTCTATCCGGAAATGTCTCTCGAAAGCATGCTCAAAGCCAGCGCCCGAAGCACCGGCTATTGCATCCTTGTCCTGCTCGTGGCCGGAATCGTTTATTGTGTCTATCAAAGTCATGTAGGCAAGAAAAAGTCGATCCGGGAAAAGTAGTTGCAGCATCGGGAGGCCATCGCGCCTCCCGTTTTTTCGGATACGCCGGAATCCGCCGCGACGGCCGCGCGGAAATCGCCCGGAGAAAGAATTCTCCCGGCTTAATTTTTTATTCTTGATTTTTAGTTGTATTTTTGCGGCCGTTAAAAATCGTTCTAAAAAAATGTTGAGCAGAAGATTACTCCGTATAAAGGTCGTCAAGGCGCTGTTCGCCCATCTCAAATCGGGCGCGGATAACATGATGGCGTCGGAAAAAACGCTGATGGCGTCCGTCGACAAGGCCTATGACCTCTATTTCCAGATACTGATCCTCCCCGTGGAGATCGCGCGTTACGCCGAACAGCGTCAGGAGCTGGCCAAACAGAAGAAACTGCCGACATTCGAAGACCTCAACCCCAACACCAAGTTCGTGGACAACGCCGTGATCCGCACCATCGCCAACAGCGACGCGGTGAACGATCACGTGGCGGCCCGCAAACTGGGATGGGAACGCTATCCCGAACTGATCCGCACGCTCTACGCGCAGTTGACCGAGAGCGACTACTACAAGGACTACATGCAGCGCGAGGAGCGCTCGTTCGACGACGACAAAAAGCTGCTCGAGGACTTCTTCAAGGAGTTGCAGAGCTGCGAGGCGCTGGACGACGTGCTGGAGGAGATGTCGATCCTCTGGACCGACGACCTTCCCTACATCGTGATCATGGTCCTGCGCACGCTTTCGAACCTGCGCGTCTCGCACACCGAACTGAAGGTTCCCGCGAAGTTCAAAAGCAGCGAGGACCCCGAATTCGTCAAGACGCTGTTCGAAAAGTCGCTGGTCAACTACTCCGCCTTCCAGGACTACATCGAGAAGTTCACGGCCAACTGGGACGTGGAGCGCATCGTCTTCATGGACAACCTGATCATCGGCACGGCGATGGCTGAGCTGACTTCGTTCCCGTCGGTTCCCGTCAAGGTGACGCTCGACGAGTGGATCGAAATTTCGAAATACTACTCCACCCCGGGCAGCAGCACCTTCATCAACGGCGTGCTGGACAAGATCGTCGAGTCGCTGACCGCGGAAGGACGCATCAAAAAGGCCGGGCGCGGCCTGATCTGACCCCTGCCGGCCATGACCCGCATGCTCGCGATCCTCGCCCTGGCGGCACTCGCCGTTGGCTGCGGCACATCTCCCCGTGCGGTCGAACGCAAGGGCCGGATTATCTCGCTAACGGATTCGATTCTCACCACGGGAGGCACGGACACCGTGCGTTTCGGACGCCTCGGGTCCGGCGAAATCGCCGTGCTGCGCCTCTGGCTGGCCAACGACGCGAGCCGTCCCGTGGCCGTCGCCTCCTACCGGCGCAGCTGCGGATGCACGACGCTCGAATTTGACGCACAACCGATTGCACCGGGCGACGCACGGCAGGTGACGCTCACCTTCGATTCGCGCGGCGAACGGGGCTGGCAACTCAAGGCGCTGGACATCACGCTGGCGGGAGGGCAGCGGCCCCTGCGGCTGTTCGTGGAAGCGGACATAAAATAAATCCTTGTTTATTCGGCAATAATTTGTACCTTTGCTTCGTTCAATGGAATAAACACTTAAAACGAATACAATTATGATTAATTTTCTTCAGACGGTCCCCATAGAGCCTCAACCGGGATTCATGCAGCAGTACAGTTTCATTATTATGATCGGCCTCATGGTGCTGGTTCTCTGGTTGTTCATGTGGCGTCCCGAGGCCAAGCGCCGCAAACAGATGCAGGAGTTCCGCAACGGTCTGAAAAAAGGCGACAAAGTCATCACCGCCGGCGGCATCTACGGCGTCGTGAAGGAGATCAAGGAGACCACCCTGCTGATCGAGGTCGACGGCAATGTGACGCTGCGCATCGACAAAAACATGGTCGTAGCCGACAATTCGGACCTCCAGCGTCAGTAGAGATAACCCGCGCATAAAAAAGAGCTGCAAGGATTTGCAGCTCTTTTTTCACACACCTATCCGAACAGGTGCAAGGCCCCGACGTCGATGATCCGCTGGTTGGAACTCCCCCGGAAATCGAGCGACAGATCGCGCAGCGCCTCGACGTAGCGTCCGTCGACCAGCGTGTCGATCCACCGAAGGCACTCCCGGCGGGCCGGGTCGGCGAGACACTCTTCGAGCGTATAGCCCGTATAGCACCAGACGTTCTGCCCCGTGCGCTCCTTCACCAGCCGCAGAAAGGCTGCCATGGCTTCGGGCTGCAACAGCGGATCGCCGCCGCTGAGCGTCACCCCGTCGAGAATCGGATTCGCGGCGATTGCGGCGCAGATAGTTTCGGCACGCTCCACGGTCAGCGGCTCGCCCCGCCGGGGATCGTGGCTCTCGGGGTTGTGGCAGCCGGGACAACGGTGCGCGCACCCCGCGAAATAGATCGCATAGCGCAGCCCGTAACCGTCGGAGATGGTTTCGGGATAGATGCCGATGATTCTTAATAATTCCATTGCGTTTTCATAACATGAATACAACTCCGTCGGTCGCGATTCACGGCGGAACGCCGTGTTTACAAATCTGACCCACCTCTAAACTTTAGGCGGGGACTTGCCGCACGCGACCGGAGACGGCGGCAAAAAGGGATTCTTCCGCCGGGTGAATTTTGATTTTAGGCGGGCGGACAGGGGGCCGCCAATTTCGATTATCGCAGAGCGGTTTTCGGGCTTCGTGAAGTGGGGCGAAGCAGGAGCATACGAACGTATGTAACTGTTTCGCCCCGCAAGGGAAGTGCAAAAGATGCCGGTGAGAATCGAAATTACCGGTGCTTTACCCGATCGCGCTCCTCGGCCTGCTTGGCCGAGTTCCACGATTCGAGGCTGCCTGTCAGGTAACCCGTGATGCGGCGCATGCGCAGGATGTCGTCCGAACCGCAGACGGGACATTTCGAGTAGATCACCCCGCGGTGGCCGCACTTGCGGCAGGTGTCGATCGGATGGTTGATCGAGCCGTAGCCGATCCCCTCGTCCTGCATCACCTTGACGATCTTGAGGATCGCCACGGGATTCTTCCGGGCCTCGCCGTCGAGTTCGACGTAGGTGATATGCCCGCCGCGCGTGATGGCGTGGAACGGCGCTTCGAGGCGGATTTTCTCGACGATGGAAACCGGCTCGCGCACGTCGACGTGGAACGAGTTGACGTAGTAGTCGCGGTCGGTGACGCCCGGAATCTCCCCATAACGCTTGCGGTCCATGCGCGTGAAGCGTCCGCTCAATCCCTCGGCCGGGGTCGCCAGCACCGAATAGTTCAGCCCGTATTTGGCCTTGTACTCCTCGACCACGCGGTTCATCACCGTCACGGCGTCGTAGAGCGTCTGCCACGCCTCCTTCGAGGTCGCATGGCCTTCGCCGTAAATCGCCACCATCGCGTTGTGTCCGCCGATGAAGCCGATGCCCAGCGTGCCGTGCTTGAGCACGTCGCCCACCTCGTCGTTGGGCTGCAACCGGCCGCCGCCCTTCCAGACATCGTTCGACATCATAAACGGGAACTGCCGCGCGAGGGCCGTGCGCTGGAAGCAGTAACGTTCGTAGAGCTGCTCGGCCATCATCGTGGCGGTCTTGCGCACCGATTCGAGGAAAATTTCGCGCGCCTCCTTGCGGATCGCGTGTTTGTTGCCGTCGGGAATCATGTCCCCGGCCTCGCGCATCGCCTCGATGGCCAGCCGCGGCAGGTTCATCGACGTGAAGGAGAGGTTGCCGCGCCCCCACGACGACTTTTCGCCGTGCAGATTCTCGAAGACGCGCGTACGGCACCCCATCGTCGCCACCTCGTAGCGGAAGCGGTCGGGGTCGTCGATGCGCCACTTCTCGTGGCGGTTGAACGGTGCGTCGAGAAACATGAAGTTGGGGAACAGCGCCACCGACGTGGTGCGGCACGCCTCGATCAGCAGGTCGAAGTTCGGAGTTTTGAACTTGATCTCCCCAGCCAGTGCCTTGTCGAAGTCCTTCACCGCTGCGGCATAGTCCTCTTCGGACCACGAAACGCCCTCCTTGACCTTGAAAATCTGGATCGGGAAGACCGGCACTTCGCCGTGCCCCAGCCCCTCGATCGTGGCGGAAAGCAGTTCGCGGATGACCATGCGGCCCTCGGGCGAAAAGTCCGTGCCGTAGTTCACCGAGCTGAACACCACCTGGTTGCCGCCGCGCGAGTGCATCGTATTGAGGTTGTGGATGAATCCCTCCATCGCCTGATGGGTCTCGCGGCGCGTCGTGTCGTATGCCTGCCGCCAGATGCGTCGGATGTCCTCGTCGGCGACCTCCACGCCCGACTGGCGCAGGGCGGCGAACAGACGCCCCACCGCCGTCTCGCAGGGTTCGATCGTCGGCACGTGTTCGGCGACCAGGGCCTTCAGCTCGGCGCGCTCCAGCGTCACGCCGCCCCGCACGCCGCACAGGAACAGCGTCATGTCGGTCAGGTGACGGCGGAAGGTTTTCAGCACGCCCGGAGCCATGAAATGGTCGAACGCCGGGATCGACTGCCCGCCGTGCTGCTCGTTCTGGTTGGTCTGGAAGACGATCGTGGCCAGCGTGGCGTAGCTCTGGATCGACTGCGGCGTGCGCACCGAGCCGTTCTTCGTCGAGAATCCCCGTTCGTAGATGTCACCCAGATCGTACTGAATGCACGTCGTGGTCTTGGTGGGATAGTAGTCCAGGTCGTGAATGTGGATGTCCCCGTCGCGGTGGGCGCGGCCGTGGCGCACGCCCACCAGATATTTCAGGGCGTAGTCCTTGGTGATCTCCGAGGCGAAGGTCATCATCTGCCCCGCGGGCGTGTGCGACGACATGTTGGCGTTCGAAAGGTTGATGTCGTTCTTCTCGACGGTCACGATGCCGTCCATGACGCTCTTGATCGACGAGCGGCGGTCGCGTTCGACGTTGCGCCACTCGCGGTAGATGATATAACGTTTGGCGATCGAGGGGTTGCGTTTCATCAGCCGCTCCTCGACCATGTCCTGAATCTCCTCGACCGAAATCTCGGCCTTCGTAATTGCCGCCGCCACGTCGGATGCGATCTGCTCGACGGCCTGCCCCTCGTCCGTTATGCCGCCCGCGCGAAAGGCCTTCGTGATGGCGCGGACGATTTTATCCAGAGAAAAAGGCTCGGTTTTACCATCACGTTTGATGATGGAAATCTGCGTGTAATCCATTGTAATATGAGTATATACGTTTCACAACAGGCCCCGTTTCCCCGCAGGGCCGACATTGCATGCGCAAAGGCAGGTCTTCTGACTCGCACCGACCCGCAGGCGGCCTTCCCGTCCCCAGCGGGACAGTGGCTCGACGATTCGCCTGCGGCATTGAAGTGCATACAGCAGCGGGAACTGTCCGGGATTCGCACCCGATTCCCTCTTATCCTCCGCCCCGGCGGGACGAAGGATACCTTTGCGGGTCACAAAAGTCTCCATTATTCCCCGACTTTCAAAATTCCGGAGCAGGAAGTTTTCAACATTTTGTGAAAGGCTCCGAATTTCGTATCTTCGCCCCCGCAAACCGGAAAATCGTAACTCCATGACACAGAAAATAACACACGTCTGCCAGGGAACCTGCTCCCGGCAAATCGACGTCGAACTCGAAAACGGCGTCGTCCGAAGCGTCTCCTTCACGGGCGGCTGCCACGGCAACCAGCAGGGAATCGCGGCGCTCGTGCGCGGGATGACGGCAGCGGAAGCCGTCGCCCGGCTCGAAGGCATCGACTGCCGGGGCCGCGGCACGTCGTGTCCCGATCAGCTGGCAAAAGCGCTGAAAAAGGCGTTATAAAACGCCCCGGCCCGGCCGGGTACGGATTTTGCACTCCGAAAAGCGTTCCAAAATGCAAGACTATGTATTTTCTATGGTATCTGCTGATCGGACTGGCCGCCGGATGGATCGCCAACCTGATCGTCAAGGGAGGAGGTTCGGGACTCTTCGTCAACCTGATCGTCGGGCTCATCGGCGGCATACTGGGCGGCTGGCTCTTTTCGCTCTTCGGATGGGTTCCCGTCGGCACGCTGGGCAGTCTGGCGACGGCCGTCATCGGCTCGGTCATCCTGCTGTGGATCGCCGCGCTCATCTCACACCACAAGATCCGCTAAACGAACGTATGCACGAAAAAGGCGGTCGCATGACCGCCTTTTCGTGTTGAGCTGCCGGGATTCGAACCCAGAACGACAGAACCAAAATCTGCTGTGTTACCATTACACCACAGCTCAAACATTCGCTCGAAAGCGACTGCAAAGATAAACAAAAAATCGCAAAAACCAACCCCCGGATGCAAAATTGGCAGAGACAAAACCGGACCTCTGCCGGATTTTTCGTATCTTTGCTTCAGTTACCCTGTAAATAAACGCAAACGATATGATTCCGACAATGATTCTGCTCTTCGTGGTGGGCTATCTGTTCATCGCGCTGGAGCACAAAACCAGGATCGACAAATCGGCCGTCGCCCTGCTGATGGCCGGAGCGATCTGGACCGTGTTCAGCCTCCTGGGCAACGACCCGCACATCCAGCACGAGCTGGTGGACCAGCTGGGCGACACGTGCGAAATCCTGGTCTTCCTGATCGGGGCCATGACCATCGTGGACCTGATCGACAGCTACGGCGGCTTCAACGTCATCACCGACCACATCACCACGCGCAACAAGCGCAAACTAATGTGGCTGCTGGCGATCATCACCTTCTTCATGTCGGCCGCACTGGACAACATGACCACCACGATCATCATGGTCATGCTGCTGCGGCGGTTGATCGCCAACAAGAAGGAACGGTGGATTTTCGCCAGCGTGATCGTCATCGCCGCGAACAGCGGCGGCGCCTGGTCGCCCATCGGCGACGTGACGACCATCATGCTGTGGATGCGCGGCAACGTCACGGCCGCCAACCTGATCGCCAACCTCTTCCTGCCGTGCCTCGTGTCGGTCGTGATCCCTGCGGCCATCGCCAGCCGCTACGTCGCCGACCGCCCCGCCGCCGCGGTCAGCGCCAAGGCCCTCGCATCGGGATGCCCCGAATGCATCGGTCCGCGCCTGCGTCTATTCATCCTTATTGTGGGCGTCGTAAGTCTGCTGTTCGTGCCGGTGTTCAAAAGCCTCACCGGACTGCCGCCCTACATGGGCATGATGGTGTCGCTGGGATTCATGTGGATTCTGACCGAAATCATCTACGACCGCAAACGCAGCATCCGCAACATGGAGGAGTCGATCCAGCCGCGCGTATCCAAAGTCCTCAAGCACATCGACATGCCGACGATTCTCTTTTTCCTCGGCATCCTGATGGCCGTGGGCGCGTTGCAGACCGGCGGCGTGCTGACCGACATGGCCGACTGGCTGGACAAGAATGTCCACGAAGTGTTCACCATCGCGGGCGCCATCGGCATCCTCTCGTCGGTGGTGGACAACGTGCCGCTGGTGGCGGCCTGCATGGGCATGTACCCGGTGGCCGACGTCGCAACGGCTGCGGCGAGCGCCGACCCGGCTTTCGCACAGAGTTTCGTGGCGGACGGGCTGTTCTGGCACCTGCTGACCTACTGCGCCGGCGTGGGCGGCAGTCTGCTGATCATCGGCTCGGCGGCCGGCGTCGTGGCGATGGGACTCGAAAAGATCAATTTCGGCTGGTACCTCAAACGCATCTCGCTGCTGGCCCTGTCCGGCTATCTGGCGGGCATCGCGGTGATCTGGCTCGAACACGTCCTGATCGGGCTTTGACCGAAAAGTTCCGGATGCGTCGTGCGCCCAGAATATTGCCGATCACGGGTTTGCCTCATAACAGTATAATCAGAGGTTGGATAAAATATTTTTATCCAACCTCTGATTTACAGCCAAATTATCAGCAGTTTGTAAGTCAGGAACTCCAATATCAATTTAGTAAGAGTACCCTTGCGGAATCAATGCCAGATGTACCCCGGAAGATGTGGATAGACCATTTTTCAACACCCGACATTCGATATCGTGAAGTACGGGTTCATCGGTATCCGACGCAAAATCAACGGTAAATGTGAAGCCCTCACCCGTGTACGGAGGCAGGGTGCTGCTCCATACATAAGTGACAGAAGAATCGTAATTTTCAATAGAACACGTTGCTTGCCCTTCTCCACGGGCCAAATACGCTATATTCCATTTATCATACCCCAAACCCATCATCGAAAGATCGCCGGGTTCCACCTCCGACAATGAAGTCCCGATGTTTGGAGCGGTGGGAGCGGGCCCCGAAACCGCTGATACAGCTGCATAGGCATTTACCAGACCATAACCCACAAATTGGTTCCATAATCCGTTCAATCGAAGCGGATCGACACCATAAGTGTTGCCGCCGATCTTTCGGGTAGTTTGTTCGATAATATTGCGTACCCGCCATACCGAAAGATCGGGATCCGTTGCCCATATCAAAGCCACGATGCCGGAAACATGGGGAGCAGCAAAAGATGTGCCCGACACACAAGTATATCCACCGGTCACATCTGTTGTCCAGATTTCACGCCCGGGAGCGACAACAT
Organism: Alistipes sp. AF14-19; assembly: GCF_003461645.1. NCBI lineage: Bacteria > Pseudomonadati > Bacteroidota > Bacteroidia > Bacteroidales > Rikenellaceae > Alistipes > Alistipes sp. AF14-19. The sequence goes on from NZ_QTXM01000004.1 coordinate 98,480, forward strand.
CCAATGAAGAACCATAACCGGAGAAATCCGATTTGTACCCATTCCGATCTATTGCACCTACTACTAACGTTGCAGAAGGTGCTCCCGCTGCCGGCTGTGATACAGCACTGCCTTTATTGCCCGATGAAAAAACAACGATGCATCCTTTACCATGAGCATATGTTATAGCATTATTGATTTCGGATATTGGAGAAGATGTATCAAATGACCATGAATTATTAATTACGCGCGCACCATTATTTGCGGCAAACCGAATTGCATTCGCAAAATTGGTCGTGGTGGAGGCAGCTATGCCAAGCTCGTTATCAGTATAACAAATACTGATGGGCATGATTTTCACTCCGGATGCAACGCCTGCAATGCCTTTGCCATTATTAGCCGTGGCTCCGATAACACCGGCAACCTTTGTGCCGTGATCTCCGTATAGCCCACTTGGAATTCCTCCCGTGTGAGCGTTGTAACTGACATTATACAAATGTAAATCATCATGGTTATTATAAACACCGTTATCGACAACCGCAACGATAATATCGTTGATATATGGAAAAGCAAAGGCATTCCTTGCGTTCACATAATTGATATCGATCCCCGGATAAGAGACGTTTTTCAGATTCCATTGATAGCTGAAATAGGTATCGTTCGGAGCGGCGTCGGACATCGACTCAACGATAAACTCGGGTGTTGCATACTCAAACGCGCCCGATTCATACATAAAATTCGCCATTTCGAGCGCATTCCCTTTCGACTCCTTTGTACACGAAAGATAATAGATACTCGGGTCGAATTTGTTTTCTCCCAATATCTCCAGATTATACTCTTCCGCGATTTTTTGAAGTTTGGCAAGGTCTTGCTCTCCTGTCAGTTGTACGCTGAATACATTCGTTATGCCGAGATCGGCTCCATCGCTTGTTTTAAAATAGGGAGCCTCATACACTACATCCTGCGGGTTAATCGATTTTTGTTGGGCGTTATCCAGCGTAAACGACGTAAGACTTTTTTGCATGCGGAACTCTTTTGACGATCTTATGCCCAGCGCAGCATAGTTATCAATAGTTCTGGTATTTCCCCCACGGATATTTACGGCCGATTTGCGAACACTTTCAAATTTTGCGGTTTCAACCAAAACATACGACTTGTTCTCGTTGACCGTTAGTGGGATTTTCACACCGTCACACCAAATAATAATAATAATCAGACGAACCCACAGACGCACGGGTCGCGGGAACGTTTTCTTGATATTCCTCTGACAAAATGTCATCCTGGCAACCATAAAATGTTATGACTGCAATGATAAGAGAAAGCAGCTTTTTCATGATATAAGAATATCTAAATTATGATTTTGTTGACAGTAAGCGTTTTTTCGGGAAGTTTGTCGTATAGTCCCCAGAAATAAAAAATAGTCATAATCGCCGGAGTCCCACCCTTCAGTTGCTTATACACCAAATTCAATGTCATCTTATCGGATTCGGTATCGACGACCTGCTTCTCGAAAGAGTATCCGGGATGCCCCATCCAATGCTGTCCAATAATAAGGGTATATTTGTCAAAGTCGATTACCGGCAGCTCGACCGAAGGAGGTGCAACGGCCTCGAACTCTTCCATGCTGTTGATCACAAAACATTCGATGTCGCGATCATCGATCTCGCTGAAATTGAATTCCGGCTCGGGATGCGAACTGGAACTCGAAGGCAGATAGGTCTTGAAAAAAGCCGATACGTCCGCGGAGGCTGTGACGGGAGGAGTGCCGATATATTCGGATTCTTCCGAGTCGTTGCATGCGACAAACCCACCCAGTAGAAGCAGGGCTGCTGTCAAAGTCAAAATGCGAGTTTTCATAGTTTGAAGTTTAAGGATGAAACATTGAAGGCAGGTTCGCGAGAGTCTTACGGATAATTACAATATGTAGTTGTAATGGATGTAGAGCAAAAATAACGAAAAATAATCAATTATGCAAATTCAACCGCCAATAATTCAGCAAGATTAAGTAGTATAAGCACAGAAATTTACAGGTATCGGGCGACTTGAACAGAATTGTACACAAACGAAAAGGATCGAGCCCTGTCCAAACACAGAGCCCAATCCTTCGATCCGGCATAAATAACTACAAATCAAGCTGTACGTCTTTTCGCAGACGCAGAAGATCCGGAGCTTTTCCATTACTTCACCTTGGCCATGAATTTTTCCCGGTCGACGATGTAGCGGACATGGATGCCCTCGCCGATCAGCCCCTCGGCGTCGCGGGCCCCGACGTTGAAGGTCAGTTTGCGCCCCTCGACTTCGGCAAGCACGGCCGTGGCGGTGATTTCGGCGCCAAGTCCCGACGGCTTGATGTGCGTGACGTTCATCTCGGCGCCGACGGTGGTCGCGCCTTCGGGAAGTTCGCCGGCAACGGCCGTCATGGCGGCGTTCTCCATCAGCGCCACCATCGCGGGGGTGGCGAAAACCGCAAGGTCGCCCGAACCCATCGCGGCGGCCGTGTTGCCGGCGGCGACGGTTGCGGCGCTGCGGGCGGAAAGTCCTTTTTCAAGCATAATATTCGCTGTTCGTAATTCGTTTATCGCGGTGAATCGTTATCTTTGCCGGAGACACCCCGGCAAACCGGATGCAAAACCGCACGGGTTTTCATCCGGACTCCGCCGCAAAGGTACAAAAAATTCGCCGCCGTTGAAAAAGTGGATACTCCTCATCGCCCTGCTCGCCGCCGCGCTTTCCCAAGCGCAGGCGCAGGGAGGCCGTGGCTTCTGGCATCAGGAGTGGACGGTCGAGAAGGGCGATTCGATCCCGCTGGTCCACGTCCTGCCGGTCTACGTCTTCAGCCGCCCGGTCGACCTGCGCCGCTACCGCCGGCTGGTGGACGCCGTGAAAAAGGTCTACCCCATCGCGCAGATCGCCAAGGCCAAGATGGCGACGATGGAGGAGGAGTTGTGCCGCCTGCCGACCAAAAAGGCCCAGAAGGAGTATATCAAACAAATCTACCACGAGATCAAGGACGAATACACCCCCGTGCTGAAACACATGACCCGCACGCAGGGCCGCGTGCTGCTGAAACTCATCGACCGCGAAACCGAATACACCGCCTACGAGGTGTTGAAGGAGTTCCGCGGCGGTTTCGTGGCGGGATTCTGGCAGGGCGTCTCGAAAATCTTCGGTCAGAACCTCAAGTCGGAATACGACAGGGAGGGCGAGGACCGGATGATCGAGCAAATCGTGATTTATTACGAAGCCGGACTGCTCCGGTAGCGACGGACGGACCGGGTAACGGAGGGACCGGGTAACGGAGGGACCGTTCCGGAATCCCGCTCCTAAAAATTGAACGACAGCCCCACACCCAGCCCCATATAGGAGCGCGAAGGCCGAAACTCCCCGGCCCGGAAATTATCGGTCAGGTAGCAGTGATAGGTGAAGTCGCCGAAGAGGTTGAACCGCCAGATCGGGATGATCAGCCGCGCACCCGCGTCGAACGTACAGGAGAAACGCTGCCGGACGGTATAGGGCCGCCACGAAGGGTCGGTCGTCGAATAGCCTTCGGTCGTGAACGGCCCGCACATCAGCCCCGGGGTAAAGCCCGCATGGACCTCGAACCCCGAGGGCAGGATCGCAAGCAGCACGTTGAGAAACGTACTGCCCACGTCCGCCCCTCCGCCGGAATAAGCGCCGTAAGGATCTGCATAAGAGCCGTTGTAGTAATTATTCTGCACACTCCGCTCCCGGCTCTCCCGGCGCCAGGACGAGGCGATACGTCCGGTCCGCCAGGTGAATTGCAGCGGCACGGAGAAATAGTTCTCGGCATCCTCGTCGACGAAGACGTTCAGCCCCGTTCGAAAACCGATATTGTAAAAATTATAACGGGCATAGTCGATCGAAAAGGCCTGCAATTCGGGTCCCCGCCCGTCGCCCACGTAAAGCTGCGCTCCGTAGCGCACGCCCAGTTCGTTGTCGAAGGTCTTCGGGACGGGTGGCATTTCGTGCTCGCCGGGATAGACGAGGGTTTGCGCCGGAGCGGTCCCGGCCGTGACGGCAAGCAGCAGGAAAAGAAATTTCTTCATTGCATGACGGTTAGGTTCAGTTGTAAACATAACTATTTTTCACGGCATAACAAAATTTCCACGGCGGATTGTGCTTTGTGAATTATTGATTATCTTTGCGCTCGGATAATTTCAGAAGTCATGTTTGAAAATTTAACAGATAAACTCGAACGGTCGTTCAAAATTCTCAAAGGCGAGGGGCGCATCACCGAGATCAACGTCGCGGAGACGCTCAAGGAGATCCGCCGCGCGCTGATCGACGCCGACGTCAACTACAAGGTCGCCAAGACCTTTACCGACGAAGTGAAGCAGAAAGCCCTGGGCCAGGACGTGCTCAAAGCCGTCAAGCCGGGACAGATGATGACCAAGATCGTCCGCGACGAGCTGGCCGAACTGATGGGCGGCACGGCCACGGACATCCGGCTGGAGGGCACGCCTGCGGTGATTCTGATCGCGGGTCTGCAAGGTTCGGGTAAGACGACCTTCTCGGGCAAGCTGGCTTCGCTGCTCAAGTCGAAGAAGGGCCGCCAGGTGCTGCTGGTGGCAGGCGACGTTTACCGTCCCGCAGCCATCGACCAGCTGAAAGTGCTCGGCGGACAGATCGGCGTGGAGGTCTACACCGAGGAGGGTAACAGGAATCCTGTCGAGATCGCCGAGAACGGTATCAAGTACGCCCGGCAGAAGAATTACAACGTGGTGATCGTCGACACCGCGGGCCGTCTGGCCGTGGACGAGGCGATGATGCAGGAGATCACGGCCATCAAGGCCGCCGTGAAACCTTCGGAGACGCTGTTCGTCGTCGACGCCATGACGGGTCAGGACGCAGTGAACACCGCCCGGGAGTTCAACGAACGGCTGGACTTCGACGGCGTGGTCCTCACCAAGCTCGACGGCGACACCCGCGGCGGTGCGGCCATTTCGATCCGTTCGGTGGTCAACAAGCCCCTCAAGTTCATTTCGAGCGGCGAGAAGATGGACGCCTTGCAGGTGTTCCACCCCGAGCGCATGGCCGACCGAATCCTGGGCATGGGCGACGTGGTGTCGCTCGTGGAACGCGCGCAGGAGCAATTCGACGAGGAGGAGGCCCGCAAGCTCAAAAAGAAACTGGTCAAAAACCAGTTCAACTTCAACGACTTCATCTCGCAGATTCAGCAGATCAAGAAGATGGGCAACCTCAAGGACCTCGCGTCGATGCTCCCCGGCATGGGCAAGATGCTCAAGAACGTGGACATTCCGGACGATGTGTTCAAGCAGACCGAGGCGATCATCTCGTCGATGACCCCCGCCGAGCGCGAGCATCCCGAGATCATCAACGCCCGCCGGCGCGAACGCATCGCCAAAGGTTCGGGTACGACGATGGCCGACGTCAACCGCCTGATGAAGCAGTTCGACGACACGCGCAAGATGATGAAGGCCGTGGCCGGCGGCGGCATGAAGATGCCCAAGATGCCGGGCGGGATGATGCGGCGATAGTATTATATAAGGATCGGGCAGGCTCCAAGGCTTGCCTGATTTGTTTACATGCGGACGTCTCAAATAGCACATTACGCAAGATCACAGAAAAATCGTCACCTTCACCGAAAGAAAACGTATAAACCATGAAGAAACTCCTCTTGCTGTTGCTCTGCACGTGCATGCAGGCGGCATTTGCACAATCGGGGAAAATCGACTGGAAAGCCGATCTGGAATTTCTGACCAAGGAGCTGCCCGAAAAGCATTGCAACTTTTTTACGGCCCGCAGCAAAGGGGAGTTTGTATCGGGAATCGAGGCTATTAAAGCAGAGTCGGAGCGACTGACTGATTTTCAGGTCGCCCTCAAAACGCAACAGCTGATCGCCCGCTTCGGCGACTCACACACCATGCTGCAATTCTTTCAGTTGATTGACCAGACACAGATTCTTCCGCTCGGCACATTATGGGTCAGCGACGGGCTCTACATTACGAAAACGACCCCGGAAAACAAAGAAATTTTGGGACTGCGGATTGTAGCGATCAACGACACGCCCATCGCGACGGTCATCGACAGTTTGAGCACTCTTTTCACCATCGACAACCAGGCGATCGTGAAGTCAATCGTCCCGGAAACGGTGATGAGCCTTCAAGCTCTCGAACACTTCGGATTTGCCGACTCCCGGCAAGTCAAGCTTATGCTGTCGGACGGAAAGACGCAGGTGGTAAAGCCGATACATCCCGACAATGCATTCGTAAATTTCAGACCCGACTCCCTCGCTTTCGCAACCGCCAACCGCAAAGTCCTCTTCACCAGCCGTTATTTCCCCGAAGATCGGATCTATTACATGCTTTACAACAAATGTCACAGCCGTGAGCTGGCGGCTGAACGGGGCGACGCGGAAGCTGCGCAAAAGCTGCCGTCGTTCGAGGCGTTTACCCGGAAAGCATTCGAAACGCTGAATGATAAACCGGTGGACAAACTCATTTTCGACATGCGTTACAACGGAGGCGGCAACTCATCACAGGGAACCGAATTTGTCGAACGACTCGCACAAGCCCTCAAACAACACCCGCAAGTTGCGGTATATGTGGTGCTGGGACGCGATACATTCTCCTCGGCGATTCTGAACGCCATGGATTTCAAACAGCTGACCAATGCCGTTTTCGTCGGAGAAGAGACGGCCGGAAAGCCCAACCATTTCGGGGAGGTCCGCAGCTTTCAGCTTCCGAGTTCGAAGGTTTTGGTCAATTATTCAACAAAATACTTCAAACGCTCGGAAAAAGAGATCGAGACCATCGAACCCGACATGTCGATCGAGATGAGTTTCGCAGATTTCAAAAAAGGAGTCGACCCCGTTTTCGAATGGATAAAAGCTCAATAGCAAAGAATCCCTGCGGTTTGCACAGGGATTCCGTTTACTCGGCCCAGCCGTTGCAGCGGACCTTTGCAGGGTCCCACTTCTGCTTGAGAGCGGGATTTTCGGCTGGATAACCGATCGGTATCACGTTGAGCGGCACGACGCGGCGGGGAAGCCCCAGCACGTTGCGGACGGCACGCACGCGATCCTCGGAGGAATACACGCCCGTCCAGACAGCCTCCCCAGCCCGACGGCATGGGCCGCCAGCAGCAAGTTCTCCGAAGCGGCCGCCGCATCCTGTACCCACCACCCGGCATTGGTCGCACCCTGCGACTCGGTCAGCGCACCGCACACCACGACAGCCATCGGAGCCGCAGCGGCGCTCTGCGCATAAGGCAGCGAGTCGGCCAGTTGCCGTAGCAAGGCCTTGTTATCCACCACGATAAAGGCCCACGGCCGGCGGTTGCGAGCCGAAGGGGCCGACATCGCGGCGCGCAGCAACAGTTCGACGACACGCGCAAGATGATGAAGGCCGTGGCCGGCGGCGGCATGAAGATGCCCAAGATGCCGGGCGGAATGATGCGGCGATAGGCTACATTTTACAAGACTTCATTGCAAAAAGGCTCTCGGAAACGAGAGCCTTTTTGCAGTCATGTGAAACCCGGTGAGGAATGCTACTTTTCGGAGAACGTCCTGCCGTTATCGTTGGTTTCATAGGATTTTCCGCTCCGGCCTTCATAATATTTTTCGCCGAACAATCCCGATTTTTCGGTCACCTCATCGCCATTGTCGAGCGAAAACCGCCTCTTTTTCGAACCTCCTCCGTCGAACAAGGCAATGATCGTCATCACGACACTCAACAGGAACAAAGCGATCGAAATGGCAATGGACAGCAAAATAAGAGCTATAAGCAGCGGGAAAATAGACGGTCCCAGAATAGCAAGCATCACACAAGTGAACAGTCCATATCCGATTTTCTGACCGGTCGTCGAGAACAAATACAAATGCCGTTTCAAATAATAGATCCAGTAGGCGACACAACACAGAAACGGAGTCGTTGAAAGAAAAAACAGACCTATGCCCATGCCGACCGACAAATTAGGAGAGAAATTTCCGTGCCGCATGCTCATAACTACACCCCCAGCAGCGAGGTAATTAATGTCGCTCCGATAAATACACCCGTCACGATCAGGACATGCTTACTCAAATCGGATGTGTAATCGGGATGGTTCTTCCGGGTGAATTTTTCTTCCAGCGTGTTTATGCCCCGGTAAACATACACAAGCAAATTAAAACGTTTCATCATTCAAGGAGTTAGAGTTTTACATCGAGCAAATGTCAAAACACAAAAAACGCGGACAAACTCTGTTCATCCACATTCAAGGCCTTGGACTGCCTGCACAGAAAGATGAAAGGAATGCCCGCGCCGTAAAACAGCGCGAGCATCAACTTTAATTCCTCTCTGTGATTCAAAAGTGTCCAAGTTCTGAATGTAAGAAGAAAAGCCGATGCGCTTTTATATGTCGTGTGCCGCCGTAGCGGCATTAAGAATCAAAAGTTCTCATTTTTTCATAGGCAGTGCGATTTTAGCATATTGTAAAACAAATATAGGATAAATTCGAATAAATCCCTACCTTTGTCTGCGAATAAAGCAAAAAAAATGCACCGTTCCGGCTTCGTAAATATCATCGGCAATCCCAACGTGGGCAAATCGACGCTGATGAACGCCCTCGTGGGCGAAAAACTCTCGATCATCACCTCCAAGGCGCAGACCACACGCCACCGCATCATGGGCATCGTCTCGGGCGAGGATTTCCAGATCGTCTACTCCGACACGCCCGGCATCCTGAAGCCCTCGTACAAGTTGCAGGAGTCGATGATGAAGTTCGTGACGGGCGCCCTGACCGACGCCGACGTGATCCTCTACGTCACGGACACCGTGGAGCAGAGCGAACGCTCGGCCGAAATCGTCGACAGCATCCGCCGGAGCGGCATTCCGACCGTCGTGGTCATCAACAAGATCGACCTCTCGACGCCCGAAGCGCTCGAAGCGCTGGTCGACAAATGGCAGGCCGAAATCCCCGGGGCGCAGGTCGTCCCCACGTCGGCCAAGGAGAATTTCAACATCGAAGGGCTGTTCCGGACCATCCTCTCGCTGCTGCCCGAAGGCCCGGCGTTCTACCCCAAGGATACGCTTACGGACAAGACGCTGCGCTTCTTCGCCTCGGAGATCATCCGCGAGAAGATCCTCAAATTCTACGACAAGGAGATCCCCTACTGCTGCGAAATCGAGATCGAAAGTTACAAGGAGGAGCCGACGATCGACCGCATCGCGGCGACGATCTACGTGGCCCGCGACTCGCAGAAGGGCATCCTGATCGGCCACAAGGGCGAGAAGCTGAAGAGGGTCGGACAGACGGCGCGCGAAGACATGGAACAGTTCCTCGGCAAGAAGGTTTTCCTCCAGTTGTTCGTCAAGGTCAGCGACGACTGGCGCAACAACGAACGGCAATTACGCAGGTTCGGATACGAACAGGAATAATAAATCGCACGGAAAGCCCGTTTAAAGAGCAAAATCAGTCAGCATGCGGAAACTCATCGCCGGAATCATATTGGGAACCGCCCTGCTGTGCGGCACGAAAGCCCACGCACAGTACAACCGGGAATATTTTTTCTGGGTCGGACGTTCGTGCATGATGAACAACGACTACCAGGAGGCCATCCGCACGCTGAACACCCTGCTGCGCTTCGACGAGGACGCTTTCGAAGGCTACTTCCTGCGCGGCATCGCCAAATACAACCTCGACGACCTGCTGGGCGCCGAGGACGATTTCTCGACGGCCATCCGGCTCAATCCCGTCTACACGCAGGCCTACACCTACCGCGCCATCACGCGCTCGCGTCTGGGCAACTACGACGACGCTTTGCAGGACTTCCGCGAGGCGATCGAGCTGCGCCCCGACCTGCCGGGCCCCTATTACAGCCGCGGCGTGACGCGCCTGCTGAACCAGCAGTTCAAGGAGGCCATCGACGATTTCGACAAGTTCATCCGCCAGGAGAACAAGGTGGCCGACGCCTTCATCTGCCGGGGATTGAGCTACCTCCACCTGAAAGACACCACGCGCGCCTACGAGAATTTCAACACCGCGATACGCACCAACCGCGAGAATCCCAACGGCTACAACCGCCGCGGCGGACTGCACCTCCAGCAGGAACAGTACAAGGAGGCCGAGGCGGATTTCAACAAGGCCATCGAGTGCGATTCGGCCTACCTGCTCTCCTACTTCAACCGCGCGCTGGTCTACAACGCCACCAACCGCCCGATGCAGGCGCTGGCCGATTTCGACAAGGTGATCCAGCTCGATTCGACCAACTCGCTGACCTATTTCAACCGCGCGATGCTGCGCACGCAGATCGGCGACTACAACCGCGCGCTGGAGGATTACGACAAAGTGGCGCTCTACTCGCCCAACAACGTGCTGGTCTACTACAACCGCGCAGGCGTCTACGCCCAGCTGGGCGAGATCGAGCGCGCCGTGGAGGACTACACCTCGGCCATCAAGCTATACCCCGACTTCGCCAACGCCTACATTTACCGCGGCCGGCTGCGCGAACTGCTCCGCGACCCGCAGGGCGCCAAAGAGGACCGCTCGATCGCCCAGCGGAAAATCGCCGAATACCGTTCGCGCCTGAACGACAGCACCTATTCGATCTACGCCGACACCACGCAGCGCTTCGACCGCCTGCTGTCGTTCGACAGCAAGTTCGCCGGAGGCAGCTTCGACCGCATCACGGGCCACAACGGCGGACACGAGGAGATGCGCCTGCTGCCGCTGTTCAAGTTCACGCTCATGCGCCCCGACTCGGTTCCCGCAGCCAAACCCTATCACCTGCAACGCGTCGACGATTTCAAGAAGCGCATCGGCAACGAATACCTCACCCTCTCGTGCCGCGAGAGCAACATCGCGCCCGACACGCTGGTGATGCTCGACAAGCAGTATGTGCAGGAGCTTAACGCAAGCAACCCCGCATGGACCGTGCTCTTCGAACGCGCCGTCACGCAGTCGCTCATCAAGCAGTACACCAATTCGGTGAGCACCTATTCGTCGGCCATCGAGTTGAACCCGTCGAACCCGTTCCTCTACCTGAACCGCTCGACGACGCGCGCCGAGATGATCGACTTCATCTCGTCGATCGACAACTCCTACCAGCGGATCACGATCGACTCGGACCCCGCCAACCGACTGAACAACAATTCGAAACGCACGTACAGCTACGACGAGGCGGTGGCCGACCTGAACAAGGCCGTGAAGCTCTTCCCCGACTTCGCCTACGCCTACTACAACCGCGCCAACCTGCTGGCCCTCTCGGGCAGCCTGCCCGAGGCGTTCGAGGACTACACCAAAGCCATCTCACTCAACCCCGCATTCGCCGAGGCCTACTACAACCGCGGCATCATCCAGCTGTTTATGAAAGACACCCGCAAGGGCTGCCTCGACCTCTCGAAAGCCGGCGAACTGGGAATCACCGAAGCCTACGAGGTGCTGAAACGCTACGCATCACTGGATAACTAACTCAACACAAAAAAATATGGCAGAAACTATCCAACGTAAACTCAACGACTCGTCCGCAGCCCGATGGACGGCGTTGTTGCTCATCGCGTCCACGATGTTTTTCGGTTACATGTTCGTCGACCTGATGTCGCCGCTGCAAAGCATGATCGAGGCACAGCGCGGATGGACCCCCGACGTATTCGGCATGTACGGCAGTTCGGAGTTCATACTCAACGTCTTCGGATTTCTGATCCTCGCAGGCATCATCCTCGACAAGATGGGCGTGCGGTTCACCGGCCAACTGTCGGCTTCGCTGATGTTCATCGGCGCCTGTCTGAAATACTACGCCGTGAGCGACTCGTTCGCGGGTTCGGGCATCGAAACGTGGCTCGGCTCGTGGTGGACCTCGTTCCCCGCCTCGGCCAAACTGGCGTCGCTGGGCTTTATGATCTTCGGCTGCGGCATGGAGATGGCCGGCATCACCGTATCAAAAGCCATAGCCAAGTGGTTCGAAGGCAAGGAGATGGCTCTGGCCATGGGACTTGAGATGGCCATTGCCCGCGTCGGCGTTTTCGCCATCTTCTCCATTTCGCCGTGGCTCGCCGACATGGCTCCCGCAACGGTCGTACGACCGGTGGCATTCTGCACCGTGCTGCTGCTGATCGGCCTGCTGACGTTCGTGATCTTCTCCTTCATGGACCGCAAACTGGACAAACAACTGGGTCTCGACAGCCGGGGCGGAGGCGGCAGCGAGGAGGAGTTCAAGGTCAGCGACCTGAAGTACATCTTGAGCAGCAAGGTGTTCTGGATCATCGCGTTCCTCTGCGTGCTCTACTATTCGGCCATCTTCCCCTTCCAGCGCTTCGCCACCAACATGCTGGAGAGCAACCTCGGCGTATCGGCCCAGACCGCAGCCGACATTTTCCGCTGGTTCCCGATGGGCGCGGCGGCCATCACCCCCTTCCTGGGCCGATACCTCGACCACAAGGGCAAGGGCGCCACGATGCTCATTTTAGGCGCCATTCTGATGATCGTCTGCCACCTGACCTTCGCCTTCGTGCTCCCGGAGTTCCCGAGCAAGCCCGTCGCCTACGGCTCGATCGTCCTGCTCGGCATCTCGTTCTCGCTGGTTCCGGCCGCACTCTGGCCCTCGGTTCCGAAGATCGTGGAGACGCGCTATCTGGGTTCCGCCTATTCGCTGATATTCTGGATTCAGAACATCGGACTGTGCCTTTTCCCGATGCTCTTCGGCTTCGCACTCAAATATTTCAACGCCGGACGGACCGAGGGAATGCCCTACGACTACACCCGTCCGATGCTGATTTTCGTCGCATGCGGCGTGCTGGCGATGCTGCTGGGACTGTGGCTCAAAGCGGAAGACCGGAAAAAGAAATACGGGCTGGAACTGCCCAATATCAAGAAGTAGCCCAAGCTACACCCGAATAAATGAAGAAGGAGACCCTGCCGCGCATCGCACGGCAGGGTCCGTTTTTTCAGGATTTCAAACGCCCGCGCAGGGCGAAGCGCACCATCAGGAAATTGACCGGAAAGGCGACCAGAAAAACGCACAGCGGCGCATAGAGTTTCGGAACGCCCGCCCACAGCCAGATTTCGAGCAGTACGAGTTCGTTCACAAGGTTGATGAGGTGGGCCGTCAGGAACCGCACGGCACGGCGGGCAGAGGGCCGTACCCGAAAGGTGAAATAGCTCGACAGCAGAAAGTTGCAGACGATGCTGACGCAGAAGGCGCAAAAATAGGCAAGGGCCGGCCAGAGGTCGTCGAAACACCGCACCAGCACGACGTAAACGGCGTAATTGACCGCCGTGGCGACGCCTCCCACCACGGCGAAGCGCACGAACGGACTCTCATAGAGCCTCCGGAGCATCATCGCTACCCTACTCATCGCATCCGAGGTATTCGCGGGTGGTCAAAAACCGACAGCCGCGGGCTTTCAGCCACTCCAGCAGCCGGATGAATTTCCGTTGCAGGTCCGTCCCCGAACAATGCGTAAGATAGCCCGGAACACCGAAAGCCGGCTCGCGCAGCCGTGCGGAAAACTCCCACGGATGGAAATAGAGGTTCAGGTGCCCGTCGCGGCGCAGGGCGCTGCGGCACAGCAGTTTGTAGAGCGGCAGCGGCATGACGTGGAGCGAAATCCAAAACAGCGGCACGCGGAAAGGCGCGGAGACCGAAACCGGATAGATCGTGAGCCCCTCCTCCCGCGACACGGAGCACGGGGCCCGGAGGTTGTTGTAGCGCGTCGGAATCCACGTCGGATTGATCGACGAATTGTACCTGTACCCCGCCGCCGCGAGCGCCGCGGACGAAGCGGCGGCCAGCCGCGGGGCACGGTAGCCGACAATGCGCTGTCCGGTCAGCTCTTCGAGCGTCCGCCGGCTGCCGGCAGGGTCCGACCCGGCGGTCAGCCCGTGGTAATAGTCATGCGAAGCCACCTCGTGGCCTCCGGCGACGATGCGGCGGACAAGGTCCGTGCGGTGGAGGGCAAAATTGGCCGTCGTGTAAAACGTGGCCCGCAGCTCCAGCCGCGCGAGCAGGTCCAGCAGGAACTCCAGCCCCTCGGAGCTGACCGCAAGCTGGGTGCCGAAATCGATTCCGCGGCCCCTTTCGAGCGGAAAATCGAACTCCTCGACGTCGAAACCGAGTGTCACAGTCATAGGCGGATGGCGATACGGAAAAAGTTTCTCAATTCACGGAACAACACCCGCGGAGACATCGCCGACATGACGATGCCGTCGCGGAGCATGGTCTCGACCTCCTCGATGCGCAGGCGTTTGTCGCGTGCGGCGAGGACGACGAATTCGGTGTCGAACAGGAAATCGGAGATGCGTGTGCGCAGCATCACCGCCCGAGCGCGGGGCGAGAGGCCCTTCAGACCGCCCTGCGTGTCGGTATGGCGGATGTTGAGGAAGATGCGGTTAAGCAGTTTCGACCCGTAGGACATCATCTTGCGCATGGGCGAAAGCCGCGAATGGTAACTCCGGTTGCGCACGGCGATCACCACGTCGGTCCCTGCGAACACCCGGTCGATCACCTCGCACATCGACTCCGCCGTATAGGGCATGTCGATGTCCGTATAGATGGTATACGGGGCCCGGGAACGGGCGATGCCGGCCCGGATGGCAGCGCCCTTGCCGCCGTGCGGAATATCGACGATCTCGACATCCGGAACGGCCTGCCGCAGCGCCCCGTGCTGTTCCTCGCCGAAACCATGCGGCGAACCGTCGTTGACGACGATCAGGTGCAGGCGCTTGTCCGGATACCGGGCGCAAAGCTCCGCATAGGAGCGGGCCAGCGCAGGGACGAACCCCGGAGCCGGATTGTAACACGGGCATACGATGTCGAGCCCGTCGCCCGGCCGCGCGGGACGGGATTCTGCCGCCTCGTTTGCCGCCTCGTCTGCCGCAGGCAGGGTTTTGTAGTCCAGAAGGACGTCCGTGACGGCGAAATCCTCGCGCCACAGCCTCCGGATGCAGTGGAGCCAGATGGCGAAGAACGGCAGCGAACGCAGCGCGTAGGCTACGAATACGCCACGGTAGAACTTAGTCGGGAGTAAGTTATAGGAGAAACTGGCGAACAGGGCCAGTAGGAGCAGCGTCCATTCGAGCCGGCCGCGTGCGGGGGGGGGGGAAAATTCACCCACCAGATACCCATGCCGAGCGCGGCTATCACATAGCCGCTGTGTTCGCTGCCGCTGCTGAACAGCACGATGAACAACAGGAGTGAAGCCAGCATCGTCAGGCGGTAGCTGAAGTGTTTGTACTGCCCGGTGCGCAGGTAGGAGAGCAGAAACAGCACCATGGCGGGGACGATGATCAGCAGGTCGGAATAGGCCGGCGAACCGCTGATCTTGCGCACACAGCCCACCAGCGAGATGTTCGTATAGGCACAGAACATGTTCTCACCGTTCTTCTGCACAATGTCGGCGGCCCATGCCGCATACTGCGACCAGAGGTATTCGGGACTGACGAAGAGCAGGGGCAGCAGCAGGGCCATGGCGCTCCACAAAGCCATATACCCGATGAAACGTCCTTTGCGCCGCACGAAGAAGAAAAAGGCCAGCCCGACGATGCCGTAAATCTTGACGAACGTACCGATGACGATGAACAGTGCGGCCCATCCTTCGCGGCGTTTCTCGATCATGGCCAGCGCCCCGACGACCAGCGCCGCGACGGCGATGTTGAACTGCTGTTTGAAGCAGGCTCCGTAAAAGTCGTTGAGCGTCAGCCACAGCACCAGGCTCGTCAGCACCACGGGCATCGGCAGCTGCCGGACGGTCCAGTAGAGCAGCAGCGAAAGGCTCATGCACCACAGCGACATGCCCAGCCACGGCGGCAGCACCGCGAAAGGTGCGATGATAAAGGCGAAAATCGGACCGTAATGGTTGATATCCCCGTATTCGAGCGGATAGGGCTCGTAAAGGGGAAGCGAGGAGAACAGATGGTCGAACACCCCGCGGAAGACCAGGAAATTGTTGTAGTTCTGAGGCCCGGCCAGCGACTGCGTGATGCAGATCCAAACCGTGCAGAGCATCCAGACGGCAAATACCACATACGGGTTAAGCAACCTGGATTTCAGATTGATGAATTGTGACGCCACAATATGCAAGAGTATGAGTTAGGTCCCGCAAAGATAGGTCTTTTCGCCTGAATAACAAACGAAATGCCGAAAAAACAGTTCTCCCGGAAGCTGCGGCGCCCCCTATTTTCCGGAAGCCACCAGCCCGTACAGCTCCGTGATGCGGCTGCACATCTCCTCCCACGAAAAGCGGCGGCGTTCCTCGACGCAGTTTTCCCGGAAGCGTTGAAGCGTGTCCCCTTCGTACATCCGTTCGATGGCGCCGGCAACCCCTTCGGGCGTGGGTTCGCAGACATACCCCACCCGGCCGTCGGGCACGATCTCGGCCAGTCCCCCGACTTTCGTGACGACCATCGGCACGCAGAACTGGTAGGCTATCTGCGTCACGCCGCTCTGCGTGGCGGTCTTGTAGGGCTGGACGACGAAGTCCGCCGCCGAAAAATAATATTTCACGTCGTCGTCGGGGATGAAGCGGTCGTGGAGCAGCACCTCGTCCTGCAATCCGTTGTCGGCGATCCGGTTCAGATACGGCTCCCGGGCGGTGTAGAACTCCCCCGCCACGATCAGCCGGCGGCCCTCGGTGCGGCCCGCACGCCGGAGCTGCGCCCAGGCGTCGAGTAGCAGGTCAAGCCCCTTGTAATCGCGGATCAGCCCGAAGAAAAGCACGTAGCGGTTCGCAGGGTCCAGCCCCAGACGCACGCACGCCTCGGAGCGTTCGACCCGCTCGCCGAAGTTCTCGAACAGCGGGTGCGGCGAAAACAAGGCCGGAGCGTCGCTGTACGCGCGAAGCTCGCTGTGCACCTGCTCGGACATGTAGACGAAGCCGTCCACCGAATGCAGGTAGTAGCGGTTGAAGGGTTTGTCGGTCAGGTGGTGTTCGTGCGGCTCGACGTTGTCAATCTGGCACAGCACCTTCGTATGGCCGTTGCCGCGGGCGATGCGGGCAATGGTCCCGAAACAGGGGGCCATGAAGGGCGTCCAGTACTTCATCAGCACGAAATCGGGACGCTCGCGGCGTATCCGGCGGCCGACGCGCACCCAGTTCAGCGGATTCATCGTATTGACGCAGCGGCAGATGCGGAGGTCCGCAGGCGGAGGCGTCGCAACCGTCTGGCTCTCGCCGGGAAACAGCAGCGAGGGATATTGCAGCGTGAAGGTCTTGATGTCGACCTCGTCGCCCCGCCGCTGGAACGTGCGGGCCATGATCTCCATGATCGAGGCCAGCCCCCCGCGGTAGGGATGGGCAGGTCCTAAAATCGTTATTTTCATCGTATCAGAGCATTCCGGCGATTTCATGCCGTTCATCCGATCCGGCAACCCGACGCCTGCGGCCTCCGGCCGCATCGGCAGATCCGCCCCGCCCCGAATCCCTCCCCCGGGAGGAACTCATGCGCCGGCCGGGGTTTGCACAGGTTCCCGCGAATGATTCAGGTACAAAGATAACCGAAAAAACGGGACCCCGGCAAAAGGATTCCGTTTTTTGCGTCAGAAGTGCTTTCCGCCGCGCGAACCGCTATTCGCCGCCGCCGGAATGGTTGAAACTCTTCGACGTATGCTTGCTGCCGGCGGCCGATTGCAGCGCGAGGTACTCCTCGCCGTAGTCGATCAGGTTCTGCAACTCGGTGCGGAAGGTGTCGAGATGCTGCTCCTCCTCGACGATGATGTCCTGAAACATCTTGTGCGTTACGGCGTCCTTGTTCTCCGAGGCGATGCGCGAGGCTTCGTTGTAGCTGTCGATCGTACTCTGCTCCAGCTGCATGGCCATGCGCAGCATCTCCTTCACGTCGGTGACCTGCCGGGTGCGGAACGAGGCGTTCATGTCCACGTCGCCCTGCAGGAACAGGATGCGGTCGGAGAACTCCTCGATGTGGCGCATCTCGGCGATCGAAATCTCGCGCATGATCTTCGAGAGATACTGGTAGCGGTCGTCCTCGAAATGAGTGTGGAAATACATGTACTGCAACGAAGTGGCGATCTCCTTGCCCACGGCATCGTTCAGCAGGTCGATGCTTACCTGATACTTGTTTTTCGCTTGTGTTTTGGTTGCGCTCTCCATAATGAAAAAAGGTTTTGCAGCCGTAAACTGCAAAACCCGTTCCACAAGCGCCCTGCGAAGCGTTCCCCGCAGGCCTATTTCCATTCGATAGAGGCACGCACGGCAGCCGCAGCGCCGTCGGCCGAAATTTCGAACAGCGCCGAACGCCCGCGCAACTCGCACCCCACCGTCAGCGTCTGCCCGAAACGGCACTCTTTCAGGAAATGAATGTCCAGCCGCACCGGAGCCTCCTGCGTCAGCATGTCGACGGGCAGCATGTCGAGCATCATTTCGATATAGCGCATCGTGTTGACGTGGCGGTTGAAGTCGATGTCGCTGTAAACCACGCGGTGTTCGGCCGTCGCGGTAGGGCTTACCGCACGGATCTTGCGCGGCTTGTCCGTCGGGGGCGCGGCATCTACGATGGCGTCGGCATGCGCGTCGCCCACCCACGAGAGGTCGATCGCCGAACGGCTCTGCAGGTCGATCATCGCCCACTGCGTCACGGCGCGGCCGAATTCGCGGCCTGCGGCATCGGTCAGCGTGAAGTTTCGCGTCGAGAGCACCCGGCCGTAATCGCTGATCCACGTAGCCACGGTGTAGTCGGTGTACTGCGTGGGCTGGCAGTCGAATTCGACGGCCATGCGCGAAAGCACCCACGAATGGTTGTCGGCATTCAGCGCATCGACTCCGAACCCCTTGCCGTGGGCGTCGATGCCCGCGGTGTTGAGTATCGAGCCGCCCAGCGAAGGGATTGTCGCCCGCAGCGTGAAATCCACGTCCTGCGGTTCAACCCGGTAATTATAGCGAGATTTTTCAGCCATTGCATTGAATTTTACGGTTATGCAGGCAAAGATACGATTTTTTTCGTATTTTTGTTTTTGATGTTAACCCTTAAACCTGTTAGTTATGGAAGTGAAAAAACTCGATTTCGGAGAAACCCTCAAGGATTCCGTCGCCATCGGCGTAAAGAACGCACCTTCGGTGATCGCAGCAGTGGCCTTATGGCTCATTACGATCTGGATACCTTATCTCAATGTGGGTACCACAATCGCCATCACCTTACTGCCCACACAGTTGGCCAAGGGTGAGATTGTCAATCCCCTGGGCATTTTCGACAGCAAATACCGCCGCTACATGGGCGAGTTCTTCATCACGATGGGCCTGATGATTTTCCCGATTTTCATCGGCGTGCTCTTCATGGTCATCCCGGGCATCGTGCTCTCGATCGCATGGACGCTCTCCTACTATTTCCTCATCGAAAAGGGCAAAAATCCGATACAGGCCATCAAGGCTTCGAACGACGCCACCTACGGCAGCAAATGGACCATGTTCTTCGTGTCGCTGGTCGTCGGCGTACTGTTCGGCATCGTATTCGGCATTTTCCAGGCCATCTGCAATGCGATCGGCATCGGCTTCATCACGTTCGTCGTCATGTTCATCCTCTACGTGCTGGCCATCTCGATCTCAATGTCCATCAGCGCTTCATTCTGGAAACAGCTGAAAGACAACGTGGAGTAAACGCTCCGGAGACGATCCGAAGGACGGCCGCCTGTGCCGTCCTTTTTTGTCCGCTGCGAAAAATTTTATCGAAAAACGATAAATATTATTTGTTTTTCGAAAATTAATTCTATCTTTGCAACTGTAAAACCAAAATAGTCACACATGCAGAACAAAAAATCGCTCCTGCAACGCCTGCTGGTCATTTACATTACGTTTTTCATCGTACTCGTGGCAAGCATCGCCCACGGAATCCTGCCCAATTTCTCGCGGGGCGCGGCGGAAGGCGCGGAACTCGGTAACGACATCGCCGAAAAGTGGAAATCCGGCGTGCCGCGCATGATCTACATGCTGGGCGACATCCGGGTAACGGGACAACCCGAAACGGCTGTCGAAATCGCCGCGGCGCCGGGCGTGGAAATCAAAGCCAACGTCCGCAAACTCGCCCTGGTCGTCGAGCAGAACGCCCCGGGCACATCCCCGCTGGGGCTGGCATTCCGTTCGATCGGCGGCAGCGCATGGCTCTATGCGCTGGTTATGCTCTGCCCGCTTCTCTATCTGGCCATCATCGTACTGATGTTCGTGATCATCCACTCGCTGCGCCGCTCGATCCGCGAAGAGCGCACGCTCGACAAACGCAACGTCTGGTATCTGCGCGCAATCGGCATGCTGACGATCGTCACCGAACTGATCAGCGACACCGTGGACTGGGTGATGAACAGCCGCGCCGCCGAACTGCTCGCCGGAAGCGGATACACCGTCGACGCGGGTTTCCACGTCTCCTACGCAATGATCATCATGGGTATCCTGATCCTTTTCGCCGCCGAGGTCTTCGCCATCGGCCAGAATTTGAGCGAGGAGCAGAAACTGACCATCTAAAACAGACGACATGAGAGAAATGCAAACGATAAAAGGGGGGGGGACGACTTTATGGCGATAATCATAAACATAGACGTAATGATGGCCAAACGCAAGATGTCGCTCGGCGAACTGGCCGAACGGGTCGACATCACGCCCGCCAACCTCTCGATCCTCAAGAACGGGAAGGCCAAGGCCATCCGGTTTTCCACGCTCGAAGCGATCTGCCGCGAGCTGGACTGCCAGCCGGGTGATATCATCGAATACCGCCCCGAAGAGACACAGAAACAATAAACCTTATACCACAAATGCCCATGAAAAAATTATTGATGCTGGCCGTCGCGGCGTTCGCCGCCGGCAGCGCCGCGGCACAGATGAACCAGCCGATCCCGGCCGATCCGGAGGTCCGCACCGGGAAACTGGAAAACGGAATGACCTACTACATCCGCCACAACGAAAAGCCGAAAGGCCAGGCTGATTTCTACATCCTCCACGATGTGGGAGCCATCCAGGAGAACGATTCGCAGCAGGGCCTCGCCCACTTCCTGGAACACATGGCCTTCAACGGAACCAAGAACCTCCCGGGCAAACAGCTCACGGAGTATCTGGAGACCGTGGGCGTGAAATTCGGCGCCAACCTCAATGCCGGCACGAGCTGGGATTACACGTGCTACAACATGAAGGACGTGCCGACCTCGCGCGAAGGAATCATCGACTCGGCGCTGCTGATCCTGCACGACTGGTCGCACTTCATCGCGCTGGAGCCGTCGGAAATCGACTCGGAGCGCGGCGTGATCATGGAGGAGCTGCGCACGCGCGACGGCGCGTCGTGGCGTTCGACGATGAAGCTGTTGCAGGCGCTGGGCAAAGGCACGAAATACGAGCGCCGCAACCTGATCGGCTACCTCGACGGGCTGAAGAACTTCCGGCACAAGGAGCTGGAGGATTTCTACAAACAATGGTACCGTCCGGACTACCAGGCCGTAATCGTGGTCGGTGACATCGACGTAGACGCCATTGAGTCCAAGATCAAGACGCTGATGGCCGACATTCCGGCTCCCGCCGCCGGCGCATCGCAGAAGGAGACCATCGAGGTTCCCGACAACGAGGAGCCGATCGTCAGCATCTACACCGATCCCGAAATGCAGGGTACGAAGGTGCAGCTCTTCATCAAGCGCCCGGCGCTTCCCGAACAGCTCGCCAACACGGTGCTGGCCGAGGCCAACAACGTGATCGAGGCCTACATGACCACGATGGAGAACGCCCGCCTGCAGGAGATCGCCATGCAGCCCGACGCGCCGTTCCTCGGCGCCGGCATGGGCACGGGCGACGTGATCGGCATCATCCCGACGCTCGACGCCACGGTATTCGTGGCCATGACCGAGGACGGCAAGCTGGCCCGCGGCTTCGAGACCCTCTATACCGAAATGGAGAAGGTGCGCCGCTACGGATTCACGCAGGGCGAGTTCGAACGCGCCCAGGAGAACCTGATGCGTCAGGCCGAACGCTCGTACGCCAACCGCAACGACCGCCGCAACAACGAATTCGTGCAGACCTATCTGAACAACTACCAGAAAAACCAGCCGATGCCCGATGCCGAGACCGAATGGCAGCTCGACAGCATGCTGATCAAGATGCTCAACGTGGATGCCGTCAACGCCTTCGCGAAGCAGACCATTCTCCCGACGAATCAGGTGATCGTGATCAACGCTCCCGAGAAGGAGGGCGTCGCAACGCCCACCGCCGAGGAGATTCTCGCCATCCGCGACAAGGTGGCCGCATCGGAGGTCACGGCCTATGAGGACAACGTGGTCAAGGAGCCGCTGATCGCAGAAGGGACCGTGCTCAAAGGCTCGCCCGTGAAGAAGACGGTCGAGGACAAACAGCTCGGAACGACGGAATGGACGCTGGCCAACGGTGCGAAGGTCGTCGTGAAACCCACGACCTTCAAGGCCGACGAAGTGCGCCTGGGCGTAGTCGGCAAGGGCGGCCTGTCGCTGCTCTCGGACGAGGAGTACTACATGGGCGAAATGATGCCCGCCGTGAACTCGATGTCGGGTGTCGGCAAATTCTCGGCCACGGAACTCAAGAAACAGCTTTCGGGCAAAACGGCCTCGGTGCAGCCCTCGGTGGAGAACTACACCAGCGCCATGGGCGGCGTCTGCTCGCCCAAGGACATCGAGACGATGCTCCAGCTGCTCTACCTCAATTTCACGCAGCCCCGGTTCAACAAGGACGACGTGGACAATCTCACGAAGATGCTCCTCGCCCAGCTCGCCAATGCCAAGTCGAATCCCGACTTCCTGATGCAGGAGAAGGTGGCCGACGTGACCTACGGCCACAATCCCCGCCGTCAGATGATCTCGACGGAGATCGTCAACAAGTTCGACTTCGAACAGCTGCCCGGCATTTACGCCAAGCTCTACCCCGGAGCCAACGGATTCGTCTTCACGTTCGTGGGCAACATCGACCCCGAAACGCTGAAACCCCTCGTGGAGAAATACATCGGTTCGATCCCCGCCGCCCGCAAACCGATCAATTACGTCGACGACAAGGCCTATCCGGTGAAAGGCGAGGTTACGGAGGAGTTCACGGCTCCGATGCAGCAGCCGAAGGTCTCGGTCAACTACCATTTCTCGGGTGAGATGCCCTACACGCTCAAAAACAAAATGGCCCTGACGTTCCTGACGCAGGCGCTCAATTCGCGCTATCTCGTTTCGATCCGCGAGGAGAAGGGCGGAACCTACGGCGTGCGCGTCCAGGGTTCGACGAAGTACATCCCCCGCGAGACTTACAGCATGACCATTTCGTTCGACACCAACGAGGAGATGGCCGACGAACTGCGCGAGATCGTGATGAAGGAGATCGAGGAGATCGCAGCCAACGGTCCCAAGAGCGAGGACATCGAGAAACACCGCGAATTCATGCTCAAGAGCTGGAAGAACAGCCTCGAACAGAACGGCGCATGGATGAACTACATCCAGATCAAATACGGCTCGGGCCTGAACTACATCGCCGACCACGAACAGGCGATCCGCGACCTGACCAACGCCGACGTGCAGGCGCTCGCCAAGAAGATCCTTGCGGACGGAAACCTCGTGAAGGTCGTCATGCGCCCGTCGAAGTAAGCACCAAAACAAACGATTTTTCAAAACAACAGAACAAGGCAGTCACCCGGTTGACTGCCTTTTCTTTTTCCGAACGGGCTGAAAATGGTTAACTTTGTACCGTTAATTCCCAAATTCATCATGCAAAAAAGTATTCGGCTGGTCTCCGGCCTCTATCTCAAACTGTCGCTGCTGACCGTCGCCGTCGGCCTCGTGCTGCGCGTCGTACTGCTTTTCAACGAGCAGACCACCTCACTCGCCTTCTCATTCGGCGAATGGTGCGAAGTCTTCCTGCTGGGCGCCGTGAACGATTTCTGCGCCGCGACGGCGGGATTCATTTTCCTCTGGCTCTTCATGTTGAGCGTTTCGCGCACCAAGTACAGAAAGCCGTGGGGCTACATCCTCCTCGCCCTGCTCGTGGCGGCGTTCTGCTACGTGGCGTTCTTCAACACGATCTTCGACGAATACGGAAGCGTCGCGCCGCGAATCGCCCTCTATGTGCTGGGCTACTGGGCCGGCAGCTTCGCACTGCGGCTCTTCCTGCCCGGATTCCGCAGCCACTGGACCACGGTGTGGTTCGCCCTCTTCATCGTCGTCTACGTGGGCGCCATCATCTTCAACGGCATCAGCGAATATTTCTTCTGGAGCGAATTCGGCGTCCGCTACAACTTCATCGCCGTCGATTACCTGGTCTACACCAACGAGGTGGTGGGCAACATCATGGAGTCCTACCCCGTCATTCCGATGACGCTGGGCATCGTCGTCGTGACGCTGCTCGTGACGTGGTACTTCTTCCGCAGCGAACTCGTGCAGACCGAATGCCTGAAAGGCTGGAGGTGGAAAGCCGTAATCGGACCGGCCTACGTCGCGGCGCTGTTCGCCGCGATCGGGCTGCTGAACTTCAACACCCGCTTCCAGGACAGCGACAACGTCTACGTCAACGAATTGCAGGCCAACGGACTCTACAAGTTCTACGACGCCTTCGTCAAGAACACGCTCGACTACGAACAGTTCTACCTCACGCGTCCCGAAGCCGAGGCCGAAGCCTTCGTGCACGGGGTCTACCAAAGCACGGGCGACAACCTGCACGCCGTGCGCGCCGAAGGGGAGGAGATCCGCCGCAACATCGTGCTGATCACCATGGAGAGCATGAGCGCCTCGTACATGGAGCGGTTCGGCAACACGGAACGGATCACGCCCGCACTCGACTCGCTCTACAAACTGGGACTGGCGTTCGACCGCGTATACGCCACGGGCAACCGCACGGTGCGCGGCCTGGAGGCCGTGACGCTCTCGCTGCCGCCCTGCCCGGGCCAGAGCATCATCAAGCGTCCGAACAACGCCGGAATGCACTCCACAGGAGCCTTGCTGCGCGACAAGGGTTACAACGTGACCTATTTCTACGGCGGCAACAGCTATTTCGACAACATGGAGACCTTCTTCTCGGGCAACGGATACGACATCGTCGACCAGAAAAGCTACAAGCCCGAAGAGATCACCTTCGCCAACATCTGGGGCGTCTGCGACGAAGACGCCTACCGGAAGGTCATCCGCACGCTCAACGAGGAGACCCGCAGCGGCAAGCCGTTCTTCGCCCACGTGATGACCGTCAGCAACCACCGCCCCTTCACCTACCCCGCCGGACGAATCCGCATTCCCAACGACTCGAAGAGCCGCGCCGGAGGCGTGCTTTACAGCGACTATTCGCTGGGACGGTTCTTCGCCGAAGCGGCCAGGCAGCCGTGGTTCGAAAACACGATCTTCCTCGTCACGGCCGATCTCTGCGCTTCGAGCGCAGGCCGCACCGAGATTCCGTTGCAGAAATACCACATCCCGGCGCTGATCCTCGCCCCCGGGCTTATCGAACCCGGAGTGGTCGACGGCATCGTCTCGCAGATCGACCTGATGCCCACCCTGCTGTCGCTGCTCAACATGAGCTACGACTCGCATTTCTACGGCCGCAGCATCTTCGACCCGGCATATGTCAACCGCGCGTTCATCGCCACCTATCAGGACCTCGGCTACCTCGAAGGCGACACCTTCACGATTCTGTCGCCCGTGCGCCGCTTCGAGCAGTACCGCGTGGTTCCCACCGAGGAGAATCCCCACCACCTCGAAACGATGGAGCGGAAGGACGCCATGCAGGTCGACCGCGCGATCGGCTACTACCAGACCTCCTGCAAATGGAACAAGCGGTAGCGCTGCCGCCGCGGCACAAAAAAACTGCGACCCTTTTGGGTCGCAGTTTTTTATTGCTCAAACGCGGGATCAGTCACCCTCGTAATCATCGCCGCCGTTCTTCACGGGAGGCGTCAGCGACGAGGCGGGCGTATTGGCCCTGATCCACTCCTCGGAAAGCAGCGACTCGGGCGGGAAGCCGAGGTCCTCGATACGGCTCACCGAGATCTGGTACTGCGCCCAGTCCTCCGAACCTCCCGTGAAATCGCTCTTCTTCGCATAGATGCCGTAGATGCCCAGCACCGTACCCTCCGTGCCGTCCTTCGGGATGGGCTTCATGGCGAACTGGCTGTAACCGCTCGTACGGATGCCGTAAACGCCCGGGTCCGAAGTGTACTCCGCCGCATCGTTGTAGCTCATCAGCACCGAACCGTAGAGACGGATATTCTGCTCGCTGTTGTTGTAGGCCCAGCGATACCACGCGCCGAAGATGGGCGTTCCCCAGTCGGTCACGATCCAGCTCGGATAGGGATTCGCATTTCCGCCGTTTTTGAGGTTCGGAGGCGTCACGCCGTCCTGATTCTTCACACCCGCATAGCGGATCTTGATCTTGTTGAAACGCACCAGCCGGCCCAGATCGGCCTCGCCGAGCGACGTGTAGTTCGAACCGTCGACCTCCTTGATGTCCGAGTCGTCGAGCGTCGTGTATTCGCCGCGGAAGACGTTCAGGGCGGCGACCTTCGGGTTGTCGAGGTTCGAGTTGGCGTAGAACTTGTGGTTGCCGGCCGTGTTGATGCCGTCCGAGGGAGCGCCTCCGATCGAAAGCATCATGCGGTAGTTACCCAGATAGAGACCGTCGAGACGCACGTAGACCCACTGGCTCTTGATCGGCTTCGAAGCCAGGTCGAGCAGGAAGTCGAGATAAAGGCCGTTGTAGAGCTTCAGCTCGATACCGGCCGTGCCGTCGTAGATATAGAGCGACTTGTAGATGTTGCCCTGACGGTCGCTGCTGATCACCTTGCCCTTGATGTAGTATTTCGAAGCCTCGGGCCACTCCATGAGGCCGTCGAACTTGGCCTCCTCGGACGTGCGGGTTCCGAACTTGAGGGTCTTGGTCGTGGAGAAATTGTCGTTGGTTCCCGTATTGGAGATCGGACCAAATTTTTCCTTCACTTCGGCAATGGTGATCCGAGTAAGCCCCATTGCGGCCATATCGTCGGCCGTATAGAGCTTCTGCGGAGCCGGAGTGTCGAAATCGTTGTAGCAGCTCACGGCCACCAGACCGACGAGAGCCGCCAATGCTATTTTAAGACTTTTCATAAATTATGCTTTGCGCGATTAGAAACGGAAATAGACATTCAGGTAATAGGTCGTACCGAACAGGTAGAAATACTTCGAGGGGAAGCGGCCGTAAATCTGCTCGCCGCCCTCGCCGCGGACCTTGCTCATACGCATCTGCTCGTAACCGCCCGTGCGGATGTCCTGATCGTTGAGGATGTTCTTCACCTCGAGGCTGAAGCCCAGCATGTAGACCCGGTGGATATACCAGTTCTTGCCGATATTGGCGCTCAACGTATATGCGCTGTCAAACTTCTCCTGCTTGCGGAGGGTCTTGATCGACGAGAGGGCCGATGCCTTCTGCGCATTGGTGGCCGTATTGGAAGTCAGCACATTTGTATAATACTTAATGGCGGTAGCCGTACGGTACATCGGGTTCATCGAAAGATAGATGTTGTCGTAGTAGTTGAAGTTCACACCGGCGAACCAGTTGCGCGGTCCGCGGTAGTCGAGACCGATGTTGAAAGCCAGTTGCGGCGAGCTTTCCACATGATAACCGTCCCAGTTGACCTTATCTTTCAGTACGATCTTGTCCACGTTGTCAACCGTCTGCACGAAGTTGGGATTCGACGTATAGGTATAGTCGCCCCAGCTCAAGGCACCCACGACCGAGAGGCCGTTCCATACGGGAACCGAAAGGCCCAACTCAACGCCGTAGTAGCGTTTGTCGATACCGCTCATGGCGAAGTTGGTGAACGAACTGCGGGTATCGTCGTAGAACGAGATGACCTTCGACTGGTCCTCGATCGTCGTATAGTATCCCGAAAGACGCGCCTTGATGTAGGGCAGGTTGAGGTTATAGGTAAGATCGGCTGCGAAAATCTTCTCGGCCTTCAGCCCCGGCGTGGTCGTGTTGCGCGTACGGGGCGACACGAATGCCGTCGCGAACTTGGGCGCCTGCTGCATGTAAGCCACATTGGCCTCGATCGAATGCGCTCCAGAGAACTTGTAGCCCAGCGCAAGTTTCGCATCGTAGGTCAGGTAGTCGAGTTTCTTCGAATCGCCTTTCGAATCGTTGGGGAACAATCCCTTGCGCCACATGCCCTCGCGGTACATGTTCGAGTAGCCGACCGATCCGGAGACGCCCAGCGAGAAACCGCCGATGCCCCACGTGTAGTTGGCCCAGGCATTGGTTTCGAGCAGGTGCGCCCGGTAGTAGTAACCGTACTTGTCGCCGACACGGGCAATGCGGGCGTGCCCCGTAGCCCAGTAGTAATCCAGGTCGTTCTGGTAAGCCTCGGCGCTGGCCATGTCGCGCTCGGCGAACTTGTCGATGTCATACCAATAGTCGCCGCCCAGCAGGTCCTTGATCTCCGAGTAGTAATTCGTGCGGTTGACGCGCAGGTTGGCGCCGCCGACGATGCGCATGTTGTGGCGCATGTTATGCTGCACGTTGACCGCCAGGTTGTAGTCCAGCTGGTCGGTGTGACGCTCCTCGATCATGTAGTTCGAACGACTGTTATTGCCCATCAGTTTGGACAGCACCGGATCGGTGTCGATATTCCGCATATTCGTCTGGAAGAATTTGTCGTAGTCGAGCATACCGTCCCACACACCTTTCGCTATGGCGCCATCCATCGCGTAAAAATAGATCGTCTCGTCGGTAGTTATGCCCGGCACGATCTGCGTCTTATCCGAATTCGGCATATAGCGGTAGTAGTCGCCGCGGGGGTCCGCTCCGGCGTTCCACGTCAGGGCCGAATAGCCGTTCCTGCCGAAACGCAGCGACGTGGCGGCGTTCAGGCGCGTGTTCTCCGACATGTCCCACGTATAGTTGAGCATCACGATCGGCTCGTGGGTGTTGCGCACGCGCGAGTTGCGGAGCTTGCCGGCCTGGTAACCCACATTGGGGTTGTAGTAGTTGTTGCCGAACAGAGCGTAAGCCTCGTCGGTCGAAGCCTGCTGCGCGCCGCGCTCCGAAGGCGAAGCCAGCAGCGTCAACGCAAGGCGGTGGTTCTGTCCGAAAAGCTTCTCGGCCGAAGCGAAATAGGAATAGGAGTTGTAGTAAACGCCGTCCACATAGCCGTTGCCGCCCTGGCGGGTTCCCACCGAGAAGGCGTACGACCAGCCGTTGTCCAACTGTCCCGAGCCGTAGGAAACCATCGCACGGAAACGGTACATCTGGTTGCCGTTCGACACGCTCACGCGGAATCCCTTGCGCATCTGCGAGGCGCGGGCGTTGACGTTGGTCATGCCGCCGATGCCGCCGATGCCGAAATCCGACGCTTCGAGGCCCGTGTAGTTCTCCTGGTTACGCGTCGCGTCGTTCAGTCCGCTCCACAGCGACCAGGGACCGTAGCCCGTCATGGCGTCGTTGAAGCGGATGCCGTTCAGGTAGATGTCCGAGTACTGCGAATCGTAGCCGCGGACGTTGAAACGCATCTCGCTGAAACGGTACGATGCGATGTTGTTGAAGAGGTCCTTCGACGAAGAGAGCGACGAAGGCAGCGCCTGCGTGTCCGACGACGAGGAGTCGCTGTCGAATTCGGCGAAAACGGCGTCGTCCAGAACCGCACTCTGCCCCGACGGCACGATGATCACCGACTTGAGGTCCTGCACATGCTTATCGCCTACGCGGACCATCAGGTTGAGGTCCTCGAAGTCGGGCGTAGAGAAGAGCACCGTGTAGCTGCCCGCAGGAAGATTCTCGAAGATGAAGTTGCCGTCCTTGTCGGTCATGGCCGTCAGACCCAGCGATTCGATCTTCACCTGTACATTGCTCAAGGCCACGCGACCGTTGCGCGAAACCACCTTACCGCGGATGCCTCCGTCCTGCGCATAGGACGTGAAGGTCACGGCGGCGAGCATCAGAATAAGTAGAACTTTGAGTTTCATACAAATATTTTAGAGTGTTTATTTGGCGATGTAGATATATACGGGGAAGTGGTCGCTGAAACCGCCCTGGAAATCGTTGCCCACGAACGTACGCAGCGGATAGCCCTTGTACTGGCCCTCCTTCTGGATCATGTATGGACGGCGGAAGATGCCGCCGTAGAACTTCGAGTTGCCGGCGGGCTGGATTTTCAGACTGCCCGTGGAACCGGTGGCGAGGTTCTCCGAAACGATGATGTTGTCGAACAGGTTCCACTCGTCGCGGTAAGCCAGCGTGCCGTAACCCGCTTTCAGCAGGCCGATGAAGGGATTGAACATGTCGCCCTTGCCGACCTCCTTGATCTTGCCCTTGGCGTTGAGGCCCTCGACGATGCTGTCATCCGTGGCATCGTCGTTCAGGTCGCCCATGACGACCACCTTCGTGGCCGGGTTGGCGGCGGTCACCGAGTCGACGATGTGCTTCACCTGCTTGGCGGCAGCCAGACGCTTGGGGGCCGAAGCCTCCTTGCCGCCCAGACGCGAAGGCCAGTGGCTCACGAGGAAGAAGAACGGCTCGCTGTCGATCGTGCCCCACATCGTGACGAAATCACGCGTCCTGAAGTTGGGCAGTTCCGGCATCTTGAACGGAATGGCGGCGCTTCCCTCCAGCTTGAAAACGTCGGGACGGTAGTAGAACGCCACGTCGACGCCGCGTGCGTCGGGCGAATCGTAATGCACGATGCGGTAGTTGCCGGGCGCGAGTTTCGGCTGCGCGATCACATCCTCCATCACCGAGCGGTTCTCGATCTCCGAAACGCCGATCACCACGGGATAATCCTTATCCTCGGCGGCGATGTCGAACAACACCCGTTCGAGGTTCCCGATTTTCCTGGTGTACTTGGCCGAGTTCCACTTCTTGGGTCCTTCGGGCGTGAACTCCTCATCGAGGACGCCGGGATCGTGAATGGTGTCGAACAGGTTCTCGAAGTTGTAGAAGACCACTTTGTAGGGCTTCTGCGCGAAGCATGCCACCGCGATCAGCGAGGCAAACAGTCCTGTCAAAAAGATTCTCTTCATAAACGATTTTTGTTGTTAAGGTTCAATTCATTGTATCATAATCCCTACCAGTCGGCGAGGTTCTTCTGGCTTTTCACCGCATCGGCCACGGCCGGGTCGAGGTTTCGGAAGAACTTGAAGCCCGTCAGCTCCTCGATCTCCTTCACCGAACGGACAGCCGATTCGATCGACGTGGCGGCTCCGGCGTCATCGTTGGTGAACACGAAGCCGATGGCTTTCAGTTCATCCGCCTTGAATTGAGAGATCTGCCGGTTCTGGTTGCCCCGCTGGCGCAGCAGCACTTTCCAGCAATGCGACGGCACGGCGATCGGTCCGTTGGCATTGTCGATGGTCTTCGTGCTCTTGAAAGCGGCTCCCGTCACCACATAGAGCGTATCGTAGGTCTGCAAGCCTCCCCAGCCACGGACTTTGCCCTCCAGCGAGGCCCAGATATTCTGATTCAGCGTGCTGTTCTGGGGCATCATGTTGGTGCCGTAGTAAGTCATCCGGTTCGGCTCGTAATTGTTGTAACGCGAAGCCTGCGGAAGCATGTGCCCGCGGTCGTAACCCCATGCACCGTAACCGCGGCCGTTGCCGCCTGTCCCGATGTATTGCTGGTCGCGGGTGGGAATCACGGGCAGCTGGTCATTGGGATCGTAATTGAAATCGTTGACCCGGCTCAAAACGGGCGTTTCGTAGACCTTCTTGAAGATCGGATAAGCCACCCAATGCGAAATATGCCGGTCGACATCGTAGCATACCGAATAGTTGCGCAGTTTTCCGCCCGGAAAGAACTGATTGCTCACAAACGTCGCATAATAGGTCTTATAGATATAAGCGTCGTCGGAACGATATTCGGGCTGTTCGCCCCACGAACGGTCGTAGTCGATGAAGCCCGCGGCCCTCTGCGTCAGCGTCAGGGAGGTGGAATAACCGTTGGTATAGGTTACGTCGATCCGCGCCGTGCGGTCGTCGTCGGAATTGTTTTTGTCCAAATAGAGGTAGGCCGGGTCCCCGACGTTTCCGCCGGCGGAGGATACCTGCTTATTCAAATCGAACGAACACCACTCCGCATCCCCGCCCTGCGAGACGATCGTCGCCTCGAAGGTGATGCCCGACGGGCCTTGGGTCGAAATCTTGTTCGTTGTGGTTGAACTGCTCACGGTCTCTGCAACGAGCGTCGCGAGGGACTCCTTGTCGCCCCCGTCGTCCTTGTCGCCGCATCCCGCAAACAGGACAAGCATCGCCGACATCGTCACGAGCAGCATGCCTATCTGTTTAATTTTCAACATCATTCAGAATAAAGTATAACATTTGGTCCGCAGACCCATTTAGAAACCAAACTCTTGACGGGGAGTTATCCCCGCCAAGAGTGGTTGGTTTTACAAGTCGGTTTCCTCGACTGTTAGAATTATTCGGCAGGATTAATTGCAATAGACTTCAAATACATTGCCTTGACTGTATTTGTTAGCTCAATCGTAATATTACCCGAAACCGGCGAAGATGGAGTAAACGTATAATCCGTAGCGTTCAATACCAGCGTAGTTATTTCACCAATTTGAGTACCACCGACTTTTACCGTCAATTTACCATCACCACCACTGCCAACAGAGGCGTTAATGACAATTTTAGCTATTTTTCCGGAATAAGCTGTTGTTGAAAGCGTATAAGTCCCATTTACAGGTTTTTTACTGGATCCAAACTGAACACCCTTTCCATAATTCTGATCCCAGCCAATATAACCTACAGCAGATGAAGTCCACTCCATTGCAGGCTCACCTTTGGTTACAGTTCCGCCAGCAGTAGTCATATCACCCGACGCCAACGTCCAAAGATAAGCAGGTCCCTCATCACCGCTCGCAGGCGCAGCCTGCTTCAGAGCAACCGTTGCAACCGTCGCACCGGCAACTTTGGCAACCAGATTGGCCGTATAGGCTGTCTTATCCGTGTTGTCGCCTTTCGCGCTTACGACGATGGTGTTATCAGTCTTGGCGCCGAGCGAGAACTTGTCGACATTCGTACCCTCGATTGCGAACGTTACAGCCGAAGCCGTCG
Source organism: Alistipes sp. AF14-19 (assembly GCF_003461645.1). Classification (NCBI taxonomy): domain Bacteria; kingdom Pseudomonadati; phylum Bacteroidota; class Bacteroidia; order Bacteroidales; family Rikenellaceae; genus Alistipes; species Alistipes sp. AF14-19. The sequence continues at coordinate 131,403 of NZ_QTXM01000004.1, forward strand.
TGTTGGTAACCGTATAGTTGAGCGTTTGAGCCACGGGAGAGGTTGCAGCGAACTGCTGGGGAGCGGAGATTTTAACAATCGGCGTCGAAGAATCGACCGTCACCGACGTAGCCATCGTCTGGAGATAGTTGGCCGTACCGCCCAGCAGCCAGCCTTCGACAGTCACCGGTTTGCCATTAAACGACGCCCACTCCGATTTGCCATAGGCAACAGAGCCTTTCGTGGTCGTACCGGCGATAACGACATTGTAATAGCTGCCGCTGACAGTAAACTCACCGTTGTATTTCACATACTTGTACACAGCCTTATTTTTCAAGGCCGTTGCGATATAGGCCGTGACAGCCGTGCCGTCCATTACCTCGGGAGCAGGCGTGTTATAGCTGCCCGTGCCGGTCTTGGCGACCGAAAGACCCTCCTTGCCGAACTGAATGACGCCATTCCGCAATTCGGTCGTTCCCTTAACGGTAACGGCATCGTTAACAGCTACCGCAGGAGCCTCGCCAAGGAACGCCAGCATGACACCCGACGCATCGCCGATCAGGATACCCTGCGTGTGCATGGCTACGACCGTAGCGGCGACCTCGTAGTTCTTGCCGGCTCCGGCTGCGATAGCCTCGGCAACCGTACCCTTCGTATAATCCACCGAAGGAACGACGAGTTCCGAACCGTTGCCGCCTTCATAAAGTTTGAAGTCGTCGATACGCAGACCGTGGTTTTCAAGTCCTGCATAGCCGTCGAAACGAACCCAGATCTTGTCGGTCGAAACACCGGCGGGCAGTTTGAATTCGGCGGTGCAGAGATACCAGTAGCCGGAAGCGACTTTTTTGACTTTCAGAGCAACGGGAGCATAGCTCGAACCATCGGTAGACACCGAGAACCGAATCGTTTCATCCGTCATGTCGCCCAGCACTACGCCATTGGAATAGTTAATCTGTTGAGCGGCAGTAAACGTGAAGGTGAAATTGGTGTTCGATGCGATATTGATGTCATTGATGTTGAAAACCGAAGTCGATTTGTTCATCGAAACATAGGGAGGACCCGTAACTACCGTCGTTTCATCCTCGGCAGGATCGAAAACCTTGCCGCTGTTGGCTACCGAAGCGCTGTTGCCGGTGTAAGTAACGGCCTTCTGATCGAGCGAACCGCCGCGGGTCCAACCTTCGAACTTGTCCACATAAGGCCAGTAGCCATCGACTTTCTCGACCTTCGTGCCGCAGTTCTCGCTGTAAAGAGCGTTACCCGTCGGAACATCGCTGTCGCTCTGTACGACCGTGATCGTAGCCTCGTCCGTAAGCGGGAAGCCCTCGACCTTGGAGCTGGCGGTCAGAACAAGGATTGCGCTGCGCTCTCCCGAAGCCTGACCCAGCGTGAAGGTAAGCTGCGTCGTACCGGTCTTGCCCGACATCGCGCTGGGAGTAACCCACTGCGAATCCCCGGGGTTCTTGAATGTCAGGGTCCAGTCGCCTTTCGAAACGACCTCGACCGTCTGTTCGAGCTTGCCGCCCTCGAGTTTCCCGGCGACAGTCACCGACTCGCCGCCGTTCACGGTAATTTCGGGCATGCCCGAATAACCGCCCTCTTCGTCATCGTCCGAACATGCGCTAAAAGCCGTCACGGCCAGCGCTGCACAGAACAATGTCTTCCAAAAATTTACTACTTTCATAGAGTTGAGTGTTAGTTAAAAAATGTATTGTTTGTAGCCAAAATTCTTTAAATTCACTACATAATGACAATATTATGCCTCAAAGTTAAAATTATTTTCCGGACCTGCAAAGGTTTGTAATATTCTTTTAATAATCAGATCGGTCCGAATTGCAACCCTTTTCCGTCCGAACAGCAGTTCGCCGACGGGGACAGAAGACCCGGAACATGCGCTCGGGCATACTCCGGGTCAGCAGTATCCGCTCGATCAGCGTATTCTGTCGGCTGCGCGCACCAGCAGTTCGTCGCGGAAAATCGCACGGGCCGCCAAATAGGCAAACAGCAGGCAGACCAGAGGCAGCACAATGGCGGGCTTGAAGCCCTGCGTATGGAACGTCAGGTCGGAGAAGACCCGCCAGCTCAAAAAGTAATAGACGCCTTCCATCACCAGCGAGCCTAACAGCAACACCATTTCCACCACACAGAGGCGTATTTGCAGCAAACGGCGACGGAACAGGAAAATCGTCACCAGCGGCAGCGCACAGGCCAGCGCCAGCAGGACGCCCATATAGACGGTGGACTGGACAAGCTCCCCTTCGGCGGTTTTCAACCCGAAGGCGTAAAGCCCGAACTCGCCGGCGTCACCCGCAAACCACGCCAGCCCCGAAAAGAGCGTCACGGCCATAAGCGCCGCAATGATCAGCAAATAAAGCGTTTGGATTCGTTGTATCATCATTTACAAAGTTTTGTCGATCAGGTATTTGTTCCGCTCGGAAGACCCTCTGTTGATCAGCTCGCCCAAAAATCCGGCCAAAAACAGCTGAACGCCGAGAATTACGGCCAAAATCGCCAGATAAAACAGCGGCTGGTCCGTAACCGCCCGCAGGGGCAGGGCGTGGCTCTGCTTCCAGAGCTTCTCGGCGATGATCCACACCGTCGTGCCGCCGCCCATGAGGAACATCAGCGTTCCGAGGCTGCCGAAGAAGTACATCGGCGAACGCCCGAAATGCGTCATAAACAGCACCGTGATCAGGTCCAGATACCCTTTCACCGTGCGTTCGAGGCCGAATTTCGAACTGCCGTACTTGCGGGCGCGATGGTCGACGACCTTCTCGCCGATGCGGCCGAACCCGGCCTGCTTGGCCAGGAACGGAATGAAGCGGTGCATCTCGCCGTAGACCTCGATGGCCTTCACCACCTTGCGGCGGTAGGCTTTCAGCCCGCAGTTGAAATCGTGGAGCCGGATGCCCGACGCGGCCCGGGCCGTCCAGTTGAAGAATTTGCTGGGCCAGCGTTTGCCGATCGGGTCGTGGCGTTTCTTTTTCCACCCCGAGACCAGGTCGTAGCCCTCTTCGAGGATCATGCGGCGCAGCTCGGGGATTTCGTCGGGCGAATCCTGCAAGTCGGCGTCCATCGTAATGACGACCTCGCCTTCCGCAGCCGCGAATCCGCAGTAGAGGGCCGCGGACTTGCCGTAGTTGCGCGCGAAACCGATGCCCCGAATGGCCGGATACTGCGTCTTGAGCCGTTCGACCTCCTCCCACGAGCCGTCCGACGAACCGTCGTCGATCAGAATAAGCTCGTACGAAAACCCGTTTTCGCGCATCACGCGGTCAATCCATGCCGCCAGTTCGGGCAGGGACTCCGCCTCGTTGTAGAGCGGCACGACGACCGATATATTCAGTTTATCCATCCTTATCGGTTAGTGCCTTCCGAGAAAACGTCGGGATCACGCTTGGTGAAGGCAGCAATAAACAGACCGAAAAAGCCGCCCTTGATAGCCGAGGCGAGCATTCCGCTGAAGAGCTGCACCAGCGGCGAACGCATCAGTTTCATCATCATCTCGATCTGGTCGCCCGTGTAGAACCCGGTGTTCTCCAGCATGGCGATCGACGGACCGATCATCGCCTCGTATCTGGCCGCAAAGAGCCAGTTGGAGGCGACGCCCATGAAGGCTCCCTCGATAAACCCGGCGCAGAGCATCACGCTGACCATGAAACCCAGACACTGCCCGTAGCCGTATCCCCTGGCTCCGAAGCGTTCCGCGCGGCGTTTGGTGAAATACCCCAGCAGCAGGACGAAAATGACGAGCGACAGCAGGGACAGCAGCGTGTTCTGCACGTAAAAGCCCAGCACGTCGAAAAGGATCGCGACCAGAGCCATGATCACGCCGTATTTCGCGGCTTCGTTCCAGAAATTCTTCTTCTCCATTTTTCTATTTTGTTTTTAACACTCCGAGGCGCCAGCCTTGCCGCGCGGCGGCATCAGCCCCCTCTTCATTGCAGTTCACCCTTGCCTTCGCGCAGTATCTCCGGCCCGTCGCCCGTCAGGTCCACGACCGTCGTGGGGACGTTGTCGCCGATGCCTCCGTCGATGACCAGCGCGACCTCGCGGCCGTAACGCTCGTGGATCAGCTCGGGATCGGTCGTATACTCCACCACCTGGTCGTCGTCCTTGACCGACGTGGTGATCATCGGACACCCCAGCGCCCCGACCACGGCCCGCGCGACGGGGCTGGCCGGAATGCGGACGCCGATCGTGCGGCGCCGTTCGAGCGCCTTGTCCGGAATGCGCGCCGAAGCCGCCAGCACGAAGGTGAACGGCCCGGGCAGATTGCGCTTCAGAATCCGGAAAACGGCATTGTCCACCCGGCAGTACTCCGCGACCTGGGCGATGTTTTCGAAGACCACGGTGAACTTCTCCTCGCTCTTGCCCCGGATGCGGCGCAGCCGCTCGATGGCCTTCGGCGAGCGCAGCGAACAGCCGAAGGCATAGACGCTGTCGGTGGGATAAATGATGATTTCATCCCGCTCCAGGGCGTCTACGACGCGCTGCAACTCCTTCTCCGAGGGGTTCTGTTCGTATATCTTCGCAAGCATGGGATGACAAAGATACGAAAATTATTTAATCTTACGCCGATTGAGTTCGTCGCTGTACGCCCGGGCGTTCTTATTGTGCTCGCGAAGGGTTTTGGCGAAGTTGTGGTAACCGTCGAATTCGGGCCGTGCGCAGAAGAAGATATAGTCGTGCTTTTCGTAGTTCAGCACGGCGTCGATGGCGTTCTTTCCGGGCATGCAGATCGGCGAGGGCGGCAGCCCCTCGTTCACATACGTATTATAGGGAGAATCGTATTTCAGATGGCGGTAGAGGATGCGGCGCAGGCCGAAATCCTGCATGGCGTACTTCACCGTCGGGTCGGCCTGCAACTTGATGCCCTTCTTCAGGCGGTTGACGTAGACCCCGGCCACGCGGGGCATCTCGTCGCTCTTGCGGGTCTCCTCGTAGACGATCGAAGCCAGCGTCATCACCTCCAGCCGGCTCAATCCGCTGCGCTTGCGTTTTACATCGCGTTCGGAAGTCCAGAAACGGTCGTACTCGCGCTTCATGCGCCTGACGAACTCCCCGGGCGTCACCGTCCAGTAGAACTCGTAGCTGTCGGGAATGAACATCGAAAAGAGCGTCACGCTGTCGAATCCGACCTCCGCGGCCAGCTCCTCCGAGGTCAGCGCCTGCATGATCGCCGTGGAATCGGCGTCGATCTGCCGTGCGAGTTTCTGCGCCAGCTGGGCCGGGATGCGCACGTTGTTGATCGTCACCCGCACGGGGGTCTGCAACCCCAGCTTGAGCATGCGCGCGATTTCGATGACGCTCATGCCGTGTTTGAGCACGTAATGCCCGGGCTTGAAGGTTTCGGACAGGTTGATCCTCCGGGCATAGGCGTCGAAAGCCCGGCGGTGTTTGATCTGCGGCAGCAGCGAGTCCGCGACCTGCCCGTATTCGGCCCGGGCGCTCACGTAGAGGTCCCGCTCCGTAACGACCGCATTTCCATAGAACTGCTGCCGCAGGACAAGCCCTGCGCCGGCCGTCAGGACGAACGCCGCCAGCAGACCCCAACCTAATATTTTCTTACGCATTTCAGTTTTTTTTTGCAAAGATATAAAATTTTCCTACTTTTGTGCCCGGGTGAGTCTTACACGACCAGCTCCTACAGAATCCCCCAGGCGAGGAATCGAGCAAGGGTATGTGGTCGTAGCGGTGCGATGTAAGTAGCTCACCCTTTTTTTTCATAACGGCGTTTTGACCCGACGGGTCGAAGCGCCGCTTTTTTTTGCGCATACCTTCCGGAACATCCGCTCCCGTTTTGGAAAAATAATTGTATCTTAATCCCGCAGAAAACCAGAAAACGATGGAAAACAGAATCACGACCCTTTTCGGCATCCGCTACCCCGTCGTCGCAGGCGGGATGGTCTGGTGCAGCGGCTGGCGGCTGGCCGCCGCCGTCAGCGAGGCCGGCGGGCTGGGGCTGATCGGCTCCGGCTCGATGACCCCCGAACTGCTGCGCGAGCACATCCGCAAATGCCGTGCGGCCTCCTCCCGGCCGTTCGGCGTCAACGTGCCGCTGGCCTACCGTTATGCGCCCCAACTGATGGACGTCATCACGGAAGAGCGCGTCCCGGCCGTCTTCACCTCGGCGGGCAACCCCGCGACCTGGACCGCACGCCTGCACGACGCAGGCTGCCGCGTGGCGCACGTGGTGTCGAGTTCGAAATTCGCGCTCAAGAGCCGCGAAGCGGGTGTGGACGCCGTGGTGGCCGAGGGATTCGAGGCCGGGGGTCACAACGGCCGTGAGGAGACGACGACGATGGCCCTCGTCCCGCAGGTGCGGCAGGCCGTCGACCTGCCGCTCATCGCCGCGGGAGGCATCGCCACGGGGGCCGGCATGCTGGCCGCTTTCGCCCTGGGCGCCGAAGGATGCCAGTTAGGGACGCGCTTTGCGCTGTCGCGGGAGAGTTCGGCCTGCGAGGCGTTCAAACGGCGGTGCGTAGAGGTACAGGAGGGCGGCACGATCCTGACGCTCAAAAAGGTGATCCCGACGCGCCTCATCCGCAACGGTTTCTGCCGCACGGTCGAGGAGGCCGAATCGCGCGGCGCCGACGCCGAAGAATTGTCGGCCCTGATCGGCCGCGGACGCCCGAAACGGGGGATTTTCGAAGGCGACCTCGACGAAGGGGAACTGGAGATCGGACAGATCGCCGCGCTCATCGAAGACCTGCCGCCGGCCGGCGAGATCCTCCGCCGTCTCGTCGCCGAATACGAAGCCGCCCGCGGGAGCCTCGGCCCGCTCTGATCCCTCCCGAAATACGGAAAGCCCTACCCCACCCGGTTGCGGACGTAGACCCGTTGCTGCTCCGTCTTCATGTCGACGGCATCGGAAAGCGCCCGGACCAGGAGCGAAAGTTTCTTGTAGCCGTAGTTGCGGGGGTCGAAATCCGGCATCTTCTTCGACAGCACGCTGCCCACGTCGCCCAGAGAGGCCCAGCCGCTGTCGTCGGCGGCATCGTCGATCGTGTTCTCCAGCAGCGTGCGGAATTCGTCGTCGAACGGACGGATGATCGTCGAGGCGTGCCCCGCATCCGGCGACGGTTTCTTTTCCCCGGCAGTTTCGGCGGCCGGACCCACAGGCGCTTCGGCCCCGGCGGATCTTTTCGCGTCCGCCTTTTTCTTCGCAGGGGCCGCCTTCTCCGGCGGCGTCTGCCCGAGGATTTCGACGTAGATGAATTTGTCGCAGGACTTGATGAACGGCTTCGGCGTCTTCTTCTCGCCGAACCCCAGCACCTCCCGGCCCGATTCGCGGATACGGCTGGCCAGGCGCGTGTAGTCGCTGTCGCTCGACACGATGCAGAATCCGTCCACGCCCTCCTTGTGCAGAATGTCCATCGCGTCGATGATCAGCGCCGAATCGGTCGCGTTCTTGCCCGTCGTATAGGCGTACTGCTGAATGGGCGTGATGGAGTTCTCCAGCAGCACCTCTTTCCAGGCGGCGAATTTCGGATTGGTGAAATCCCCGTAAATGCGTTTTATCGTCGGTGTGCCGTAGTTGGCGATCTCATCCAGAATATCCTTTATCTTGCGGTGCGAGATGTTGTCGGCATCGACCAGCACCGCGAATTTCTTGTCGTTCAGTTCCATAATTAATGCGGTTAAAGGCACAAGATACAAAAAATTCCGGCAACTCGCACCCCGCAGCCGCCGGACGGTTCCCTCGCGGACTCCTCCCCGACGCCGCAGAAGCGGGACTTCCGGCGGGATTTCCGGGGAAGTCGACAATTTGTTTCCGCCGACGGCGCACCGTCACCGAAAAATTCGTTATATTTGCAAAACGACAAAACCAAAAAACTGGAAACCAATGATACGTCTCAATGTATTTATCCGCACGACGGAAAGCAACCGCGAAGAACTGGTGCGCACAGCCAAGGAGCTGGCAGCCGCTTCGCTCAAGGACGAGGGATGCGTGGCCTACGACCTGTTCGAAAGCGCCACGCGCAGCGACGTGCTGATGATCTGCGAAACCTGGAGCAATGCAAAGGCCCTCGCGGCCCACGAACAGGCGTCGCACTTCACGACCCTCGTGCCGCGTCTGGAACAGCTGGGCGAACTGAAAATCGAAAAGTTCGTCTTCTGATCCGTTCCCGCGACCCGGGCACAAAAAAACCTCCGCGTTTGCACGCGGAGGTTTTTCGTTTACTCCTCGACAGCCTCGAAGTCAGTCTTGTAGAGTCCGCAGATCGGGCAGGTCCAGTCGTCGGGAATCTCCTCGAACGGCGTCCCCGGCTCGATGCCCGTCTCGGGATCGCCCTTCGCCGGGTCGTAGACGTAGTCGCAGGCCGTGCACTTGTACCGCTTCGGGATGCAGCGGTCGGCGACCTTTTGCCAGTCGATCAGCTCCCAGAACGCCGCCAGAAAATCGGGACGACGGTTGCGGTAGTCGATGTAATAGGCGTGCTCCCAAACGTCCACGGTCATCACCGGACGCAGTCCGTCGGTCATCGGGTTGCCGGCGTTCGGCTTGGCGACGATCGACAGCTTCCCGGCCTTGTCCATCGCCAGCCACGCCCATCCGGAGCCGAACAGCCCCACGGCGGCCTTGGTGAACTGCTCCTTGAAAGCCTCCACCGAACCGAACGCCTCGGTGAGTTTGGCGGCCAGTTTCGCGGGCATCGGCTGCTGCGCGGGAGTCAGCATCCGGAAAAAGAAGGTATGGTTCCAGGCCTGGGCGGCATTGTTGAAAATGCCCCCATCGGCCTTGCGAACGATCTCGTCGAGCGGCATCTCCTCGTAAGGCGTCCCCGCGATCAGGTTGTTCAGGTTGTTCACATAAGTCTGCAAATGCTTTCCATAGTGGTAATCGAAGGTCTCTTTGCTCATCTTCGGAGCAAGCGCTTCCGGTGCATAGGGAAGCTCGGGCATTGTATGTTTCATAGTCGTGTGAATTAAATTCGCTCCAATATAGCGAAATTTCCGGTCGGTTCTTCCCGACAGCCGAAAATGATCATCAATTAAACGAATTGTCGTCTTTCGCGAGGGGCAAAAAAACGGGGGCTTTTCGAAAAAGCCCCCGTTCCGGAAAACCGCTCCCGGCGGAAACGGTTTCAGAAATTGGCCTTGACGCCCACCGTGAAATTGGCTCCCAGTTCGGGATACCAGGGGTATTCGTACAGGCGGCGGTTGACGAGGTTGCGGCCCTCGGCGAAGAGCGTCACGCGGCCCGAAACCTTCCAGTCGAAATTCACCCGCAGGTCCACGCCGAAGGGCGCTTCGAAAGACGGACCACAGACCGGTTCCGAAGCGTCGGTCGTAGCCGAAAGGTCGATCACCGTCCAGCGGCGCACGCCCTGCATCAGCGCCTTCACCCCGAACGAGACCTTGCGGCCCTCGTAGGCGACGCCCACGTTCCCGGCGAACGACGGAGCGCCGTTTTTCAGATCCGTCTCGTCGTTATAGAGATAGCCGTGCACGTCCAGGTCGAATTTCAGCGCACTCACGGGCCGAAACTCGATCTCGCCGTTGAACGAAGTGACGGTCTGCCGCGCCATCACAGGGACCAGAACGCCCTGAAAAACCTCCGAAAAAGCAGGATCGTCCGACAAACTCCGGTACGTGGTCCAGAAAAGATGGTTGTCGCGGACCGACACCCCGGCGTAGACACGGTAGTCGAAGCGGCTGCGCCAGAGACTGCCGCCCAGTCCGAGACGGAAATTGTAGTCCACGGAACTTTTGTCGAGCCACGTCGAGGAGGCGACATAGGGATTTTCCAGCGTCAGCGCCCGGAAGTCGTTCGGCGTCACCGCGCCGTCGGCCTCGAAGAAGGGTTTCAGCCCCGGCGTTCCGAGATTGAAATCGAGCCGGGCGAAAGGAATGACATAATTTTCACTCTTCACGAGGTTCGAGGGTTCTCCTTCGAACTCGGTCCGGTCGCGGTAGTAGTCGGCCCCCACGTCGAAGCGCACGACCCCGCCGGCGAAACCGTAGCGCAGGGCGGCGTGGATCAGCTGCTGGCTGCTGCCCTCCAGCGATTTCTGCCCGGACCGCAATTCGTATCCCGCTTCGAGCGAGAACCTGCTGCGGCCGAATCCCCGGGCGATCTTCGCCCGGGCCCCGAGTGCGGTCTGCCGGGCCTTGTCGCCGTAATCCGGCCACTCGGAGTGGTCGAAGAACATCCCCCCGCGCAGGGCTATTTCAAAGTTCGTGCGGCTCAGGTCCTGAAAATTGTCTCCGAAACGCACCGCGACGTTCGCATCGCCGTAGTCGTTCATCCCCCCGATCCCGAGGCCCGCACCGTCTCCGTCGGCCCAGGCCCCGTAACGGTGATACATCCGGTTGTCGTAGTAAATGTCGCCTTCGAGGATGTGCCGGCCGAAATACTTGCCCGCGGCGGCCCCGATGCGGTTGAACATCCGCGTCGAATTGTTCTTCACCCCGAAATCGTTTTTAATATCGGCGTACCGCCCCTCGTGGTTGACGTACCCCACGACGTAGCCCGTCGACGGATTCTGCGACGAGGCGTAGAAGTCCAGCACCGAGTTGAGCGGATACCCCGCCCCGGCCTTCAGGTAGAAGGGCAGCGGGCGGTTGAACTCCCAGTAGGTCACCGTCGCGGGGCGGATCGGACGCGGCGAGAGCGTCGTGCGCAACGACAGCGGCGTAATGGTGTAGTCGATTTCGGGGCGCATGCGCGCCGTGTCGGTCATATCGGGCTGGACGGCCAGTTTCGAGGCGCTCTCCACCTTCGGGACATAGGCCTTGGTCACTTCGACCTGCTTTTCGACCTGCGCCGCAGCCAACTGCGGCAGCACCGCCGCGAGAGCGGCCACTATCAGCATCTTCTTCATCGTCAGTTGAGTTTTGCGATTCGCGCCTTCGCTTCGTCCACGATGCCGTCGTCGGCAGGCGAATAACCGTCGGCGACACTCTGCCACGTTGCCCGGGCCTGGAAATTATCCCCTTTCTTCACATACACGTCGCCCAGCAGGATAAAGGCCTTGGCCAGCCAGTAGGCCTGCGGCTCCCGTTCGGAGAAGGCGAAGACCTCCTTTTCGGTCTTGTCCATGTCGCCGCTCCCGAACGTGGATTCAATCACGTAATAGGCAGCCTCGGAACCCTCTTTCGTGCGCACGTCCTTCGCCAGTTCGCGGTAGAGCTTCACGGCCTCGTCGCGGCGGCCTTCGGCGCGCAGTTGCCCGGCCCAGGCGTACTTCGCTTCGCGGAGCGCCGCGGCCCCCGCATCGTCGTGCCCGCAGACGTCGGCGGCCATCGCGGCGATCTTCGCCCCGTCGCCCCCGGCCACCGTCGCACGCACATAACCCTTCATGGCCTCCTCGCGGCCCGTTTTGGTCGGCGCGGCGTCGTAAAGCCGGCGGTAGGCCGAGGCGGCCTCGTCCCAGCGTTCGTCGGCATAAGTCATCTCGGAGAGCTTCTCCAGCACGGCGACCGTGTACTGGGTCGTCCCCCGGTCGGCGAGCGCCGTGAGCGTCTCGATGGCCTCCCCGCGCTCGCCCGAGCGGAGGTAGCAGTCGCTCAAATAGTAGAGCGCGTCGGTCAGGTAATACCCCTTCGGATAGCTCTGCACATAGCTGCGCAGCGACTTCGCGGCAGCCTCCTGCTGTCCGTCGAGGTAGAGTTTCTGTGCCGCGGCGAACGACAGCGAGTCGCGCGAAAGGGCCGTCAGGTCGCTCTCCAGTCCGGCCTTGGCGGCGTAGTCGAAATAGGCGTCGGCGTCGCCCTGCGAAACGTAGATCTCGCGGATCGACTGCATCGCGCCCCTGGCTTCCGAGGAGTGGGGCGACGCCCCGATCACCCGATCGTAATACTTGAGCGACTTTTGCTTGTCGCCCAGATTCAGGTAGGCCAGCCCGAGGTCGGATAGCGCCTGCGTGCAGCGCGGCGACGACGGATAGGCGGCCACGAACTTTTCGAGCTGCGCGGCGCCCTCGGCATACTTCTCCTGCGCGATGTAGCTGCGTCCCAGCTCGTAGGAGGCTTCGTCGGCATAGTCGCCGCCCGAAGCGGCGATCTGCCGCAGGGCCTGCTGCTTCTGGTCCGTGCGGCCCAGGATGCCGAGCGTCACGGCCCGTTTGTAGCGGGCGTACTGCTGTTCGGGCGTCGCCAGGGCGATGGCTTTGTCATACTCCCCCACGGCCTCCTCGAAACGGCGGTCGGAATAGGCCGCGTCGCCCAACCGGTTGTAGGCGTCGGCGCGGTAACGGTCGCGCGGCGACCAGGCGGCGAGGAACTTTCGGAACGAAGCCTGCGCCTGCCCCAGGTCGTTGCGGTCGAAGGCGCAGTAACCGAGATTGTACCACGCCAGCGCATACTCCCGCTCGGTGCGGGGCGCACGCTTCAGGTAGGCGTTGTATTTGGCCGCCGCCACCGGGTAGTCGCCCTGTGCGAAGGCGATTTCACCCTGCCAGAAGGCATTCAGCGCGGTGTACTTGGGGCTGACGTTCACCGCGGCGGATTCCGTGAGGTAACGCTGCGCCGCACGCATGTCGCCCGCCTTGTAGGCCTCCAGAGCGCGGAAATAGGTGATCTTCTGCAACGCCGCGCGGATGTCGGCGTCGCCCGAGGGCATCTGTTTGATGGCCCTGTACGCGGCATCGTAGTCGCGGGAGTTGTAGTAAGCGGCGATCAGCAGCGCACGGGCCTCCTCCGCGCGCGGCGACGAAGGATAGCGTTCGACATAGCGCGTCAGCACGTTGATCGCGCCGTTGAAGGCGCCGCCGCCCAGTTCGTACTGCAATTTGGCGTAGTTGAACAGCGCGTCCTCGGCCACCGTCGCGTCGAGCGACTCGTCGGAAGCCATCGCGAAAGCCTGCATCGCCGACTCCTTGTCCCCGGCGCGCAGGTAACAGTCGGCCAGGTGGTAGGAGGCGTTCTGCGTCAGCGCGTCTTCGGCGCCGCACGCCTTGCGCAGCCACTCCGCGGCCTCCGCATAGCGGGCCGTGCGGTAGAGCGAGAAGCCCTCCAGGTAGCTGGCGTCGCGGTCCATCTCCCCGCCGGCCTTCCGGAAAGCCGCGAGGTGCTCCAGCGTCCTGTTGAAATCCTCCAGCCGGAACCACGATTCGGCGACCACGCGCTCCAGCTCGGCGCGCCGCTCGGGAACGGCCCGGCGGGCCAGCGTCTCGCCGTTTTCGACCACATAGCGGTAGTTGCCCTCGCGGAACTCGATCTGCATGAGGTAGTAGGGAACCACGTCGCGGTAGGCGTCGCTGCGCAGAAGCGCCGTGAAGGCCTGCTTCGCACGGCCGTAACGCCCTTCGGCGTAGTCGATATAGGCCTTGTAGTAACGGGCGTGATCGACGTATTCGCTGCGGCTGCCGATGCGGTCGAAATAGTCGTACGCCTTCCGGTAGTCGCCCCCGGCGAACGCGACGTAGCCCATGCGGATGTCGTACTGCTCGCGGCGCGGCGCGCTCAACGCCTTGTAATCGGTCTGCTCGAAAGCCTCGCGGGCCTTTTCCATGTTCCCCGCGGCGCAGTAGAACGAACCGAGCGCGAAACGCACGTCATTGGCGTAGACCGATTCGGGATAACGCTCCGCGAATTCGCGCAAGGCCCCTTCGGCATCGGGGCTGCCCAGCTCCACGGCGCAGGCGGCCAGGTAAAAATCCGCCTCCTGGGCCAGCAGGCGGTCCGAAGGCGTCAGCGCCGCCCTGACGCGCAGGAATTCCTGCCGGGCGTCGCTCCAGCGGCCGTAATCGAACAGGTCGCGGGCGCGCCCCGCGAGGGTCTCTATTTCAGGCCCGGCAGCCTGCGCGCCGAAGGCGCACGCCGCAAGGGCAAGGGTCAGCAATGAAATCCGGAATTTTCGCATATGCATTGTTTCACTAAATACGGGCAAATATACGAATTTTTGCCCATCCGCACACTACCAAAGGAACGGAATTTGCCCCCGGGTTATTGTTGAACACAAAAACCGAAATCCATGATTGAAAAAGTAACTTTACAGATGTCCGGAAACGGGAAATTCCGGACCGAAAACGGCACCGGATGCGACGCGATGAATCCCAAGACCCTGATGCTCTACGCCGCGGCGCAATGCTCCGCCCAGACGGCGCTGATGATCATGCAGAAAGAGCGCATCACGCCCAAACGCTTCGAAATCAGCTATTCGGGCGATTTATCCGCCGAGACGGTTCAATCCGAAAGCGTATACCGCTCGTTCCATGTGGTTTACAACGTCGAATGCAGCTCCGAAGACGACCAGGCGAAGGTCGGCCGCGCACTGGAACTGACACACGAAAAGTACTGCGGCATGGTGCAGATGCTGCGCAGGATCGCACCCGTGTCGCGCGAAATCGCGGTGGTCAGCACCCAGCCGGCGAAGGCGTAGAACGCCCGGCGGCAGGAAAAAACGGCGGAGAGATTCTCCGCCGTTTTTCTATTGCGCCGTGATGCGCTGGTAGTCCGACACCGCCACGGCATAGTTGTAATGCGCCCGGATGGCGTTCGAATAGAGCTGAATCCAGCTCAACTGGGCTTGCAGGACGTCGAGGATCGTCGCCAGGCCTTCGCCGTAGGAATAGGTGCTGATGGAGAGGTTCTCGCCCGCGATGCGGAGGCTCTCTTCCGAGGCGTCGACCTGCGCGCGGCTCTGCACGAGGGCCGTCCAGCCGTTCATCTCCTCGCGCACGATGTCGTCGTGCACGAGCGCGGCGTTCCACTCCTGCTGCAACTGCACGGCGCGCGCGGCCCCCACGGCCCGGCGGCGTTCGCCCCAGTGGAAGATCGGCACGGAGAGTTTCACGAAAGCCGATCCGTCGACGTAGGTCGCCCCCGTGCTGTTGGGGTAATAGGGCTGCCACATGCCGCCGACACCCACGCTCAACTGCGGATTGAACGGCGCGCGGACGGCCCGGATTCCCGCCTCGGCCTGCTCCGAGCGCAGCCGTGCGGCGGCATAGTCGGGACGCCGCTCCAGCGCCTCGGCCGCCACGACCCGTCCGGGCATCGGCAGCGAGTCGCGGATGCCCTGCGCGAGCTGTACGCCGAGCGCGGCGTCGGTTCCGCGGAGGATGTTGAAGTTATGGAGCGCGACCTCGTAACTCTGCTCGGCGCTCACGAGCGAGTATTCGGCCTCGCTCAACCGTGCGTCGATCATCAGCACGTCGCCCTTGGCGATATAGCCCTCCGAAAAGCGGCGGTCGACGACCTCCTTGAGCGAACGGATGATCGCGACATACTGCCGCATCGAGGCGGCATAGAGTTCCACGGCCGAGAGGTTCCAGTAGGCGTAGTCGGCGGCATAGCGCACGTCGAGGCGCGAAAACTCCTCGTCGCACAGCGCGATGCCGTAGCCCAGTTCGGCCTGCCGGGCCGCGGCCCGCACCGCACCGCCGCCGTAGACGGTCTGCACCAGCTGCGGCAGGAGGCTGAACGTCCAGCGTTCCACGCCGTCGAAATGGCGCACGGTCGCCGTGAAACTGCCGTCCATCGCGAGCCGCGGCAAGTAGCCCGTACGGGCCTGCCCCGCCGTCTCGGCCGCCGCATCGCTCTTCGAGGCGGCGATCTTCAGCTGCCAGCTGTAATCGGCGACGGCAGCGCGGTAGTCGGCGAGCGAGGTCTGCCCCAGCGCCGGGACGCAGAGCCAAAGGGCGATTATCGAAACTGTTATCTTCATGGCTTGCGGATATTGTAGAACAGCGCGTAGACCACCGGCAGGACGCAGACCGTCAGCAGCGTGGCGACCAGCAGTCCGCCCATGATCGTGGCGGCCATCGCGCCGAACATCGAGTCGAACAACAGCGGCAGCATGCCCAGAATGGTCGTTCCCGAGGCCATCGCCACCGGGACGATACGGCTGCGCGTCGCAGAGGTCAGGGCCTCGTAGGGGTCTTTGCCCGCGGCCCGCAGCACGCCGATCTGCTCGACGAGCACCACGGCGTTCTTGATGTTCATGCCGACGAGTCCCAGCAACCCCAGCAGGGAGAAAAAGTTGAACACCTTGCCCGTGACGGCCAGTCCCAGCACCACGCCGATGAAGATCAGGGGGATCATCAGTAGAATGACGACCGGCTCGCGGTAGTTGCGCAGCAGCAGCAGCAGGACGATGAGGATGAGCACCAGCGTCAGCGGCATGTATTCGGCCAGCGCCTCGTTGGACTCCTGCTGGCTCTCCTGCTCGCCGAAGACCTTCATCGAGTAGCCCTCGGGAAGCACCACGGCGCGGTCCACCGAATCGCGCAGCGCGGCGAACAACTGCATGGTGTTGACCCCGCGGCCCGGGTCGCATTGGGCCTTCATCACCCGCTGGCGGTTGAAACGCTTGATGACGCCCGGCCGGAAATCGAAACGGAATCCGTCGGTCGCCTGCTCAATCGAAAAGACCTTGCCCGAAGGATTGAAGATCGGCAGGGCCTGCAAATTGGTCAGGTTATACGAACCGATGTTCTCGTCTTTCAGAAGGATCGGCATGAACTGGTCGCCCTCGCGGTATTCGCCCAGCGTGTATCCCTGCGTGGCGATGGTGATGCCGCGGGCCATCTGGCTGCGGGTGATACCGATGCGCTGGCCCTTCATCTGCGAGTAGACCGGCTGCCACATCGGCACGCGGTTGCCCCAGCCGTTGCGGATGTTTACGGCTCCGGGGGTGCGCCACATCACCTCTTCGGCCCGGGCCGCGAGACGGCGCAGCGTGTCGACGTCGTCGCCGATGAAGCCGAATTCGATGGCCGCGTCAGGCACGGGCGAGAGCTTGAAGAGCGACGAGCGCAGCCACACGTCGGGAAAATTCGCGGTGACATAGGCGTTGAAACGCTCCTCGACGGCCTCGGTCTGCCGCTTGTCGTGCAGTTCGACGAGGATGTTGCCGAAATTGGGACGCAACGAAATGCTACTGCTGGCCAGATAGTAACGCGGCGGCGTCGACCCGAGCGTCATCGAGACGGTCTTCACCTCGGGCTGCGCGCGCAGCCACTCCTCCATGGCGAGCAGATTACGCTCCGTATCGCGGATATTATACCCGTCGGGCAGCAGCACGTCGGCCCGGAAATAAGGTTTGTCGAGCGACGGAAAGAAGTTCTGGGGCATCAGCCCCATGACGACCAGCGACAGGACGAACAGCCCCGCGACCGTCGCCGTGACGGCCCACCGCCACCGCAGCAGGGCGGCCAGCAGGCGGTCGAAGGCGCGGTAGAAGCGCGTGTCGTAGGGATCGCCGGCGACAGGTTTCACCTTGAGCATGAAATTGCCGAACAGCGGCGTCTGCGTCAGGGCCAGCACCCAGCTCAACAGCAGCGAGAGAGCCAGCACGACGAACAGCGGCTTGACGATCTCGGCCACCGACGAGGGGGCGAGGTACAGCGGCAGAAACGAGAATATGGCGATCAGCGTGGCCCCCAGCAGGCTCCACCGCGGGGCGTTGGCTCCCTCGACAACGGCCGTGCGGCGTGCCGCGCCCCGCAGCATGGCCTGTTGTGCATTGTCGGTGACGACGATGGCGTTGTCGACGAGCATGCCCATCGCGATGATGAAACCGGCCAGCGAGGTGCGGTTCAGCCCCTCGCCCAGAAACTGCATCAGGAGCAGCGTGCCGCCGATCGAAAAGAGCAGCGAACTGCCGATCAGCACCCCGGCGCGGAAGCCCATGACGAGCATGATGATCAGAATGACGATCGCAACCGACTCGGCGAGGTTGAGAATGAACGTGGAATTGGCCTCCCGGGCGATGCGGTTCTCGGGATAGAGCACCGTCAGCTCCATGCCCAGCGGCATCTGCCGCGTGAGCGAAGCCAGCAGGGATTCGATCTCCGCACCGGTCTTCACCACGTCGACGCCCTCCTCGGTCGAGACGCCGATGCCCACGGCGCGGCGGCCGTCGACGCGCATCATCGTCTGCGGCGGCTCGGCGTAGCCCCGCTCGACGCGGGCGATGTCGCCCAGGCGGTACTGTTTGCCCGAAGAGGAGATCAGCAGCTGGTCCGAAAGGTCGTCGAGCGTCTTGTAGGTCCCGTCCTCGAGAATCTGTATCTGGAGTTTTCCGGCCTGCTTCTCACCGCTGTCGACGATGGAATTCTGCTGGCCGATGGTCGCGACGATGGTTTCGGGACGGATGGCGAAATTGGCCAGCGTCGCCATGCTGACATAGACGTTCACCACGGGCGTCTGTTCGCCGTAAAGGGCCACCTTCTGCACGCCGTCGACCGTCACGAGCGCCGTTTTGAGCCGCTGCGCCCAGTCGCGCAGTTCGGACCAGGTGAAGCCTCCGTCGACCGAAAGCCCGTAGTAGATGCCGTACACGTCGCCGAAATCGTCGGCGACGGTCACCGCCGAAGCCCCCGCGGGCAGGCGCGGCTGGACGTTGAGCACCTTGCGGCGCAGTTCGTCCCACAGTTGCGGAATTTCGGCGGCGGGTGTGGCCGGGTCCAGTTCGACCTGTATCTTCGAAAGCCCGTAATAGGATTCCGAAGTGATTTTATGCACGCGGCGCATCGACTGCACCTCGCGTTCGATGGGTTCAGTGACAAGCTCCTCGACCTGCTGCGGCGTGGCCCCCGGATAGGAGCAGACGAGCGACGCCGACTTGATGACGAAGACCGCATCCTCCTTCTTGCCCAGCGTGGCGAACCCCAGGGCGCCTCCCGCCAGCAGCACGGCGAGGAAGAACCAGATCACCTTGGCGCTGCGCAGCGAATATTCGGGCAGGTTCATGGCGGCGTCAGTTTAAGATCCGGACCCGTTCGCCCTCGCGCAGCTGGTAAACGCCCGCCGTGACGACCCGTTCGCCGGGCGCGACACCGCTGTCGACGACCACCCGGTCGCGGCCGAACAGCTCCCCGAGCGTCACCTCGCGGCGCATGACGCGGTCGCCCGCGCCGACGATCCAGACGTAGGTCCCGCCCCCGGCCGGGGCGTAGACGGCCGAAACGGGCAGCGACACGGCATCGGGAACGGGATCGGCGCTCAACATGGTGATCGTGCACGACATGCCGGGCGAGATGCGGTAACGGGCCGGATCGGGGTTTTCGAGAGTCAGCGACACGGGGAATCCCGAGGCGTCGGACGAGGTTTCGACATACTCTTTCAGGCGGGCCGGAATGGCCGCGCCCCGGTAGTTGTCGAACGCGACGGTAAAGCGCGTGGAGCTGTCCCGCAACAGCGGCAGCGCGTTTTCGGGCAGCGTGAACTGGACGGTCGAGGTGACGGGATTGACCAGCCGGAGAATCGGCTGTCCGGCCTGCACGCGTTCGAAATTATCGACGTACTTGCGCTCGACGACCCCGGCGAACGGGGCCTTCAGGCGGGTGTCCTTCAGCAGGTCGAGGGTGTTCTCGTAGGTCGAGCGGGCCTGCGCATAGCGCGTCGCGGCCGCTTCGGCCTCCTGCCGCGACACCGCCTCGTGCTCCAGCAGCCGCTGCATGCGCTGCTGCTGCGAGCGGGTCTCCTCGAAGGCCGAGCGGGTCGCCGCGACCTGCAACTCGATGTCCCGGGGGTCGAGTTCGGCGAGCAGCTCCCCCTTCTTCACGCCCGCGCCCTGCGAAACGGGCACGTCGAGGACCTGCCCCGCCACCTTGAAGGCGAGGTTCACAGCGTCGTCGGGAGTAGCCATGCCGGCGAAATCCTTGTCGATAAGTCCCGCGCCGGCAGCCGTCGCCACCTTCACGGGGCGTACCACCGCAGGTGCGGGCGTCTTACGGGAACACGCCCCGGCAAGCAGGGCGATCGCTAAAATGGGGATGATTCGCATACGAAAAAAGTTGACACCGTTTCCGGCGTCAACTTTCATACCAGCGTCCCGCAGGATGCCCCTACGGACGAATATCGCGACAGTTCTTTTTAGAGGTGATGGTTCCGTCGTCCAGCACGACAAGCCCGTTATCGGCGCGGAGCATGGTTTTCATCGTCGAGGCGTCGATGTTGTAGCACCGCACCTCCACCGTGCCGAACTCGTGCCACGTGACGCCGTAAAGCGGATCGGGCGTCAGGCAGACCACGTGCGCACCCTCCTCACGGGCGCGCTCCGCAAGCCGGGCCATGCGCCGTGCGCACGAACGCGGCAGGCGGTCGAAAGCCGTGACGCAGAGCATGTAAACCCGCCCCGGCATCGTCAGCACCTCCTCCGTGGCGTCGCCCTCGGCGTCGCGCAGGGCGAATTCGCTCACAAGAGGTCTCACGGCCGGGACTTCGCTCGTGGTGCGGGTGTCGACCCACTCCCATTTTTCGGCATCCTGCCACTCGGTGTCTTCCAGCGAGAACTCGCGCTCGCGGCCCGTCCGCCTGTTGCGGTAGACCAGCACGGTTTCCGACTCGCCCGGCTCGACGATGGGAGCCTGCATCGCCTCGCGGATATTGACCCCGACCTTATAGGGCAGGAAATCCACGAGCGGCAGGTGAATGTAACAGTAATAGCCGAGGTACATCGCCAGAAAGAAGAACGTGCAGGTAAGCACGATCTCCAGCGGTTTGAAGGCGAAAATCTTGTCGGGCCGGTAACGCCACCACACCACGAAGGCCATCGGCAGCAGCACGACGTTCTTGACGAAAGTCTCCCACGGGGTAAGTTTCAGCGCCTCGCCGAAGCACCCGCAGTCCTCGACGGGGATGAGCGTGGCGCTCAACAGCGTCAGCAGCGTGAAGAAAACCATCGACAGCACGGCGAAGATCGAAATCAGCCGGATACGGACCTTGAACAGCAGCATGCAGCCCATCATCAGCTCCGCGCCGCACAGCCAGATCGAAAAGACCATCGCCCCGGGCTGCAGGTAGTCGAGTCCGTAGATCGAAAGGTACTCGTTGACCTTCAGCGCCGTGCCCCACGGATCTATCACCTTCGTGAAACCCGAAACGATGAACGTGCAGGCGAGGATCAGCCGGCAGACGTTGGCCGCGATTTTGAAAGTCCGGGTCTTTCTCATCGCGCGTCGAGTATCGGGGCCAGCACGGCCCGTATTTTTTCGAAATTATGTTCGGGCGAACCCATCGCCCCCGACGGATCGCTGCAATCGACCACACGCAGCGAATCGTCCTTCGCCGCGGCGGCGAGGTACACCTCGCGCACGCGCCGTTGCAGGTCGAGAGCGTCTTCGTGAATGTCCCGGCTGCCTTGCAGGTAGTCGCGGTCGTCTCCCTCGCGGACCTCCGTGAGCTTTCGTTCGGTGAAGGCGAACGGCACGTCGAGGAACAGCGACAGATCGGGGCGCGGCAGGTCGTTGTAACCGAATTCCAGGTCCAGAATCCACTGCGCGAGGCGGTCGCGCCGCTCGCCGGCAGGTAGTTTCGCACACTGGAAACCCACGTTCGAATAGACGTAACGGTCGAGGACCACGGCTTTGCCTTCGGCGATCCACGCCCGGATCTGCGGGCCGGCCGCCGCCCGGTCGCCCGCGAAGAGCAGGGCCACCAGATAGGGGTCGACTTCGTTCACGCCGCCGAATTCGCCGCGCAGGAAGCGGGCGATCAGTTCGCCGTAGACCGGCGCATCGAAACGCGGAAAATGAACGTATTCGCTCTCCACGCCACGTTCTGCGAGCAACTGGCGCAACATCCGGATCTGGGTCGACTTGCCCGCTCCGTCCAAGCCTTCGAGTACGATGAACATAGGTAGTAGTTTTTAATTTTCAGTTGCGCAGCATCTTCACGGCCCGTTCGACCCCGGCGGCCAGCGCATCGGCCTCCGCAAGCGTATTGTACAGTGCGAACGAGGCCCGGCACATGCCCGTCGTCCCGTAGTGGTCCATCACCGGCTCGGCGCAGTGCTGGCCCGTGCGGACCGCAATGCCCAGCTTGTCGAGAATCATCCCCATATCATAGGGATGCACCCCCTCGACATTGAACGAGAGAATGGCGCACTTGCCGGGCGCCGTGCCGTAAATCCGCAGTCCGCCGATCCCCTCCAGCCGCTCCGTGGCGCGGCGCAGCAGCGTCTCCTCGTGGGCTTCGATCTCCGCAGGGTCGAACCGCTGCATGAACTTCACCGCCTCGCCCAGTCCGATGGCGCCCACGAAATTGGCCGTTCCGGCCTCGAATTTCAGCGGCACGGGGGCATAGGTGGTCTTCGCGAACGTCACCGTGTCGACCATGTCGCCGCCGCCCATGAACGGCGGCATCCGTTCCAGCAGTTCGCGCTTGCCGTACAGCACGCCGATTCCCGTCGGCCCGTAGAGTTTGTGGCCCGAGAAGGCGTAGAAGTCGCAGTCCATCGCCCGGACATCGACCCCGCCGTGAACCACGCCCTGACAGCCGTCGACAACGACAACGGCCCCGACGGCATGCGCCGCTTCGACCACCGTCCGCAGGTCGGGCCGCGTGCCGAGCGTGTTGGACGCCTGCGTGACGGCCACCACGCGCGTACGTTCGTCCACGAGCGACGGCAGGAGGTCCGTGCGCAGCGCTCCCGCCTCGTCGAACGGCAGCACGCGGATTTCGGCCCCCTTGCGTTCGGCCAGCATCTGCCACGGCACGATGTTCGAGTGGTGCTCCATCTCGCTGACGAGGATGTTGTCCCCCGCTCCGACGAAGGCGTCGCCCCAGGCGTAAGCCACCGTGTTGAGCGACGCCGTGGCGCCCGCCGTGAAGACGATCTCCTCCTTTTCGGCCGCCCCGACGAACGCAGCGATCCGCTCCCGGGCGGCTTCATACAACACCGTCGCCTCCTCCGAGAGGAAATGCACCCCGCGGTGAATGTTGGCGTTCAGCTCCCGGTGAAGGCGATCGACCGTCTCGATCACCGTCCGGGGTTTCTGGGCCGTAGCCCCGCTGTCGAGGTAAACCAGCGGCTTGCCGTAGACTTCGCGGTGCAGGATCGGGAACTCCTCCCGTATTTTTTCAACGTCGAACATTTCTCACAGGGTTTCGATTTTCGCCGCGGCCCGTTCCAGGATCGCCCCGCACAACGGCTCGATGCCGCAGCGGGTCACCACGTCGCCGACGAATCCTTCGATCTGCAACCGCCGGGCCTGGGCTTCGCTCAAACCGCGCTGGCGCATGTAAAGTATCGCCTCGGCATCCATCTGCCCCACCGTCGCGCCGTGCGAGCATTTCACGTCGTCGGCGTAAATCTCCAACTGCGGCTGGGTCGTGATGCGGGCCGTCTCGCTCAGCAGGATGTTGCGGCTCTGCTGGCGGGCGTCGGTGCGCTGGGCGTCGGGAGCGACGTAGACCAGTCCGCAGAACTCCCCGACAGCCTGCCCGCCGGCAACACCTTTGATGTAGGAATTGCTGCGACAATCGGCGACATTGTGTCCCGTGCGAAGTTTCACCACGCAGTGCTCATTGCCCGCGGCGAGGAACACCCCGCCCAGCTCGTTTTCGGCATCCGCACCGTCGAGGTCGATGCGGTACGAAGCGTTGGCGCTCGACAGCAGCGCCGTCGTCAGGCGGCAGCGGCTGCGGGCGGCCTGCTTCACCGAGACCTCGGCGAACGCCTCGGCCGTGAACAGTTCGGTCAGCTCCAGCTGCGCCCCTTCGGCCAGCGTCAGCGTCAGCGACGACACGTCGGGTGCGGTATGCAGCACGACGATCCGCGCCGAAGCGCCCGCCGCGGCCTCCACGCGCAGATGCCGGGGATCGACCGCCGCAAAGGGTTCGGCCTCGGCCCCGGCGATGCGGAGCACCTCGCCGTCCGCCGCGCGGAACCCGCGGATGATGTCGGGAATCGTCTCCATCACTTGTCGTATTCGTTGATCAGCCAGTCGTACCCCTCTTTTTCGAGCTTGAGGGCCAGCGACTTGTCGCCCGAATGGATGATGCGGCCCTTGTAGAGCACATGCACCACATCGGGCACGATGTAATCCAGCAGACGCTGGTAGTGGGTGATGACCACCGTGGCGTTGTCCGCCCGGTGGAGTTTGGTGACGCCCGTGGCGACGATGCGCAGGGCGTCGATGTCGAGCCCCGAGTCGGTCTCGTCCAGGATCGCCAGCTTCGGATCGAGCATCGCCATCTGGAAAATCTCGTTCTTCTTCTTCTCGCCGCCCGAGAAGCCTTCGTTCACGGCCCGCGAGGTGAGTTTCGACGAGAGTTCCACCACGGCGCTCTTCTCGCGCATGAGTTTCAGGAATTCGGCGGCCGAAAGCGGCTCCTCGCCGCGGAACTTGCGCTGCTCGTTGACGGCCAGCTTCATAAAATTAGCCATCGTGACGCCCGGGATCTCCACCGGATACTGGAAGCCCAGGAACAGCCCCAGCCGCGCCCGGTCCTCGATGGGCATCGACAGCAGGTCGCGGCCCAGAAACTCGGCCGACCCTTCGGTGACGGTGAATTTCTCATTGCCCGCCAGCACCGACGCCAGCGTCGACTTGCCCGAGCCGTTAGGCCCCATGATGGCATGCACCTCACCGGCCCTGACTTCGAGGTCGATGCCCCGGAGAATCTCCTTGCCGTCGACCGAGGCGTGCAGATTTTTTACCTTTAACATATCATCAACTTACTATTATTCTCGTTTCCTTTTTTCGCTCTCGCAGGTCGTTTCCACGGCGTTCCGCCGTGTTTGCAAGCCTGACCCCACCCTAAACCCCTCCCTCGGGAGGGGCTTATCGCATGCGACCGGATTGCAGACGCAAACAGCAAACTACCCTACGCTGCCTTCCAACTGGAGAGCCAGCAGTTTCTGGGCTTCTACCGCAAACTCCATCGGCAGTTTGGCCAGCACCTCGCGGGCATAGCCGTTGACGATCAGCCCCACGGCGTCTTCCGTCGAGAGTCCGCGCTGGTTGCAGTAGAACAGCTGGTCGTCGGAGATTTTCGAGGTCGTGGCCTCGTGTTCCACCACACCCGTCGGGTTACGCACGTCGATCACCGGGAAGGTATGCGCCCCGCACTTGTCGCCGATCAGCAGCGAATCGCACTGCGAGTAGTTGCGGGCGTTCTCCGCCCCCTTCGCCACGCGGACCATGCCGCGGTAGGAGTTCTCGCTCCGGCCCGCCGAAATGCCCTTCGAGACGATGCGGCTGCGGGTGTTGCGGCCGATGTGGATCATCTTCGTACCCGTGTCGGCCTGCTGGAAATTGTTGGTCATGGCCACCGAGTAGAACTCCCCGACGGAGTTGTCGCCCGCGAGGATGCAGCTCGGATATTTCCACGTGATCGCCGAACCCGTCTCGACCTGCGTCCACGACAGCCGGGCGTTCTCGCGGCAGATGCCGCGCTTGGTGACGAAGTTATAAATGCCGCCCCGGCCCTGCTTGTCGCCGGGATACCAGTTCTGAACGGTGGAATACTTCACCTCGGCGTCCCGCTCGACCACGATCTCGACCACGGCGGCGTGCAGCTGGTTCTCGTCGCGCTGCGGCGCGGTGCACCCTTCGAGGTAGCTCACGTAGGCGCCCTCGTCGGCCACGATCAGCGTGCGTTCGAACTGCCCCGTGCCAGCGGCGTTGATGCGGAAATAGGTCGACAGCTCCATCGGGCAGCGCACCCCCTTGGGGATGTAGCAGAACGAGCCGTCGGAGAAGACCGCGGCGTTCAGCGCAGCGTAGAAGTTGTCGGTATAGGGCACGACGCTCCCGAGGTATTTTTTCACCAGCTCGGGAAAGTCGCGCAGCGCCTCGGAGATCGAACAGAAGAGGATGCCCTTCTCGGCCAGCACCTCCCTGAAAGTGGTCTTGACCGACACGGAGTCCATCACGGCGTCGACCGCGACGCCCGCAAGAGCCATCTGCTCTTCGAGCGGGATACCCAGTTTGTCGAACGTGCGCTTCAGCTCGGGGTCGACCTCGTCCATCGAACCGAGCTGCTTTTTGGGCTTGGGAGCCGCGTAGTAGATAATGTCCTGAAAGTCGATCGGGGGGATCGTCAGGTGGGCCCAGGTCGGAGGCTCCAGCGTCAGCCAATGGCGGTAGGCCGCCACGCGCCGCTCGGTCATCCACTCCGGCTCGCCCTTTTTGGCGGAGATCAGCCGCACGACCTCCTCCGAAAGACCCTTGCCGATGGTTTCGGTTTCGATGTCCGTCGTGAAGCCGTACTTGTATTCCTGCTCTCCGATATTCTCCAGTATGTTTTTCTCGTTTTCTGCCATTACAAGCGAAATATCATGCAAAGATACAAAATTCCATTTACATTTTTACCATCTCCCCTGCAAATCCGGTTCCGCAACGGTCAAACGGCAAAAAAGAGGCGCGGAACGTTCCGCGCCTCTTTCATGCGAAGCCTTCCGGCTACCTGGCGGCCCCGGTATCGTCGGTCGCCGTCCACGTACTGTCGCCGGCAGCCCAGCTGGTCGGCAGGCCCGTGATGTTGGGCGAGAGCACACCCGCCGTGACCGAGAGGGTCATCGCATAGCCGGTTCCCGCGTCGCCGTCGCCCGAGCCGCCGAAATCGGCGACGCTGACCGTATTCGAAGGAATCGCGGGCCGGGCGACCTGCGGCATCTCGAACGGAAGGTTGCAGGCCGGGGCGTGTGCGCGGCATCCTGCGGCGGCTGCCAGGAGCGCCGCGGCTGCGCAAATCGTCACTTGTCTGAAGTTCATAAGAGAGGTGGTTTTATTCGTATACGTAAAATTTTCGCAATTTCAGGTATACAAAAGTACACTGCCCCCGCTTATCGGACAGGGATTTTTTGACGCAAACGATGCACTTTTTCTCAAAACTGTCTGATCCGCGAAACGACGACCGGGGTCCGGGCCGCACCCACCGACTCCATCAGTCCCAGGACGCATTCGGTATCGCTGCGGTCCTTGAGCCATTCGCTCTTGCGCCAGATCATCTCGAACGCGTAGTCGATCCGTCCGCGGGCATCGGGCGTGAGCTGGAAGAGGTAGCTGGTCTTGTCGTCGGTCTGCGAGACGATCTGCCTCTGCGGCACGGCGACGGCCAGCCCGACGCTCTCGCGCTCCCACTTCACGGTGTCGTTTTCGGGGAAGTCGCGCCCGAAGGCGGCGATCACGTTATCGTTCTTACAGACCTCGCTTTCGGCCATCTTCATCACGCCAGTCGTGAAGACCAGTCCCCTGAAGTCGCCCTCGATGCGGTTTTCGACCTGCACGTCGCCGTGCCCGGCGTAAAGAATGTAGCGCGAGGTCATCGTGATCTCGCGCCCTCCGTAGCGCCACCCTTCGACCCGCATTTCGACCACCGTGCGGATGGGTCCGTCGGCCAGAATGCGCGCTTCGCGGCGTTTGAAATCGGTGATGTGGACCATCTTTCTCTTTTCGGCGTCCCAGCCCTTGAGCGTCCCCACGCCCACCGACCCGAAGACGCGCAGGTTGTCGTGGCCGTAGCCGCGGGAGAGCTGCTCGTCCGAAGGATACCACATCGTCTCGGCCAGCTCGAGCTGCGGACGCTTCTTGCCGTAGGTGTCGACGGTCTGCTTGTTGTCGAAATAGATGCGGTAGGCGGCGTACTCCGACTCGAAGGCCGGGCCGTGGTGGTGCAGTTTATGGTACATGTCGTTCTTCTCCGAGGAGGCGCAGCCGACGGCTCGCAGGGTCTTGTCGGGGTTCTTGAGCCACATCTGGGCATGTACGCGTTTTTTGAAAACGCGCTTGTCGGGGTCCGAGGAGTAGAGAACCTGGAAATTCTGGCTGCCGGAAATGCCGGAGACGAAGACCAGTTCGCCCAGTTCCCGGTCCAACTGGGAGGGAATCCGGTGAACGCCGCCGAGCGACACGACGGCGCTCTGCGCCCACTCGGGCACATCGCGGATCACGACCGGACATTCGGCGCGCTTGCCCGTGACCGTCACACGGTAGAGGCATTTCCGGGTTTTGGCATTCAGGCTGCAAACGGCCCCGAGGGCCAGCAAAAGCAAGAGAATCCGTTTCATGGCTATTCCAGTTTTCGATGATTCGTTCCGGTCGTGCACAGCTTGGGAGAGCCGCCGGGGGCAGTCCGCCCGGGAAAGCGCACGGCGCAGCTTCGGGCAGCACCTCGGCGAGCGGCCGCACGAGGCGGTTTTCCGGCGCAGGCTGCGCTGCGGCGGATACCGCGACAAAAGCAGCACACCATATGTAATATGCAACGGGTGCGTTTCAAACCGGGGTCGAGGATTTACGCAAAAATACAAATTTTGACCGCATTTCTTTGTATTTCCCTAAAAAGATTCTATATTTGCACACCCTTTCGGAGTTAACAGCCGGAAGGCGTGTCCGGAGAGGTGGGTGAGTGGCTGAAACCACCGGTTTGCTAAACCGACGTACGGGGCAACCTGTACCACGAGTTCGAATCTCGTCCTCTCCGCAAAAGCCGACACGCAAAGCGGCTATAAAACAGAAAACCCTGCAAGATCAACGACTTGCAGGGTTTTACTTTTCCGGTCTGCGATTGTTGTCGTCGTTGGAGACCGGGATTACGCGTGATCCGGAAACCGAACGGCTTCCGCCTCCGGACGATATGGCTCCGCCCGGAGGACGGAAGGTTTGGAACGGTTCTTGCCAGACTCAAGCCTGCAATACAAAGTTCCGAGCCTCAAGATGTTAAAGGAAGGGTTTCTGTTCACGTTCATATCCGCCTTCATGGCGCTGTTCCCGGTGGCCAACCCGGTGGGAGCCGGATTCCTGGTCAACGGACTGCTGTCGGGGCTGAACGACGAGGACCGCAGGTCGATCATCCGCAGAATCGTCACCGACTATCTGCTCGTCGGGCTGGGCAGCCTGGCCGTGGGGCATTTCGTGCTGTCGCTTTTCGGGCTTTCGCTCCCGGTCATCCAACTGGGCGGAGGACTGCTGATCTGCCGCACCGCCCTGCAATGGCTCGGCGATTCGGACTCCTCGGTGGGACGGACGCAGGGCAAGGACGTCAACCCCATTCACAAATCGGCCATCGAGTCGCAGATCTTCTACCCGATCACCTTTCCCATCAGCATCGGCCCGGGCAGCGTCTCGGTCATCCTGACGCTGATGGCGTCGGTCAGCATGAAGAACGGCTGGGCGCGGGGCCTGCTCTTCTACGCGATCATCGCGCTGGTCATCGTACTGATGTGCCTGATACTTTATCTGTTCCTGTCGCAGGGCGAACGGATCATCCGCAAAATCGGCAACAGCGGCAGCATCGTCATCAACAAGATGGTCGCCTTCTTCACCTTCTGCGTCGGCGTCCAGATCGTCGTGACGGGCATCGCCAAGCTGTTCAACCTGCATGTCTGACCGAAAACCGGCCTCCCCGTCCCGGCCGGTCACTCCATTTCAGTCAGATGCTTCCAGTAACGACGGGGCATCATACGGCGCTGCTGGCGTTCGTTGATGCGCCGGGGGATCGCCAGCGCCCGGAAATAGTTTTTCCACAGCAGCTGAAACTGCCGCTCGTCCTCGGCGAGCCATTCGTCGGCAAGTTTGTCGGCGATCATTCCCCGGTCGTCCTCCAGCGTGACGCACCGCGCCGTATGCCCGTCGTAATAGTAGCCGCAATCGCGCCGCCTGTCGTAGATCAGCCACCGCTGGTCGGCGAAACGGTCGGTGAAATAGTCCACCGCCAACGGCAGGGCGTCGTGCTCGGGCGTGACGGCGGCGAAATAGGTCCCGTCGGCGGCTTTCTGGAGGCGGACGAACTGTTTGAGACGTTCCCGCTCGTGGGAGACCTTGAGCGCCAACTGGAAAAGGGACTTCATGTCGGGATCGGCCTGGTCGGCCACGACGCCTCCGCCCTCGTCGAAAACACGGCGCAGACAGCGCAGCATCAGCAGGTCGCCCTGCGGCTGCTCCCCGTGCCAGGCATAGACGAACATCGAACGGGTGCGGGCGGTCAGCCGCCGTTCCAGTCCCCGCCACACACGGCCGGCATGCGCCTCGTCGGTCGCAACGTCGTGGACGCGCTCCGTAAAAAACGGTTCGGGTTCCCCGGGGCCGATCAGCGCCTCGGGAAACGCCCGCATCGAGTAGGCATCGAACAGAGCCGACAGCAGCCCGTCGAAGGATTTGTCGTATCGGAAAACCAGCATCGCGTCAGAAAAGGGTCAGTTGGCCTTCGTTATTACCCGTTTTCCGCCGCTGCGGAGCGGTCAGCAGGCGGCGCACCTGCTCGGGGCGCAGTTCGTTGACGCCCTGCCCCGCAGTAAGTTCCCGGCAGCTGATGAAATACTGCGCCTTCTTCATCACCACGCCGATCTGCCGCAGCGACTGCTGCGTCAGCGTCCGGTAGCGGCGCGAGGAGACGATCAGCCGGGCCGACTTGACCCCGATGCCCGGCACGCGCAGCAGAGCCTCGTAGTCCGCACGGTTGACATCGACAGGAAAAAACGCGGGATTCCGCAAAGCCCAGGCCAGCTTGGGGTCGATGTCGAGATCCAGCCGAGGCGTCTGCTCGTCGGCGATCTCCTCGGCGCGGAACCCGTAGAAACGCATCAGCCAGTCGGCCTGGTAGAGCCGGTTCTCGCGCACGAGCGGCGCCTTGTCGAGCGCCGGAAGCCGCTTGTCGTAGGGATTGACGGGAATGAAGCCCGAGTAGTAGACCCGCTTCATCGTGGGCCGTCCGTAGAGGGCCGACGAGAGCAGCAGGATGTCGCGGTCGCTCTCGTCCGTGGCCCCGACGATCATCTGCGTGCTCTGCCCGGCAGGAGCGAAGCGGGGCGCATGGCGGAAGCGCGTACGCTCCTCGGCGCTCTGGAGCACCCCCTGCTGGATGTAGCTCATCGGGCGGTAGATGCTTTCGTAATTCTTGTCGGGGGCCAGCAATTGCAGGTTGCGTTCGGTCGGGATTTCGATGTTGACGCTCATGCGGTCGGCGTAGCGTCCGGCCTCGGCCACCAGTTCGCGGCTGGCACCGGGAATGCTCTTCAGATGGATGTACCCGTTGAAACGGTGCACCGTGCGCAG
Source organism: Alistipes sp. AF14-19 (assembly GCF_003461645.1). NCBI lineage: Bacteria > Pseudomonadati > Bacteroidota > Bacteroidia > Bacteroidales > Rikenellaceae > Alistipes > Alistipes sp. AF14-19. The sequence continues at coordinate 162,062 of NZ_QTXM01000004.1, forward strand.
GTCGCGGGCCACGCGGACCATGCGCTCCATCGTATAGTCGGGATCGCGGACGACGCCCGACGAGAGGAAAAGCCCCTCGATGTAGTTGCGGCGATAGAACTCGATGGTCAGTTCGGCCAGTTCGCCCGGTGTGAAGGCGGCGCGCGGAATGTCGTTGCTGCGGCGGTTGATGCAGTAGGCGCAGTCGTAGATGCAGACGTTGGTGAGCATGATCTTCAGCAGCGAGACGCAGCGTCCGTCGGCCGTAAAGGAGTGGCAGATGCCCCACCCCGCGGCGCTGCCCACCCCGCCCGCACGATGCTTGCGCGTCACGCCGCTCGAAGCGCACGAAACGTCGTATTTGGCCGACTCGGCCAGCACCTTGAGTTTTTCGAGCACCGTCTCCTTCATGGCGGCAAGTTATCGCTTTTTTCGGGAAAAACAGAGGTCCCGCGGGTAATTTTTCGCTCTTTTTCCCGATGTCGCTGGGCGTGTGGAAAATAGGGAAAAACAAAAAACGGGGCGGTTTTTACCGCCCCGCTCCGTATGGTATGGGGAGAAACGCTCTCCCGGAGATCCGTTCTGAAATAAAATCCGGAATTAGTACCGGTTGCGACCGTAACCGCCGCCGTTGCCGCCGTAGCCTCCGCCACGGTTGCCGCCGTAACCGCCTCCGCGATTGCCGCCGTAGCCGCCCGAAGAGCGCTCCTCGCGGGGACGAGCCACGTTGACCGTGATCGTCTGACCCTCGAAGCTGGTTCCGTTGAGCTGGTCGATGGCCTTCTGACCCTCTTCCTCATTGGGCATCTCGACGAAGCCGAAACCGCGCGAACGGCCCGTCTCCCGGTCGGTAATAACGTTAGCCGACGCTACTTCGCCGAACTGCATGAATAAATTTCCTAAGCCCTCACTGCTCGTGCCCCAGCTCAGATGCGAAACATAAATGTTCATTCTCTTGATAAGTTAATTAAAAAAGTGTTATTTGTTACTGATAACTATTCGTACTGCATTCATTCCCCGCGTGCCGCGTTCGAGTTCGAACGTCACCCGGTCCCCTTCGGCAATGCCCGCCGGGGCGTTGGTGATGTGAAAAAAGTATTTCTCGGAACTGGCGGCATCCTTGATGAAGCCGTAGCCTTTGGATGCGGTGAAATATTCCACCCGGCCGCTCATCGGCTCCTCCTCCTCGATTTCCGACTGTCTCGGGACCGAAATTTCGATCTGCGAGGCGTCGATCTCCTCCTTGGGCTTCACATCCTGCGGGGTCGTGTGAAGGACGCCGTTTTCGTCGACATACGCCAGCATGTCCTCGAAACTGCGGCTCCCGCCGCTCAGACGCTCCTCCTTTTTCTTCTGCTTGTCCTGACGTTTGGTCTGCTTTAATTTCTCTCTTTCTCTCTTTCCCGATGTAATTCGTTTGGCCATTTATCAATTATTTTTTTGCAAATACCGAAGCGCACAAGGCGCACCGCTCCCAACAAAAGAGCAAGCTAATGAGGTCGATTTTGAGAATGGGGGAAACCGCGATGGACTGCGGGATCAAACACTTACAAAGAAAGATTCAAAACAAAACTCGATTGTTTGGCAACAAAGATACACATTTTATTCCAGAAATCCTATTTTTCCGGATTTTATCTCTTCCGCCGCATCTTTTTACCCGCCGAAAGCCCTCTGCCGCCCCTGTATTTCAAATTCGTTTCAGATTTACGCCCCAACTTTGCATCGCGGTTCCCCGGACTCTGCATATTTTTTGTACTTTTGTCCGACATGCAACCGAAAGAGAATTAACAGAAAGATACGATGAAAAAATTCCCGATCCTGCTCCTGCTGACCGCCTGCTGGTCGCTGGCCGCGGCACAGGAGAGGCCGCAGGTCCCTGCGGCGCAGAAACGCAACCTCCGCACCGAAATCATCGCGGCCGATTCAACCGGCGAACTGCTGGCACAGCTGCGCAACATGCCCAACATCGAAATCGGCAAGGGCATCACCTTCCGGCCCAAAAACGACTGGTTCGAACTGACGATGCGCTTCCGCATGCAGAACCTTCTGGCGCTGTCGTTCGACGACGACTTCACGCTCACCAAGACCGAGGCCCGCGTCAAACGGCTGCGGCTGCGCTTCGACGGTTACATCTATTCGCCCAAACTGGTCTACTCGGTCCAGCTGGGATTCACCTCCTACGACACAGAGCCGCTGCCCGGCGGCGACATGAACATCGTGCGCGACGCCATCGTCTACTACGTGCCCAACGCCACCTGGAACATCGGCTTCGGGCAGACCAAGATCAAGGCCAACCGCGCGCGGATCAACTCGTCGAGCGCCCTGCAATTCGTCGACCGGAGCATCGTCAACAGCGAATTCAACCTCGACCGCGACTTCGGGTTCTTCGGCGAATACAACATGCGCCACGGCGAGGGCTTCAACCTCTCGGCAAAAGGCTCCGTCACGCTGGGCGAAGGCCGCAACTGGGGCAGTTCGCCGACCGGAGGGCTGGCCTATACGGGGCGTCTGGAACTCTATCCGCTGGGACGCTTCAAGTCGAAGGGCGACGTCATCGAGGGCAACTACGAATTCGAGGAGCGGGTGAAGATTCTGCTCGCCGGAGCCTACTCCTACAACCACAAGGCCTCGCGGCTGAAGGGTCAGCGGGGAGCCGTGATGCCCGGCGACGCCACACGCAACCTGGGGTCCTATTTCGTCGATTTCATCCTCGAATACCGGGGCTTCGCCTTCTACACCGATTTCATGGGCCGTTCGTGCAGCGACCCGCTGTTCAGCCCCGAAACCGGAGCCTTCGTCTACAACGGGCAGGGTCTCAACGTGCAGACCAGCTACCTGTTCAACAAAAAATGGGAAATCGCCCTGCGCAACTCGACGCTGTTCCCGGACAGCGAAGTGCAGCCGCTGGCCGGATACCGCAACTGGAACCAGACCACGCTGGGCATCACGCGCTACATCATCGGCCACAGCCTCAAAGTGCAGGCCGACATGTCGTACAACACCCGGAGCAGGTCCATAGACCCCAATTACAACCGCTGGGAGATCCGCTTCCAGCTGGAGCTGGGGCTTTGACGGAGAGAAAAGGCCGTCCGAAAAATCCGTCCGAAAAAAATCACCCCTGCCGGAAGCTCTCCGGCAGGGGTGAAATCGTAAAAATCAGACTTCTCGAGCGACACCTATATATTATAGGATTTTCAGGGCGATCTGCGCGCACGCCTCGGCATCGGCCAGCGCGTGGTGGTGGTTTTCGAGTTCGAAGCCGCAGGCGGCGGAGACGGTGTGCAGCTGATGGTTGGGCAGGCGGCTGCCGAAGGTGCGGCGCGAGGCCCGACAGGTGCAGTAGAAGGTATAACCGGGCCAGGGCATGCCGTACAGTTCGAAGACGGCCCGCAGGCAGCCTTCGTCGAAGGGCGAGTTGTGGGCCACGAGCGGCAGCCCCTCGATACGGGGTTCGATTTCGCGCCACACCGACGCGAAATCGGGGGCATCAGCCGTATCTTCATAGCGCAGACCGTGGATGGCCGTCGTGAAATGGCTGTAAAAATTGGGACGGGGACGGATCAGGCGGTAAAACGTATCGACCACCTCGCCGCCGCGCACGACGACGACGCCCACCGAGCAGACGCTCGTGCGCTTGCCGTTGGCCGTTTCGAAATCTATGGCTGCAAAATCTTTCATCGTATCGGTATATGCGTGCTGCAAATATACGCATTTCCGCGTCGGAGCGTACACCCCGAGCGAAAAAACTCCGTGTTTCGCCGACAAGAGGCCCCGTTCCGATCAGGTCCCGGAAAGCTCCGCGGCATCGTCCCCGAGACCGATGGACTGCACCCGCTGTTCGAAATCCCGCTCCGGAACGAGCGAACGCAACCGCATGCGCGAACGGTAGCTGTACACCGTATTGACCGAACAGTGCAGCAGTGCGGCGATGGTCGCCGTGTCGGTGATGCCCAGCCGGACCAGCGCGAAGATGCGCAGTTCGGTCGTGAGGCTTCCCGGACGACGGACCCCGATGCGCGCATCGTCGGCGAGCAGACGGTTGAACTCCCCGATGAACGAGGGGAAAAGCCCCAGGAAGGTGGTGTCGAAATTGTGGTAGAACTCTTTCAGTTCGTCGCTCCGGACATCGGTTCCGGCGTACTCGCGGCGCAGCTCGTCGGAACGGCCGTCGCGCAGCATCCGGCCGACATGACGGTAGGTGTCGGCCAGTTTGTAGATATATTCGGAGATCGTCTTCAGGAACCCGCCGATATAAACCTCCTTGATGCGGTTGGCGTCGGCGATGCGGATGTTCTGCCGGCTCAGGTCGGCATTGGTTTCGCGCAGGCTCGCAGCCAGCTCGGCCAGTTTTCCGTTCGACTCGCGCAGGGTCTGCTGCACGGCGTTGAGCCGCCGGTTCTGGCGCAGGACGAACAGCACGCCTCCGATTGCCGAGAGGGCGAAAAGAAAGGCCAGAAGGATCAGCGCGACGTACATCGCGCGCAGACGGGCATTGCGCTCGCTGTACGCCTGCTCGATCTGGGGCAGAATCGCCATGTCGCGCCACGAACGGATAGGCGAATTGTAGGCCTGCGTGTCGTTGATCGCAACGCGGATACACCGCATCGCCCGTGCGGCGTCGCCCCGGCGCAGCAGCTCTTCGGCCACGCCGCCCAAGGCGCCGTAGTCGCGGACCGCCCCCTGCACATCGGCCATGGCGGCGCGCACGAGCCATTCGAAACGAGCCGCTTCGTCGCCCCGGAACCTTTCGGTCTCCGAACGGTAGAACGCCGCCCGGGCATAGTCGTGCGACGCGGGCGGAGCGCATGCCAACGCACTGTCGCAGGCCGCGGCGGCACGGTCGTAATCCCCTTCGTCCACGGCGACGAGGTAGGCGAAATAGAAACGTTTCGAAATGTCGCCGGTGGTTTCCAGCGCACGGCGGGCGTAGTACTCCTCGCAGGCCCGAAACCGGTCGCGCTCCGCCCCCGGCTCGCTCTGGCTGCGGCACTCGCGGTTCTGGCGATGCTGCGCGGCATAATAGGCCGCCTGCGTCGCACGGCTCATATGCAGCGTGTCGGTCGCCCCGGCCAGCACCCGGTCGGCTTCGAGGAAGCGGCCGTTCATGCTGTAACACATCGCCATGACCGATTTGGCGCGGATCGTCAGGTCGGCATTCCCCGCCCTTTCGGCCAGCGCGACATTCCGGCGCAGGTAGGCGATCGTCGAGTCGCTCTGGTAGGCGAAATAACGCTCCGCGATCTCCGCCGTGACGGCATAACGCGCCCCGAACCCGAGGGTGTCGCCGCATAGCAGGGATTTGAGCGAGTCGAGGCGCGCTTCGTGACGGAGCAGGAACTCCTCGCGGCGGTCGAGCAGACCGTCCAGGCGGCGAAGCAGCGTATGTATGTCCGAAGGTTCCCCGGCACGCAGACCGGATGCGGAGACGACGAGAAAGGCCGCGAAAAGGAGAGGCAGTTTTTTCATTTCAGGCAACGGATTTGCACAAATATAACGATAAAAAGCATGCAAAAGCAAATTATCAGGCCTGTTTTATTTGTATAATTCAACGCCATCTGAAGCATCAATCAACTGGTTTTCAGAAAACTGACAGTTCATATCATTTATATTTTTCCGAAGAGCCGTTCCGGCGGGCCGTTCATGCGCTAACTTTGCAGAAGACAGAAACGCAAACCAATTCAAAAAACGATGAAAACCTCCGTAAAACTTTTGCTCGCCTTCGCAACGGCAGCCGCGGCGATCGCACCGGCCGCCGCCCAGCAGGTCGTAGCGTGGGACGAGGCCTACCGGCAGGCCGACGCCCGGATCGCACAGCTGACCCTCGACGAGAAGATCTCGTTCATGCGCGGCTACTCCTCGTTCTTCTTCTACGGCGTGCCCGAGAAAGGCATGCCCTACATCTATCTCTCCGACGCCACGCAGGGCGTGCACATGCGCGACAACCTGTCCGACCCGACGATGGTCCGCCAGCTGGAGCGTTCGACGGCCTTTCCGTGCCCGATCTCCCTCGCAGCGACCTTCAACCCGTCGCTGGCCTATCGTTATGCCGAAGCCGTAGGCGAAGAGTGCCGCGCCGGAGGCATCGAAGTCCTGCTGGGTCCGGGCATGAACATCTACCGCAACTCGCAGAACGGACGCAATTTCGAATACATGGGCGAAGATCCGCTGCTCGCCTCGGCGATGGTCGCCGAGTATGTGAAGGGCATGCAGTCGACGGGAACCGTGGCGTGTCTGAAACACTTCATCTGCAACGAGACGGAATTTTACCGCCGCCGCTCGAACTCGATCGTCGACGAACGGGCGCTGCACGAACTCTACCTGCCGCCGTTCAAGGCCGGCATCGACGCTGGCGTGGGTTACGTGATGACCTCCTACAACCGCCTCAACGGCGAGTGGGCCGGGCAGAACGCCGACCTGATCCGGCGCATCCTGCGCGGCGAGCTGGGATTCCGGGGCTGCGTGATGAGCGACTGGTCGTCGGTGAACGACACGGAGAAGGTGGTCAAGAGCGGCCAGAACGTCGAGATGCCGGGCCGCAAGGAGTTCTTCGGCGAGGTGCGCGCGCTGCTCAAGGAGGGCCGCATCACCGAAAAGGACATTGAGAAAATGATCCGCCCCAACATCGCCACGAGCATCGCCTTCGGACTTTACGACCGGGAGAAATACGTTCCCGCCCTGCTGGAGAAATTCCCGGCGCACAAGCAGACCGGCTACGACGTGGCCGCCGAGGGCATCGTACTGCTGCGCAACAACGGCATCCTGCCCCTCGCCGAAGGCCGCAAAATCCTGCTGACGGGACGCTTCACCGAGCAGATTCCCCGCACGGGAGGCAGCACGTCGTCCTCGGCCGAGGTGCTGGGCTACGACAACGTGACGCTGACCGCGGCGCTCCGCGAGGTCTACGGCGATGCGGTCCGCGTCGTCGAAAAACCCTCCCGCGAGGAGCTGGCCGCCGCCGACGTGGTGCTGCTCTCGACGGGCACGATCGACGTGGAGTCGTTCGAACGCCCCTTCGCGCTGCCCAAGGAGGAGGAGGCCTTCATCCGCACGGCCGTCGAGTCCAATCCCAACACCATCGTGCTGGTCAACTCGGGTTCGGGAATCCGCATGGGCGGCTGGAACGACAAAGCCGCAGCGGTGATCTACGGCTGGTATCCGGGCCAGAGCGGCTTCACGGCGCTGGCCGACATTCTTTCGGGCAAACTGTCGCCCTCGGGCAAACTGCCCATGACCATCGAGAAGGAGTTCAACGACTCCCCCGCCAAAGGCACGATGCCCGCCGGCGCGGAGTTCTACAACAAGGCGCCCCGCGCCTACAACGAACGCCTGATCCAGCTCTACGACATCGACTACAAGGAGTCGGTGCTGGTCGGCTACCGCTGGTACGAGACCAAGGGCATCGCACCGCTCTACCCCTTCGGATTCGGACTTTCGTACACCACGTTCGAGCTTTCGAAACCCCGCGCCCCGAAGGCGTTCCCCGCCGACAAGCCGCTGAAAGTGAGCGTCACGCTGACCAACACGGGCGATCGCGAGGGCGCGGAGGTCGTGCAGCTCTACGTCACGGAGAACGCCCCGACGGTCCTCCGGCCGAAAAAGGAGCTGAAAGGCTTCCGGAAAGTGACCCTGGCCCCCGGCAAAAGCGCCGTCGTGGAGTTCGAACTCGACCGGCAGGCGCTGGCGTTCTGGGACACGCAGTCGCGCGGCTGGAAGGTCAACCCGGGCGAATACACCCTTTCGCTGGGAACCTCGTCGGCCGACATCGCCGCCACGCTGCCCGTCTCGGTGAAATAACCCCGCAGCGGCAAGAAAGGACCGCATCCGCGGAGAGTTCACTATTGACTATCGTAAACGAGGTTTCGGTTTCCAGGCCGTCGCCTCGTTTACTTTTTTTGCCTTTCATTGCGCATCATGCTGAATTACAACATGCAGTCTCTCGCCTTCTCGCCCATTCCCGAACAGAATCCGATCGAAGCATACGGCAATATGCTGCATTCGGACGGATTCATCTCCGTTTCCGGCATAAATCGCCGAAAAATTTGCCGGTCCCGTATGAACCGTTAATTTTGTATATGGATTCAGTTTGTCGGAATGCGTAAATCGGTATTCATACTGCTAACGGTTTTCATGGCCTGCCTGCTCTGCAAGGAGTCGGGGAACAGGCCGGACGCTCCATGGAAATTCACGAATGAAACGTTCCTAACCCGTGGGGGGGGGAATTTACTTGCCGACCAATGGCAATGTGAATACGTCTATAATTCCGATTTAAGTCTTACCGGTGTCTTGCAGGAGTGCGAAAAAGCACGCACGTCCGTATCCATGTTCCAGCGCGGAGCCCAAGGGCGCTCGCGTGTTGCGTTTTTATCAATGTGTTGCGTCACATACGGTATTTCGGGCGTTGCCGGACTCGTTGCAAGGGTGCACAGAAAAGGTTTCGCTGCCGGACTGCATGCCGTAGACCATTACGTCTACCGTCTGCGCCGGCTCATTATTTAGCCATGCGGCAAGAAGATTCACAAAAAGCCATGCACGCTGTTTACAGCGAAACAATCATATCGGGCATCGCCCCCAGGGCTTTTCCATAGCCCGTCCTAAACAAAAAATGCGCGTACACTGCGGCATAATGCCCGGCCGCATCAGGCCCCGACAATCAAGGCCCGCATGCGCTCCCCGTTTTCAAGCCCGTCACCGTGTCCTTCATTTTTTCACCCGCACCTCGTACAGGTCGCTGCGGCGGTCCTTGAGGTTGCAGACCTCTTTCGGAATTTCCATGACGACGGTCGGAATAGGCGAAACGCCCGCTGCGGATTGCAGTTCAGAACGATGCATATAAACAAAAGCAAACGAGGCGACGGTCTGGAAACCGAAACCTCGTTTACAACAGTGAATTTCCCGCGGATGCGGTCCTTTTTCATAACGGGAATCCCCCTACTCCCACTCGATGGTTGCGGGCGGTTTGGAGGAGATGTCGTAGACTACGCGGTTGACCCCCTTGACCTTGTTGATGATGTCGTTCGACACGTTGGCCAGGAACTCGTAGGGCAGGTGCACCCAGTCGGCCGTCATGCCGTCCGTGGAGGTCACGGCGCGCAGGGCCACGCAGCTCTCGTAGGTGCGCTCGTCGCCCATCACGCCGACGCTCTTCACCGGAAGCAGGACAGCCCCCGCCTGCCACACCTGGTCGTACAGCCCGGCGGCGCGCAGCGAGTCGATATAGATTTTGTCGACGTTCTGGAGGATTTCGACCTTCTCGGGCGTGATGTCGCCCAGAATGCGGATCGCAAGGCCCGGTCCCGGGAAGGGATGGCGGCCGATCAGCTGTTCGGAAATGCCCATCGAACGGCCCACGCGGCGCACCTCGTCCTTGAACAGCAGGCGCAGCGGCTCGACGATCTTCAGGTTCATCTTCTCGGGAAGCCCGCCGACGTTGTGGTGCGACTTGATCGTGGCCGAAGGGCCGTTGACCGAACACGACTCGATCACATCCGGATAGATCGTACCCTGCGCCAGCCACTTGACGTCCTTGATCTGAATGGCCTCCTCGTTGAAAACCTCCACGAAGTCGCGGCCGATGATCTTGCGCTTCCGCTCGGGGTCCGTAACGCCCGCCAGATCGCCCAGGAACTTGGCCGAGGCATTCACGCCCTTGACGTTCAGCCCCATGTGCTTATAGGACTCCAGCACCTCCCCGAACTCGTTCTTGCGCAGCAGGCCCGAGTCGACGAAGACGCAGTAGAGGTTCTTGCCGATGGCCTTGTGCAGCAGCACGGCCGCCACCGACGAATCCACGCCGCCCGAAAGCGCCAGCACGACCTTGTCGTCGCCCAGCTTCTCGCGCAGTTCGCGCACGGTAGCCTCCACAAAACCCTCCGAGGTCCACGACTGCCCGCAGCCGCAGATGTCCACGACGAAGTTTTTGAGCAGCTGCGTGCCGTCGGTCGAATGGTACACTTCGGGGTGGAACTGGATGCCCCACGTCTGCTCGCCCCCGACGTGGAAGGCGGCGACGCGCACGTCCTCGGTGCTGGCGATCAGTTCATAGTTGTCGGGCACGCGCGTAATGGTGTCGCCGTGCGACATCCACACCTGCGTGCGGGCCGGAAGGCCGCGCATCAGCGCATCCGAGGCGTCGCCCACGGTGAGCATCGCACGGCCGTATTCGCGGCTGGGCGCGGGCTGCACCTCGCCGCCGAAAGCCGAGGCGAGGAACTGCGCGCCGTAGCAGACGCCCAGCAGCGGCAGTTTGCCCTTGATGGCCGAAAGGTCGGGAGTCGGGGCCTGTGCGTCCCGCACGGAGAAGGGACTGCCCGAAAGAATCACGCCCCGCACCGACGCGTCTATCGCCGGAATTTTGTTGAAGGGGTGGATTTCGCAATAGACGTTCAGTTCGCGGACACGGCGTGCGATCAGCTGCGTGTACTGCGATCCGAAGTCGAGAATCAGGATTTTTTCCATATCAGTCGTTCAATTACTTTCCAAAATTTCGATAGCCCACCCACACGCGCCGGAGAAGATAACCCAACGCCGCCGCAAGGACCAGCGTACGCAGCACCGGAAGGCGGGTGATCAGCCATGCGGCGAACAGTGCGAACGCCGCCGCCAGAATCCACCAGTCGTATTTCGAAACCGGGAGTCCCATCTACCGTTCGCTCGAATAGTTGGGCGCCTCGCTCGTGATGGCTACGTCGTGCGGATGGCTCTCCTGCATGCCCGAAGCCGTGATGCGGATGAACCGGGCCTGCTTGAGCGTCTCGATGTCCTTCGCGCCGCAGTAGCCCATGCCCGAACGGACGCCGCCGATGAGCTGGTAAACCGTCTCGGAAAGGGAGCCCTTGAACGGCACGCGCGCGGCGATGCCTTCGGGAACGAGCTTGCTGATGTTGCCTTCGCAGCCCTTCTGGAAATAGCGGTCGGCCGACCCGGCCTTCATGGCGTCGATCGAGCCCATGCCGCGGTAGCTCTTGAACTTGCGGCCGTTGAAGATGATCGTCTCGCCCGGAGCCTCCTCCGTGCCGGCGAACATCGAACCGATCATCACGCAGTCGCCGCCCGCAGCCAGCGCCTTGACCAGATCGCCCGAATAACGCAGTCCGCCGTCGGCGATCACCGGAACGCCGCTCTCGCGGGCCACGCAGGCCACGTCGTAGATGGCCGTCAGCTGGGGAACGCCCACACCCGCGATGATGCGCGTCGTGCAGATCGAACCGGGACCGATGCCGACCTTCACGCCGTCGGCGCCGTTCTCGATCAGGTAGCGCGCGGCCCCGCCCGTGGCGATGTTGCCCACCACCACGTCGAGCGACGGATAAACCTCCTTGATCCGCTTGAGCATCGAAACGATGTTGGCCGAATGGCCGTGCGCCGAGTCGAGCACCACGGCGTCGACGTCCTCGGCGACCAGCGCCTTCACGCGGTCCATCGCGTCGGGCGTAACGCCGACGCCGGCCGCCACGCGCAGGCGGCCCTTCGCGTCCTTGCAGGCATTGGGGTGATCCTGCACCTTGGTGATGTCCTTATAAGTGATCAGCCCCACCAGACGGCCTGCGTCGTCCACCACGGGGAGCTTTTCGATCTTGCTGTTGAGCAGTATTTCCTGGGCGTGGGAGAGTTCGGGATTGTGCGTCGTCACGAGGCGGTCGCCGGGCGTCATCACCTCCTCGATGCGGCGCGACATGTCGCGCTGGAAACGCAGGTCGCGGTTGGTGACGATGCCGATAAGCATCCTGTCCGCATCCACGACCGGAATGCCTCCGATCTTGTTCTCTTTCATCAGGTTCAGCGCGTCGCCGACGGTGTGGTCCTTGGAAATGGTCACCGGATCGTAGATCATGCCGTTCTCGGCGCGCTTCACCTTGCGGACCTGCGCGGCCTGCTCGGCGATGGTCATGTTCTTGTGGATCACGCCGATTCCTCCTTCCCGCGCCAGGGCGATGGCCAGCGGCGCTTCAGTTACCGTGTCCATGGCGGCGGACACAATGGGGATGTTGAGAGAGATATTTCGCGAGAAACGGGTCTGGACATTGACCTCTCGCGGCAACACTTCCGAATAGGCGGGTATAAGCAGCACATCGTCGAAGGTAAGTCCTTCGGGCTGAACCCTTTCATTGATAAAAGACATAATGAACGTGGATTTTTGTTGCTCGCAAATGTAGTGATTTTTTTCGAAACGGCCTAATTTCCGGACCTATCCGCCGATTTTTTTATCAACATTCTATCAATAGGTTCGGCGTAAGACTTTTTGTGTTATCTTTGAATGCAAAATCGACCCACCATCCCGAAATGAAAAGAGACCTGCTCCTCCTGCTTGCGGCCGCCGTCGCCGGCTGCGCACCCCGACATACGATCACGGGGCATATCGACAGCCTGACCAACGATTCACTCTGCATCGTGCACTGCGCGATCGAAGATATGCCCGGCCTCAAGGGAGATGACGACCAACGGATCTCCTACGACACGATCGTCGCCGCCAACGGGCGATTTGCATACGACACGCCCGTCGAGCGGCCGACACAATTCATCATCATCCCCATGCAGCTCATGGAATTCGATCAGGGAAGACGCCATTCGACCAGCACTTCGGACATGAAATTATTCCTCGACAAGGGCGAACACGCCGTACTCCGGGGCCGGATCGACTCGACGGTTTTCAACTGCACGCTTTCGGGCACACGTCTCAACGAAGATCACAGCCGCCATTATCAGGAATTGCGGTCCTTCTGGATCGAAGGCCAGCGATTGCAGGATGCCATGGCCGGAAAAAGCCGCGCGGAACAGGAAGCGCTCTACGAGCGGTTCCGGCAGGTGATGGCCCGCCGCCGGGCTTGCGAAATGAACTACATCGACGCCAATCCGGACAACCCGCTCGCAGGGTACTGCCTGACGAAAATACCCATCGACAGCGTTTTAACATACCACGAACGACTCGCCGATGCGGCCCGCAACTCGATATTTAGGCCATTGCTCGAACCGCTGCTGGCCAAAGCCGGAAAATACCGCCTGATCCGGCTGGCCGAAGCGAAGATCGTCGCCGGCAGCCCCGCTCCGGACTTCACGCTGAAAACCGCCGACGATAAGAATTTCACCCTCTCGTCGCTTCGCGGAAAGTATGTCGTGCTCGACTTTTGGGGCAGCTGGTGCGGATGGTGCATCAAAGGAATCCCGAAGATGAAGAGATACTACGACCGTTATAAAAGCAAACTGGAAATAGTCGGCATCGACTGCAACGACACTCCGGAGAGATGGCTCGCCGCGGTCGAAGAACACCGGCTGCCGTGGATCAACGTCTACAATCCGAAAGACGTTCCGGCAGCGGAAGACATCTCCGTCGAATATGCTGTCAGCGGATACCCCACCAAGGTGATCATCGGTCCCGACGGCCTCATCATCGGAAAATACGCGGGCGAAGGACCCGATTTCTACGAGGCCCTGCACAAGACGATCAAATAGCCTTCTTTAGCCTTCTGCAACGCAAGCCCCGGCTGAAATGTTCCAGCCGGGGCTTGCGTGTATAAGGAATCAGGGACTAATACTGCTCCTTTTCGTTGGGGAAATCGCACTCCTTCACATCCCTGACATACTGCTCCACGGCACCGGTCATCACCGTGTGCAGGTCGGCGTAGCGGCGCAGGAAGCGCGGCGAGAACCCTTTGTTGATACCCAGCATGTCGTGGATCACGAGCACCTGGCCGTCGCAGCCCGCGCCGGCGCCGATGCCGATCGTCGGGGTCGGAATCTCGGCGGTCACGCGCGCGGCCAGCGCCGCGGGAATCTTTTCGAGCACGATGCCGAAACAGCCCGCCTCGCTCAACAGGTGCGCGTCGCGCAGCAGCTTTTCGGCCTCGGCCTCCTCCTTGGCGCGGACGGCGTAGGTTCCGAACTTGTGGATCGACTGGGGCGTCAGGCCGAGGTGTCCCATGACGGGAATGCCGGCCGAGAGAATGCGCTGGACCGATTCGAGGATCTCCTCGCCGCCCTCCATCTTCACGGCGTCGGCCTCGGTCTCCTTCATAATGCGGATGGCCGAATCGAGCGCCACCTTCGAGTTGCCCTGATAGGTTCCGAACGGCAGGTCGACGACGACCAGCGCCCGCTCCACGGCACGCACGACCGAACGGGCGTGGTAGATCATCATATCGAGGGTGATGGGAACCGTGGTCTCGTAACCGGCCATCACGTTGGCGGCCGAGTCGCCCACGAGAATCACGTCGATACCCGCGGCATCGACGATCTTCGCCATCGAATAGTCGTAAGAGGTGAGCATGGCGATCTTCTCGCCCCGCTGTTTCATCTCCGTCAGGCGGTAAGTCGTTACCGCGCGGACGGTGCTTTCTACTGACATTTTTTCAGATTTTAAGTTTTACAACGCGGCAAAGTTAACGCTTCGGACGGATTTGGCAAAAGAAACTCCATAAAACGACGCCGCCCGACACCGAGACGTTGACCGAATGCTTGGTCCCGGCCTGCGGGATTTCGACGGCCCCGTCGCACCGGTCGACGGCCTCCTCCCCCACGCCGTCGACCTCGTTGCCGAAGACGAGCGCATACTTCACCCCCGGCACGGCGCGAAACTCATCGAGCATCACGGCCCCCTCGACCTGCTCCACGGCGTAGACCGCATATCCTTCGGCACGCAGCTGCGCAATGCACCCGACGGTCGAAGCGCAATAACTCCAGGGCACGGTCATCTCGGCCCCTAGAGCCGTTTTGTGAATGTCACGGCTGGGCGGAGTGGCGGTGATGCCGCACAGGACGATCCGCTCCACGGCGAAAGCATCGCCCGTGCGGAAAAAGGCCCCGACGTTCTGGGCCGAACGAACGTTGTCCAGCACCACCGTGACAGGCATCTTTTCCATCGCGGCGAACTCCTCGGCCGAAGGCCTGCCGAGTTCTTCGTTGGTGATTTTGCGCATAATGGGTTCGGAACGATTGATTTCGGGGGCAAAAGTAAATAAAATTAAAATCTTTTCCTTACTTTTGTCAGCTATATTCCGTTGACACCTATGAAAAAACTTTTACTCTTGCTCGCCCTTTCCGGATGCGTCGCCGCAGGACACGCACAGGAGATTCTGCTGGGAACCGATTTCAAAATGTATTTCGACAACAAGGAATTCGGCAGCAACGAGTTCGCCGTGCCGGGACTGGACATCGAATCGGGCACGGACTTCGCGGCCCGGCTGACGCCCCGTGTCGGCATCCGGTGGGACGAGAAAAACACGCTGGTCATCGCCGCGGACATGATCAAGAATTTCGGAACCCAGGAATCGGCCTATCTTTCGGAGATCAAACCCGTCTTCTACTACCAGTTCCAGACGCCCAAGGTGACGGCCGCAGCCGGTATCTTCACGCGCGACATGATGCACGACGACGACTATTCGACGGCATTCTTCTCCGAGTCGGAACGCTTCTTCCACAACCGCATGAACGGCGTGCTGGCGCAGTACAACGGCAAAAGGGACTCCTATGTCGAGTTCGTCTGCGACTGGGAGGGCATGTATTCCACCCTCTCGCGCGAAAAGTTCCGCATCCTGCTCGCCGGACGCCACTACCTCGACACGTTCTACTATGGGTTCAACTACTCGATGTTCCACTATGCGGGACAGCAGGGCGCGCCGATCGAAAACGTCGTCGACCTGCAACTGCTCACCCCCTGCGTCGGCGTGCGGTTCAACGCCTTCTTCGATTTCGACATCAAACTGGGAGCTTTGCTCACGGCCCAGCGCGACCGCAGTTTCGGCCACTCGTGGGAAAAGCCCTGCATGGGCGAGTTCGCCTTCCGGATCAGCCGCTGGGGACTGTCGCTCGACGAACGCCTCTATGTCGGGGACAACATCCACCCCTTCTTCTACGGACATGAACTCGAAGACGGCACACCGCTCCCTTACGGCCGCGAGTTGTACCCCGCCGAGAGTTTCTTCCGCACCGACCAGAAGGTGTACAGCCGCACGGCGCTCTCCTACCGCCGCTCGTTCTTCGACGACACGGTCTCGGTCCGCGCGGAGTTCGCCGCCCACCACGACGGCACGGCCCTGGGAACCCAGCAAATGCTGGTCGTGGGGGTGAAACTGCTCAAAACCGTTTACAACAGCAAGAATCATAAAAAATAATATGGCAAGCGAAACAAACGAAACACGGGAGAAGTCGCTGAACTTCCTCGAAGAGATCATCGAAGAGTCGATCGCCGGGGGCGAAACGCGCATACAGACCCGTTTCCCGCCCGAACCGAACGGTTACCTGCATATCGGCCACGCCAAGAGCATCTGCATCAACTTCGGACTGGCGAAGAAATACGGCGGCAAGTGCAACCTGCGCTTCGACGACACGAACCCCGTCAAGGAGGACGTGGAGTATGTCGACTCGATCAAGCGCGACATCCAGTGGCTCGGCTTCCAGTGGGAGCTGGAGCGTTATGCGTCGGACTATTTCGACCAGCTCTACGAATGGGCCGTCGAACTGATCAAGAAGGGGCTGGCCTACGTCGACGACCAGACGCAGGACGAGATCCGCGAAAACCGCGGCACGGTGTCCGTGCCGGGAACGCCCTCGCCGTGGCGCGACCGTTCGGTGGAGGAAAACCTCGATTTGTTCACGAGAATGAAGAACGGCGAGTTCCCCGACGGAGCCAAGGTGCTGCGCGCCAAGATCGACATGGCCCATCCGAACATGCTGTTCCGCGACCCGATCATGTACCGCATCATCCACGCCGAGCATCACCGCACGGGCGACAAATGGTGCATCTACCCGATGTACGACTACGCCCACGGCCAGAGCGACTCGATCGAGCGGATCACCCACTCGATCTGCACCCTGGAATTCGACGTGCACCGTCCGCTGTACGACTGGTTCATCCAGGCGCTCGACATTTTCCCCTCGCACCAGTACGAGTTCGCGCGCCTGAACCTCACCTATACGATGATGTCGAAGCGCAAGCTGTTGAAGCTCGTGCAGGAGGGCGCCGTGATGGGCTGGGACGATCCCCGCATGCCGACGATCTGCGCCCTGCGCCGCAAGGGCTACACGCCCGCCTCGGTGCGCAACTTCGCCGAGATGGTGGGCGTCGCCAAGCGCGACAACGTGATCGACCTCGGGAAGCTGGAATACTGCGTGCGCGAAGACCTGAACCGGGTCGCCCAGCGCCGCATGGCCGTGCTGAATCCGCTGAAGGTGGTCATCACGAACTACGAGGACGACAAAACCGAGCTGTTCACGGCGATCAACAACCCCGAGGACGAAGCCGCCGGCACGCGGCAGGTTCCCTTCTCGAAGGTGATCTGGATCGAGCGCGACGACTTCATGGAGAATCCGCCCAAGAAGTTCTTCCGCCTCTCGCCGGGCGGCGAGGTGCGCCTGCGCTATTCGTACCTCATCAAGTGCGAGGAGGTCGTCAAGGACGAGGGGGGCAACATCACCGAACTGCGCTGCACCTACGACCCGATGTCGGGCGGAGGTTCGTCGAGCGACGGCCGCCGCGTGAAAGGCGTCATCCACTGGGTGTCGGCCGCGGATGCCGTGGAGGCCGAAATCCGGCTGTTCAACCCGCTCTTCACGAAGGAGGACCCCGACGACGTGGACGAAGGGCAGACCTGGGAGGACAACCTCAATCCCGAATCAATGGTCAAAATCACAGGCTACCTCGAGCCGTCGCTGCGCGACATCCCCGTAGGCCAGGCCGTACAGTTCGAGCGCGTGGGCTACTTCTGCCCCGACACCGACTCGACCCCCGGTCATCTGGTGTTCAACCGCACGGTAACGCTCAAGGACTCGTGGGCCAAGATCAACAAATAGAAAGATCCCCCACCGACAAAAAAAGACATCCGGACGATTCCGGATGTCTTTTTTATCATTTACCCTCCTATTTCACCGGATTTTACCTACCTTTGGGATCGGAAACGAAAACCGAATAATCGGATGCAGTTGTTATACGTAATAGGAACAGGGGTGCTGGCGGCGTTTTGCGTCCTCCTGGCCGTCCGTATCTGCTACCAGCGCCGGTACATCCGAACAAGCGACCGGATCAACGACTGCATATTCCGCAACGTAGCCGCCTACCTGCTGCTGATCGACCCCGATTTCAACGTTCTGCAAACCAACTATCGCTCCGCGACGGGAACCGCACCGCAAGCCGTGCCGCCCAAGGTGGGCAACCTGCTGCGCTGCAGGAACGGCGAGGACGCCGGCGTCTGCGGCACGCACGAATTGTGCGCCGACTGTCCCGTCCGCGCGGCCATCACCGGGGTGTTCCGGACGAAGAAAGGCTTCTCGGGACTGGAGGTCCCGATGGTGCTCTACACCTCCGACGACCACACGGAGACCGTCGACTGCGACGTAAGCGTGGCGGGCAATTTCCTCACCGTCGCAGGACAACCCCGGGTGGTGCTGACCGTAAGCGACATCTCGGCCCAGAAACGCACCCAGCGCGAACTGGAGAAAGCCCGCGTTCGCGCCGAAGAGTCCGACCGCATGAAATCACGCTTCCTGGCCAACATGAGCCACGAACTGCGCACGCCGCTGAACGCCATCATCGGATTCTCGGAACTGCTCATGGACGACCCCGCCCCGACCGAGAAACAGGAGTACATGCGCATCATCCGCTCCAACGGCGAGGTACTGATGCAGCAACTCAGCGACATCCTCGATCTCTCGAAGATCGAAGCCGGAACCCTCGGCTACGAATATAGCGACGTGGAACTCAATGCCGTCATGGAAGAGCTGGAAGGCGGTTTCCGCATGCGGCAGCCGGAGAACAGCCCGGTGCGGATCACCTTCCACAGAAAATATCCCGTCCGCTACATCCGCACGGACCGCAAACGGCTGATTCAGGTGATCGCCAACCTTTTGAGCAACGCCGTGAAATTCACCTCCGAAGGTTCCGTCGATTTCGGGTTCGAAATCCGCGGCGGGGAACTCTACGTCTACGTCGCCGACACGGGAGCCGGCATCCCCGAAGAACACCGGGGACAGCTTTTCCAACGTTTCGTCAAGGCGGGATCGTTCAGGCAGGGCATCGGCATCGGACTGGCGATCTCGAAGTCGATCGTCGAAACGATGGGCGGCCGCATCGGCGTCGAATCCCGACCGGGCAAAGGCTCGACCTTCTGGTTCACGCTCCCCTGCAAGCCGGAGCAATAAGCATCGTTATCCTCTTCGCGGTTTCCAAACCCTCCCGGCCCTGCGCAGCGGAATAAAATACGCCTGTTCCTTCCAGGTCTCTCCGACCCACCAGGCATCCCAGCGCGACACCGAGCGAAACGCCCGCAGAGCTGCCTGCAACAGCGGGTCAGCCGGATCGCTGACAACAGGACTTCCCTTTTCCGACAACAGTCGCGCCCGGTCGATCCGAACCACCCGCCCTGTGGAATCGGCTGCAAAGACCACATACAGCGACAGCAGATCGGGCGACTTTCCGACATGAAGGCTGTCGAACGCCGCGGCCACACGCTGTGCATTGTCCGTCGCATCCGCACCTCTTTCATACAGCCGGTTCCGGTAGGCTTTCGTCTCACTCACGCGCCCCTCGGACACCGCAGCCACCCATTCGCGTTCGAGATTCCGCATAAATCCATCGTGTTGGTAATACACCAGATTCCCCGTGCCATAGCGGATCTCTCCGCTGAACCAGCCGGCCCGGGCGCGTGATCCCGCTGCAAATTCGGGAACCAGCTCCGCTCCGGAAAATACGACGTCGCCGTCCTCGGTGTTCACGCACTCAAGCCACAAGATGCCCTCGTCGTCCAGCCGCCAGACACCGATACAGCGACGCCTGCAAGCCGTAGAGCCGGAGGCATCGAGTTCGTCCAGCCGTTTTTCGAGCCGGGCGAGCACGGCGGAATCCGCCGTCGCCAGCGGCAGTGCGAACAACTGCATCGTATCGCGCCCGACGACAAGCCGTTCGGCAGCCTGCCCTGTCGCCGACGCGCGAAAAGGCTGCAAAAAACACACGACTGCCGACAACAGAAGAGCCGCACGTATCATAAGCGAGGGTATTTTTCAGAAAGATACGCAAAAAACGAAGATCGCACAAGTCCCGTTGCGAAAACGACGACATCGGCTCCGCGTCAGCGCATCATGCCGCCGAAGGTCCGCCGGCCGAAAAGATAGCGCAGCACCACCGAGCCGCGGTAGATGTTTTCCGCGGCGGAGCCCTTGCGGTTCGCGCGGATCTCACGCCGTTTGCGGGCCAGCGCCCCGTGCCAGCGGATGAAGTCGCCCCAGGCGCGGAACACGGCGCGGAAGTTGTCCCGGCGGCCCTGCATGAGGTAGGACAGCGCGGCGAGCAGGTCGAGCGCCGGGCGCGCAACGGCCACGCAAAGCCGCTGTGCGGGCGAGGCGCACTTGTAAAGCATGGCGAGATTGTTCCGGTGATTGTAGAAGACCTTGGCCGGAGAATCGGTCTGGAGCGTGCCGCCGCCCAGGTGGTAGACCCTGCTCCGGGGCACGATCCGCACCCGGTAACCCGCCAGCTGCATCCGCCAGCAGAGGTCGATCTCCTCCATGTGGGCGAAGAAATCGCCGTCGAAGCCGCCCAGCGCACGGAACACGTCGGCCCGGCAGCAGAAAGCCGCGCCGCTCACCCAGAACACGTCGCGCTCGTCGTCGTACTGGCCCCGGTCCTTCTCCACGCAGCGCAGGATGCGCCCCCGGCAGAAGGGATAGCCCAGGTAGTCGATGAAACCGCCCGCAGCCCCCGCATACTCGAACTCCGTGCGGTCGGCGCAGGAGATCAGCTTCGGCGCGGCGACCGCCACGTCGGGATTCCGGTCCAGACAGTCGAGAATCGGCGCAAGCCACCCCTCGGGGGTCTCGACATCGGAGTTCAGCAGCAGGTAATAATCGGCCTCGATATACTCCAATGCGCGGTTGTAGCCTCCGGCAAAGCCGTAGTTGCGGTCCATGCGCAGGACCGTGACCGACGGAAACCCGGCGGCGAGCGCCGCAAGAGAGTCGTCCGTCGAACCGTTGTCGGCGACGATGACCTCGACGCCGGCGGGAGCCGCGGCCACGACCGACGGCAGGAAACGACGCAGGTGGTCCGCACCGTTCCAGTTGAGTATGATAATTTTAGCGACCGGCATGAGTTCGTTTGTGCTTCCAGCGGCGATGCGACCACATCCACAGTTCGGGACACTCGCAGATCATCCGCTCCAACTTACGAACGTAACGCTGCGTGATTTCGTATTCGGCGACCTCCTCTTTGCCGTCATAAATCAGTTCGAAGGACATTTCGTAGCGTCCCCGCCGCAGGCGGCTCATCTTCACGAAGTAGACCGGGAGGTTGCAGCGCAGGGCCAGTTTCTCGCCACCGTCGAAGAAGATCGTATCCTGATTGAGGAAGCGGAACCAACGGCTGTCGGGCCGCCGCGGGGGATTCTGGTCGGCGATAAGCCCCATCACGAGGTTCTTGCCGGCGATGCCTCCGGTCCGGTTGCGCAGGTAGAAACGCAGGCTCTCCTTCATCGAGACGGTCATCGAATTTTCGTAATTGCGCAGCCGCCGGTAGAGTTCCTCCATCACCTTGCTGCGCAGCGGATGGTAGACGGCGACCAGCATCTGCGACCGCTCGTAAAGCCCCCAGTAGGAGCAGTACTCCCAGCAGCCGAAATGGGCCGTCATGGCGATCCAGTCGCGGCCGTGCACCGCTTCCACGTGTTTCTCCACGTCTTTGACCGTAAGCACCGTCCGCCCCTTCTCCTCGTTCATGTAGGCCATGTTGATCGTGTCGACGAAGATTTCGGACAGCGTGCGGTAGAACCGCCGCCGGATGACGGCCAGTTCGCGTTCGCTCTTCTCGGGGAACGAGTTCCGCAGGTTGGTCTTGACGACCTTCATGCGGTAGCGCAGGCAGTAGTAGAGCAGGACGAAAAGCAGGTTTTCGACGACGTAGTACTTGAACCAGTAAGGCATCACGGCGAACACGCGTGCGCCCAGCCAAAGGGTCTCCAGCCAGAAGCGCTGCAAAATGGTCAGATCGGTTCGTTTCATGCCTGCCGCCCGGATTAGGGTTCCACGAAAAGTTTGACGTTCTCGACCTTGGTGCGGATTCTCAACCAGCGGATCAGCGTTTCACGGTCGACCGGAAGCGCGGAATCCCGGGGCGTCACCACGCACACGAGCGTCGTATCGCCGGGCGTGCCCTCGACGTCGAAGGTGATGCCCTTGGTCAGCGAAATGGCCCCGATGTTGTCCATCATGGCCCCCACTTCGCGCGAGATGTCGTTCACCTCGACGTTGGTCACCCGGTAGCGTTTCAGCTGCGAAGACATCTCGCCGATCCGGCGGTTCTTCTCCTCCAGCAGCTCCTGATAGCTCTTCTGAAGCGAAACCACGTCGACCTTGTCCTCCGTATTGGCCTGCCGGACGACCAGTTCGGCCTCCTCCAGCCCGAAATTGCGCATCTGCGTACGGGCATTCTCGATCACCTCCTCGCCCAGCGGCTCGCCCACGAGCAGCAGCTCGATCTGCGAGGGGTTCTTGCCCTGCGCGTAGTGTTTGTTGCACTCGATCACGCGGGTATGCGGAAAGTTGAAGACCTGCGACACGTATTTGTCGGCCACGGCCTCGAACAACGAGACGCGGACCATGTGGAACCCGATGACGACGCTCGGGATGAAGGTCACCAGCGTGATGACCATCATCAGCCGCTTGACCGTGCGCTCGCGGACCTTGTCGATGAAGACCTTCTTCTCGTATTGCAGAAAACGCACCATGGCATAGGTCGCCAGCGCGATGAACACCGAATTGATGAAGAAGAGGTAGAAGGCGCCGATGAAAAAGCGGAACTGCCCCGTGGCCAGTCCGAAGCCCGCCGTACAGAGGGGCGGGATGAGGGCCGTGGCGATGGCCACGCCGGGAATGACGGTCGACGTGCGGTCCTGCCGCGTCTGCGCCACGATGCCCGCCAGGCCGCCGAACAGGGCGATCAGCACGTCGTAGGTCGTAGGCACGGTGCGCGCCAGCAGCTCGCTGCTGTTCGACGAGAGCGGCGAGATGAAGAAATAGACCGTCGAGGTGATGATGGCGACGATGAACATCAGCGCCAGGTTGCGCAGCGACTTCTTGAGCAGTTCGAAATCGTTGATGCCCAGCGCGAGGCCGACACCCATGATCGGGCCCATGATCGGCGAAATGAGCATCGCGCCGATGATCACCGCGGCCGAATTGACGTTCAGGCCCAGCGAGGCGATCATCGTGGCGAAGATCAGCACCCAGAGGTTGACGCCGCGGAACTCCACGCCCTTCGAGACGGAGGCCACGACCTCGTCGCGCTGCGCCTTGTCCTCGTCGAGGCTGAAACGGCCCTTCATAAATTCGCGCAACTCCCCGAGCCACGCCGAAAACGAACGTTTTACCTTTTGTGTATCGTCTGTACGGTTCTCTTCCATCAATTGCGTTTCGATTTGAGTTACTCCTCCCCGTCCTCCCGGACGCGGCGGACTTTGGGTTTTCCGGCCACGACGATCACGAACTCGCCCTTGGGTTCGGTCGTGCGGAAATGCCCGAGCACCTCGGCGACGGTTCCGCGCACGGTCTGCTCGAACTTCTTGGTGATCTCGCGCGACACCGAAACCCGGCGGTCTTCACCGAAAACCTCGGCGAACTGCTCGAGACACCGGACCACGCGGTAGGGTGATTCGTAGAAAATCATCGTGCGCTCCTCGCCGGCAAGCGCCTGCAACTGCTTCATCCGCCCCTTCTTCTGGGGCAGGAAGCCCTCGAAGCAGAAACGGTCGCACGGAAACCCGCTCTGCACCAGCGCCGGAATCAGCGCCGTGGCGCCGGGCAGCGTCTCGACCTCGATCCCCGCCTCGACGCACGTGCGCACCAACAGGAACCCGGGGTCCGAAATGCCGGGCGTCCCGGCGTCCGACACCAGGGCGGCATTGCGTCCCGCGGCGATCGCCCCGGCGACCATTTCGACCGTGGCGTGCTCGTTGAACTTGTGGTGCGAACGGAGTTTCTGCTCGATGCCGAGGTGCTTCAGCAGGAACGACGTCGTGCGCGTGTCCTCGGCGAGGATGAAATCCACCTCGCGCAGGACGTTCACCGCGCGCAGCGTGATGTCGTCCAGATTCCCGATCGGCGTAGGTACGATATAGAGTTTGGCCATCGTGTCAGGCGAATTTGCGTTCGAGCAGTTCCATCATAAACTTCGCGCCGTCCGAATTGGGATTCCAGGCGTAGTTCTCGGCAATGTGGATCATGCACTCGTCGAAATCGTCGAAGGCGTTGAGCGTCGCGATCGCCTCTTCATAGGCTTCGCCGTCGCCGCCGAACAGATCGCGGATCAGCAGGAACTTGTCGTTGATGCCGATGGCGTTGCGAAGGTCGGCGACCGGTTCGCCGCGGCGCAGTTCCGAAGCCATGTCGCGCCGCGGAGCGATCGTATCGGCCAGCGTCTGCACGTCGTGGTTGATCACCTCGCCCAGCACGGCCCCGACAGGGACCGCAACCTCCTTCGCTCCGGATTCGGCCTCCTCCGGCTCGGCGGCGGCAGGCGCTTCCGAAACGGTGACGGGTTCCGCCGCGGACTGCGGCACGGACGTTCCGGACTGCGGCCCGGGACCTGCGGACGCAGGCGCAGCCGCCGGTTCGGGAGTCGCGGCAAACCCGGGACGGACAGTCGGTCCGGGCGTCGCAGCGGGTTCGGGACGGGCAGCGGGTTCGAGCGTCACAGCGGGTTCGGGGCGGGCAGCGGGTTCGGGACGCTCCGCCGGTCTTTCCGCCGTTTCGGGCCTTGCGGGCTTTTCGGCGGGCGCGGGCGTATCGTAGAGCGACATGATGACGCGCTGTTTGTGACGGTGGCGGACGGTCTCCTCCTCCAGCCCGAACAGCGTGGGCGCGATGTATTGGGGTTTCTCCGCAGGAGCGGGTTCCGGAGCTGGCGCAGGAGCGGGTTCCGGAACGACGGCCGATTCAGCCGCAGCGGCAGGTCCGGGCGCAGCGACCGGCTTCGCAGACGGTTCAGCCGCAGCCTCGGATTCAGGCGCAGCGACCGGCCCGGATTCGGCGGCCGGTTCGGATTCTCCGGCGACGAATGCGGCTTCGGACGCCGCTTCGGGATCAGGCTCAAATCCGGATTCCCCCTCAAGTTCCGGCTCGGAATCCGACACCGCAGGCTCCGCCATTCCGGGCGTCTCCGTATCGGGATTCCCCCCGGCAAACGCCCCGGCAGAATCGGCCGCGACCGTCGTATCGGGTTCGGAAAACGGCTCTGCGGGTTCCGCCTCCGCATCGAACGCGGGTCCTGAAACGGCATCGGGACCGGGTTCGAACACGGCTTCGTCCGTCGGGTCGAGCGAAAGCACCGCCCCGAGGTCGATGGGCACCGGAGCCGCCGCAGGCTCCGTCTCCGCAACCGGGAATTCCGGAAGGGATTCCACCTCCGTAAAGCGCACCGCATCGTAGAGCGTCCGCAGTTTTTCCAGCGCCAGGTCGCGTTCGAGGGCCGGAATCTCCCCGGAAGGCTCCCAGCCGTCGACAATCGCGGTCAGCTTGCGCAGTTCGGCACGTATCGTCTTCAAATCCATCATTGCGTACTGTTTTGACCTCCAAAGGTAGAAAAAATTTGCGAAAGCCCAGCCATTCCCCGGAACCTTTTGTCCGAAACATCTCCGAACGGGTTTTTCCGGGACATCCGGACCGTCCCGCCGGGCACGGAAAAGGGAGCGGCGGCCGAAGCCGCTGCTCCCTTGCAGCTGTCCCGCACCCGCGGCGTCGGCCGCCGTGCCGGAGAGACGAATCATTCGGTGATCCGGAAACTGCCGCCGAGCGTGCAGTCGGAGTCGTGCCCTACCCAGACATGGTAGTCGCCCGGCTCCTGGCCCCACTTTTTGTCGAGACGCCAGAACGAAAGGTCGTCGGGCGTCAGTGTGAAGGTCACCTCGCGGCTCTCCCCGGCGCGAAGCATGACCTTCCGGAAACCTTTCAGTTCACGAACCGGACGCGTCACACCGGACAGCAGATCGCGCACGTAGAGCTGCACGACCTCCTCGCCGTCGCGGCCGCCCGTGTTGGTCACGCGGACCGACACGCGAACCTCGCCGCCGACGGCGGTTTCGGGCGTCAGCACCCGCAGGTCCGAATAACCGAACGTCGTGTAGCTCAACCCGTAGCCGAAACAATACTGCGGCGAATTGGGTACGTCGAGATAGCGCGAAGTGTATTTGTTGGGCTTGCCCGACTCGTCGGCCGGACGTCCCGTGCTCTTCATGTCGTAATGGATCGGAATCTGCCCCACCGTGCGGGGAAAGGTCATCGGCAAACGCCCCGAAGGGTTGTAATCGCCCGACACGACATCGGCCAGCGCCTCGCCCGCCATCGTGCCCGGATACCAGGTCAGCAGCAGGGCGTCGGCAAGTTCCGCTTCACGGGCCAGCTCCATAGGACGGCCCGTAACCAGCAGGACGACAATCGGTTTCCCGGTTTGCTTCAAGCTCTCCAGCAGGTCACGCTGCGCGTCGGGCAGCGCAAGCGACGCAAGGCTTGCCGCCTCGCCGCTCTCCCCCGCCTTCAATCCGAGCGCGACCAGCACCACGTCCGACTTCGCGGCTGCGGCCACCGCCTCCGAAATACCGCCTTCGAGGGCCTTGTGCGGGTCGCATCCGCGGGCATAGGTCACACGGTCGGCTCCGAAACGCGCCCGCAGTCCGTCGAGAAAGGTCGAGGTCCGGCCGGCCTCGGCGAAATGAACCCACGAGCCGATCAGGTCCCACCGGGAATCGGCGAAAGGTCCCACCAGCGCGATCCGGCTCCCCTTTTTCAGGGGCAGCACGCCGCCGCGGTTCTCCAGCAGCACCATCGAACTGCGGGCCACGCGGCGCGCGGCATCGAGATGTTCCAGGGCGTAATAGCACTTCTCGCGCTCCTTCGCCTGGTAGCGGAAAGGATCGTCGAACAGCCCCAGGCGGAACTTCACGGCCAGCACCTCGCAGCAAAGGCTGTCGATCAGCGACTCCGGGATACGCCCCTCCCGCACCAGTTCGGCGGCATGAAACAGGTAGGCGGCGCTCATCATGTCCATGTTGACCCCGGCGCGCAGGGCCAGTTCGGCAGCCTGCGCATCGTCGCCCGCCACGCCGTGAGCTTTCAGTTCGCCGATCGTGCCGTAGTCGGTCACCACGAATCCGCCGAAGCCCAGTTCGTCGCGCAGCAGGTCGCGCATCAGCCAGCGGTTGGCCGTGGCCGGAACGCCGTCGAGGTCATTGAACGAGGTCATCACCGTCGCGGCCCCGGCATCGAGCGCCGCCCGGTAAGGCGGCAGGTAGCTGTCGCGGAAAACCCGCTCGGACATATCGACCGCATGGTATTCGCGCCCGGCCTGCGGAGCGCCGTAGGCGGCGAAATGCTTCACGCAGGCAAGGACCGACGAGGGGTCGGACAAGTCGCCCTGATAGCCCCGCACCATCGCTTCGGCGACACGCGCGCCCAGATAGGGGTCTTCGCCCGCGCCCTCGGAGACACGGCCCCACCGGGGGTCGCGCGAAACGTCGCACATCGGCGAAAAGGTCCAATGGATGCCCATGGCCGAGGCTTCGCGAGCCGAAACGCGGGCCAGCGACTCCGCGGCGGCAGGGTCCCACGAGGCGGCGACGGCGAGGTTGATCGGGAAGATCGTCCGGAAACCGTGGATCACATCGGCGCCGATCAACAGCGGGATGCCCAGCCGGCTCTCCTCGACGGCGATCCGCTGCAACCGCTCGGTCTCCTCGAAGGACTTGATGTTGAATACGCTGCCGCAGCGCCCTTCGCGGACCAGCCGTTCGACGGAAAGTTCCGTCTTGTCGGGTCCCGTGACGGCGCCGCCTCCGCGCTGCTGGACCAGCTGGCCGATCTTTTCGTCGAGCGTCATGCGTTCGACCAGTTCCGCGGCGCGCCGCCGGTCCTGCGGGGTGACGGGCTGCGCCCCGGCGGGATACAGCACGAGGGCCGCCAATACGGTAAAGATGCTATTTTTCATCGGTAAAAGTTTGAAAAGACATGCGAAGGTAATGAAAATACCGCAAAAAAAGGGCTTCGGAACGGAATAAACTCACTCCCGCCCGAAGCCCCCGCGATCGCAGCGGCGTCACTCCTTCACGCAGCGCATGCCGTAGGCTGTGGTCATCTTCCGTTCGTAATAGGTCCCCTCGCCCGTGGCGTCGCCCGCCTTCCAGTCGTACATCGGGAGCGGCTTGCCGCCGGCGAGCGTCGACGAACAATAGGCTGCCGAACGCCCCGGATAGTGGATGCGGCCGTTATCGCCCTTGCGGAACATCGTCGACGGGCCGATGAGGGTTCCGCCCGAATTGAGCGCATACCAGCGGCTGTACGTGTCGCCCGAGTCCTGGTTCTTGGCGGCGTTGCCGTCCACGTAGGCAAGCAGCGACTGCCATTCGGCCGCCGTCGGCACCCGGTATCCCACCGGGCAGGGATCGTTCAGCCCCTTGCCGCCCTCGGTCCAGCCTTCGGACATCGCTGCGGACGACCGGGTATAGAACGTCGTCGGATTGCCGTTTGCCGTTGCGGCTGTCATCTCCTCGCCGCTGACCTGCCAGCCGGCGGTGCGGGAGGCGTTGAAAACCACCTCGCGCGTCATCGCGCCGAAAGCATCGGGATACTCCGCATGCCCCTCGTAATATTTGTTCTTCGAGAGGATCTTCGCGCCGATGAACGGCTCCTTGCGGCCCCACTGATAGAACAGTCCGTAGGAGCGGAAATCCTGCACACAGGCCTTCGGGTCGGCCGAATGGTATTCGGCCCCGACATTGCGGTCCTGCCAGGCGATACCGCCGACGGTCACGTCCGAAGGCATCTTGTCCACGACCCAGACCAGCCACGACCAGACAACCGCGCCTCCGGCGTCGAACAGCGCGACCAGCCCGCTGCCCTGCTTCGACTTGGCCGCAGTGCAGGTGATTTCATTCCGGGAAGCGTCGTAGTCAAGCCCCGAAAGCAACTCTGCGTCGGTGGTCCAGACCCAGTCCGCCGCAACGCCCTTCACATACGCGCCGTCGGTGCGCCGCGCCGGAAACGCACGGGTTTCACCCGCCCGGACCACGACCGTATTCGCTCCGGTCGACCGCTGCACGACGGTCACCTGCTGCGGTTCGACGCCCTCCATCTCGGAGGAGACGGTCAGCGTCGCGCTGCGCGGACGCACGCCCTCGCCGTCGTCGGTCAGCAACAGTTTCACGACCGAACTTTTCGTCCCTTCGGACTGCGACACGGCGCACCAGTCGGTCGCGCCCTCGATTTTCCATGCCACGGATGCACGCAGGTTCAGGGCCGGTTCGCTCCCGGCGCCGTAGACGGTTATATCGGCGCCGTTCTCCGCCAGCACGAGGATCGGCTCGAACTTCTCCTGCGTCACGGTCACGGTGTGCTTCTCTTCGCCCGCGGCGTAAAAACGCACCGCGGTCGTGCGCTCCTCGGGCAGGAAACTCTGGTCGACCGTCAGAACGATCTTCTTCGTGTGCGAACCTTCGGCGACGTTGGTGCGGCACCAATCGTCGTCGCAGGAGACCGTCCACGGCGAATCGGCCGTGATTTCAAGGACGCTGCGCCCTCCGAACATATCGAACGTCACGTTATCCTCGAGCAGTGAAAGGTTGGATTCGGCGACCTCGGGATCGTCGCTGCACGCCGCACAGCAAACGGCTGCCGCGACGGTCAGAAAAAGAAAAAGTCTCTTCATCGTTGAAGTTGTATTTAAGGTTTTGTTCGAATGTCGTATTTACCAGGACACGGACGATTCGTAGGTATGCCCGAAACTGTCGGTGACCCGCACCATGCCGCCCCGCTCGCTGCCCGGATCGACCCGGAACATATGCCACGTATTGGTCGGCGTCCCTCCGCGCACACCCGTCGCCAGCACCTCCTCGTAATAGGGATCGGTGCGCTGCGTCCGCTCCATCGCCACCGCCTGCCCGCCCGAAGCGGGAATCCACTCCACGGCGCTCCAGGCCGTGTCATAACCCCAGACATTGGCATAGACACAGGCCGAATTGGTGCGTCCGGGTGCATAGAGGCGCATCTGCATATCGCGCTTCCCGCCCGCCGGCTTGTAATACCACGAGAGCCGTTCGCCATCGACCTCGACCACGGCATAGCCGCGCGGCGTGCCGTCGCAGTTGACGTCGCCGTTGATGAACAGGTCGCCCGGCGTGCGGGCGATGCAGTGCATGACCTTGCGTCCGTCGTCGTAACGGTAAATGTCATGGTAGTGCTTGTGCCCCCCGAAGGCATGGACCTTATAGGGGCTTATCGCATCGAGGAAACGCTGGAAATTGCGGTGGTTGCGCGCTGCGGTGTTCTTCGTGTGATAGAGAATCGGGCAATGGGACGAGACGACGAGCGTGCTGCCCGCCGGAACGTAGCGCAAATCGGCTTCGATCCAACGGCAAATTTCGTCCGTAAGACCGATCGTATACTCCTCTTCGGCGGTCGGCGCATGGTCGAAAAGGATGTTGTCGAGGAACAGATAATGGATTTTCCCGATGTTCACCGAGTAGTTCGCCGGACCGAAATAGCGTTCGTAGCTCTGCAAGGCGAGCGAATCGGTCAACTCGGCCGGATCGTGATCGTGGTTGCCCGGCAGGCTGAAGGTCGTGAAGCCAAGCGTCTCCAGCCCCTGACGGTACTTCGGGAAAAGCGACATATCGTTCCAGACCAGGTCGCCCAGGCTGACTCCGTAAACCTCCGTCGGAAGCCCCTGCACGGTTTTCAGCACATCGGGAACGACATGACCGAGATAGGAATCCACCGACGTGTTATCGGCAGCCAGCTGAATGTCGGCCATAACGATCAGCGAATGGCGGTCGGACGGAGTCTTGCGTCGTGTCAGCGTAAAATCGGCCCGGTTGACGGCCTGTTTGCGGTCGATTTTGCGGTAGAACCGCGGACAGCCCTGCGTGGCGGGAATCTCGCAGTCGGCAGGCACGGAGACAAAGACGAAATTGCGCCGCGCGAGGTCGGAGGCCAGATAGTAAATCCCCCGTTCGTCGGTCGCCGTCACCTCCAGGCCGTCGCTCACCACCACCCCGGCAATGCCATTGCCGGCGCTGTCCTTCACGATTCCCTTCACCGTCATTCCGGCCTTATCGGGGATCTGTCCGGCGGTCGGGCCGTCGTCACCGCCGCCCTCCGAGGAGGAGCAGGCCGCCAGGACAAGGGCGGCGAGGCACACCGACAGAAGCCGCATGTAGAATTTTGACATATTTTTTTGCATTGAGGATGCGGAGGAGGCCGGACCTCCTCCGCATCACGGTTATTTCATCACGACCCGGATGATTACGCTGTTCTTTTCGGGACGCACCTTGCCCTGATCATCGGCCCTGACGGAAAGCGGCAGCACATAGGAGGAATCAATGCCGTCGGCAAGCATCGAAGCGGCATCGAAGCGGATTTCGGCGCGGTCCATGACCCTGTCCCCCGACAAGCGCACTTCGGGGTCGAAGGCGAAATACCTGTCGGGCATCACCTTCAGTTCGAGTCCGCTTTCCACGTTATAGACATCGAGCACGGAGGGGTCGACCACCAGTTTCACGGTGATTCCGTCGTCATTGTAACCGCCCTTGTAAAGATAGAGATCGTAAACGCACGCTTGGCCCGAAGCGGCATCGTATTCGAGGACCTGGAAATCGTTCTTCGGGATGCAGACCATAGTGTCCACCGTCTCGTAGACGACGTAATCGTCGCCGCACCCTACGGCTCCCAGCAGAAGCAGGAGGCATATCGCAAGATTCTTCATCGCAATCGGATTATTAAGGTTAGTAACCGGGATTCTGCACGAGGTTGTAGTTGATATTGATTTCGCTCAACGGAATGGCCATCCAGTAGGTCTTGGGGGATTCGAACGTGCGGACGCCGCTCTCCTTCATCGTGGAGACCCGGTAGAAATCGGCCGCCGTCCTGCCGTCGAGGTTCCACGCCTTGGGACGCCGGGACATCGCTTCGCCCGCCTCTTTCCAACGGCGCAGGTCGTGGTAGCGCATGCCCTCCATCAGCAGTTCGATCGAACGCTCCCGGTGCAGCACCTTGCGCAGTTCGTCGCCGGTGGGAATGCCCCCGGCCAAGGCCCACGAATCCTTGAAATCGGGCAGCCCCGAGCGGCGGCGGACCAGATTCAGGTAATTGAGGCTCGCGTCGCTCAACGACCCGTTGTATTCGAAATCGGCCTCGGCATAGCTCAAATAGAGTTCCGCAAGGCGGATGTAAGGATAGGCGTACTTGCGGTAGGTCCACGACTTGGTGTCGTAGTTGAAGGCCGACTGGCGGTGAATCCACTTCTTGAGAATGTAGCCCGTACAGCTCTGGTACTCCTTCGAGGCGTCGAGCACGCTGCCCTGCATCTCGCCGGCGCGGCATTTGAGAATGAACTCCTCGCCGTTGATGGCGTACTTGCCGCGGTCGTAGCCCACCGACGCATAGAAGCGCGGCTCCTTGTAGACATGGAGGTTGGCAGTCTCCTTTTCGGCATTATAGGCATAGGGGTCGATATGCATGGTCTCGGGGTCTCGGTCCCACGGCAGACCGTTGTGCGTGTAGTACATCTCCACGCACTCGAACGTCGGAACGATGTTGATGCAGAAGCCGTCGGTACTGTACGGCAGCTTCAGGCGCGCGCCTCCGTAACGCTGCAAGTGCTCGATGCCGGTCTGGTCGCCCATCGCCCAAAGGTACTCGGCCGTGTTCCAGAGCGGTTCGACGAAGCAGTCGTGGTAGTTGATCTCGCCGCGCTCGGCAGCGGTTGCAGCCGCAGTCGCGTTCGGGCTTTCGTAGAGCCTGTGCCCGTTGTCCTCGGCCAGCGTGATCGCTTCCTGGCAGGCGTCGAGCGCCCACTTCCACTTTTCGGGATTGTAGGTCTGGCTCATCAGCGGCGTGCCGTCGTTGTTGCGGAAACGCGCGTAGAACTCCGTGTTGCCGTTGCAGAGCGGACTGGCGGCATAGAGCAGCAGCCGGGCCTTCATCGCCTTGGCCGCCACCGAGGTGGCGCGCCCCAGGTCGGCATCGGGACGCGTCGGATACCCGTGCAGCAAATCGGCCGCGCGGTCGTAGGTCTCGGCGATGAACGTCACGCATTCGTCGAACGGACTGCGGGCCACATAGACCTGCTCCTCGGGAAGCCCCATGTCCAGCTGCCCCCTGACGAGGATGACCGGGCCGTAGTGAGTCAGCAGCACCCAGTGGTAATAGGCGATCAGAAAATAGGCTTCGCCCTTGAACTCGTCGGCCACGGACGGCGAGATGCCCGGGACTGCGTCGATATTGTCGATCATAATGTAACAGTAGCGGATGCCCTTGTACATGTCGTAGTTCGTGCGCCCGGACGGGGAAGAGGTCGTCGCGTCCCACAGACCGTAGTAGGTCTGGCTGGCGTTCTCCTCGTTGTAGAGCATGCTCTTGTAGGGAAAATAACGGGTCTGGCCGTTGGTGGCGGTGATAATGTCGTCGCCGGCGCAGAAGTCGGGCATGTAGCGGTAGGCCGCGATGTTGGGGGCGTAGGTGTAGAGCGTATTGAGGTACTTGCGGGCCTCCTTGGAGGTTTTGAAGATGTCCTCCTGCGTCGCCTGCCCCTCGGGAACCACGTCGAGGAAATCGCACGCGGCAAGCGCTCCGGCGCACGCAAACAGCAAAATGGATATGATTTTTTTCATGTCGCTCGAATTTTAGAAGTTATACTGAAGGCCGAGTTTCACCACGCGCTGCAACGGGTATTTCAAGCCGTTGCCGCTTCCCATTTCGGGGTCCCAGTATTTGAAGGGCGAAATGATGAACAGATTCGTGCCGGCCAGATAGGCGCGCAGGCTTTTGTACGTGAAACCCAGTTCGACGCTCTTCAGGCGCAGGTAGCTGCCGTTCTTGATCCAGAACGACGAGGTCTGCGTGTTGTTGGCGTTGTAGCGGTAATCCAGGCGCGGATAGGCGGCATTGGGATTGGGATCGGCTTCCGACCAGTGGTCGTCGGCAACGTACTGCGTCATGTTGAAGCCCGAATACTGATTGTCGCGGAACGGGTGCATGTCGTACATGCGCAGCGAGACGCGCGCCGTGCCCTGGAAGAAGAACGAGAAGTCCCAGCGTTTGTAGTTGACCGAGGCGCCGAAGCCGTACAAGATCTCGGGCACGGTGGGATAACCCAGCGACGTGCGGTCGTTGGCGTCGATCACGCCGTCGCCGTTCATGTCGCGGTATTTGATGTCGCCCGGCAGATAATCGGGCATGAAGGTCTGCCGGGGCGAGTTGTCGATCTCCTCCTGCGAGGCGAAAAGGCCGTCGGCGACCAGTCCGTAAACCGAATTGACGGGTTTGCCCAGCACGGAGTTGTATTTGTTGGGCAG
This sequence comes from Alistipes sp. AF14-19, assembly GCF_003461645.1. Taxonomy (NCBI): domain Bacteria; kingdom Pseudomonadati; phylum Bacteroidota; class Bacteroidia; order Bacteroidales; family Rikenellaceae; genus Alistipes; species Alistipes sp. AF14-19. Next base: position 196,351 of record NZ_QTXM01000004.1, read on the forward strand.
GTATTTCGCCTCGTCGCGGGCCTTCACCTCGTTGTGCGCATAGGTGAACGTTCCGCGCACGGAGACCAGCAGGTCCTTGTTGAACGCCTTGTTGTATTCGAGCGAAACATCGACGCCGCGGTTCTCCACCTCACCCAGATTGCCGTAGGGCGTGACGCCCGAAAGGCCCATCGTCGAGGGCAGCGAACGCCGCTGCATGAAGATGCCGGTACGATTTTCCTTGTAAACGTCGACGTTCAGCGTCAGGGCGTCGAACAGTCCCAGTTCAAGTCCTACGTTAAGTTTGGTGCTCTCCTCCCACGTGGCCAGGGGATTGCCCACGGTCTTGATCTCGTGTCCGGTCTGCTTGACGAAGTTGGGCGAAAACCACACGTAGAGCGCCTTGTTCATGTTGACCGTCGTGAGATAGGGGAAACGGACGATGTTGTTGCTGCTGTCGGCCAGATAGTCGTTGCCCGAAAGGCCGTACGAAGCACGGATTTTCAGCAGGTTCACCTTGCTGCGGATACCGTCCCAGAACGGTTCGCCCGACACGACCCACGCTCCGGCGATCGAGGGAAAAAACCCGAAACGACGACCCGATATGAAGTTCTCCGAGCCGTTGTAGCCGAAGTTGAACTCCATCAGGTAGCGACTGTCGTACCCATAGGTAAAACGTCCGGCGAGACCCTGCTCGCGGTAAGGGAGCACCTTGTACTCATCATTGGCGGGCTGATTGTCGACCTTCTCCTTCTGGTGGTAGACGAACAGGGCGTTGACGTCGTGTTTGCCGAACGTGCGCGAATATTCGATCTGCCCCTGCAACGAGATCTCACGGTAACCGTTCCGCCCCGTGGAGGTTCCCAGATAGGACGATCCGGGCGTGCCGATGCTTTGCAGGTTGTAGTCGAAAGTCCCGTCGCCGTTGTCGGTATAGTCGGTCATTTCGTAATAATAGGGAGAAAAAGAACGGTAAGTCGCCGCATAGGTCTTGTTGTAGAACGAGACCATGCCCCGGACTTTCAGTCCCTTGGTGACGAAATCGAGGTCCTGGTCCACCGAGAAGGTCGTGGTGATGTACTGCGTATGGCGCTGTCCGTATCCGCGGCTCAACAGGGCATAAGGATTGATGTCCGTAGAACCACCGTCCCACGAAGGGGCATTTCCGAAAATCGGGTCGTCGAGATCCTCCACGGAGCCTTTGGGATAGATGGCCGGAAAAGCGACCGGATTGGCGCGCATCGTATAGTAGAACAGGTCTTTCACCTCTTCGACGGGACGGTGCCAGAAAAGCAGTTGCGTGTTCATCTTCAGACTCACGCGGGTCGTTCGGGTGAGCTGCGCGCCGACGTTGGCCTGGAAAAGGTATTTCTGCGAATTGATGTTGGTGTTGAATTTCGACTCCGCGGGCTTCTTCAGGATACCGTTTTCGTTGAAGATCGAAGCATTGAGGAAATAGTCGACCACCTTGCCGCCGCCCCGCACATTGAGATTCATGTTCTCGTTGACCGTAAAATCCTTGAAAAGCATCGAATACCAGTCATTGTCGGGATAGACGTAGGGATTGAGCCGGTTGCGCGTGCCCGTGATCTTCTCGTCCGAAAAGTGCTGCACATAAGTTTCGCCCGCCGGGGTGCGGGTGCGCAGCGCCTCGTTGTAGTTCTCCATGTAAGTCACGCCGTCGGCGATGTCCTGCACGCGCGTCGGCATCGAAATGCCCGACTCGAGACGAACGTTGATCGCCATCTTCTCCGACTGGCGGCCGTTTTTGGTGGTAATGATCATTACGCCGTTGGCGCCGCGCGAACCGTAGAGCGCCGTGGCCGTGGCGTCGCGCAGGATCGAAAACGACTCGATCGCCTCGGGCGGAATGTTGTTGAGCATCTCCGAGACGATCTCCACGCCGTCGAGAATCAGCAGCGGCGATTTGTTAGCCCCGAAGGTCGAGATGCCGCGAATCCAGAAATTCGCACCGTCGGCGCCGGGTTCGCCCGACGACTGGGTCGAGATGACGCCGGCGATCTTGCCCGCGAACGAGGTCGAGAGGTTGCTCGACGTCACCTTGAGCGTACTGGGACGCACGACCTGCACGGCTCCCACCAAACTCTCCTTCTTCTGCGTGCCGAAGGCCACGACCACCACGTCGTCCATGACGTTCGACGCCTCGATCAGCGTCACGAGCTTGAACAGTTCGACATCGGCGACGGCGATCTTCTTGGTGTCGTAGCCCAGAAAAGCGAAGGTGACGTGTTTCGTTCCCGCCGGCACCTTGAGGGTGTAGTTGCCGTTGATGTCCGAGGTGGCGCCGACGGTCGTCCCCTCGACATAGACCGAAACACCGACGATGGGCTTGTTGTCGGCCGAAGAGATCACCGTCCCCTGCAAGACGATTTCCCTACCGGAATTCGCAGCCGGGAGGGGGGGGGTGACGGCGGCGTTTTTCCGAGCGGGCGCTTTCGAGATGATCACCTGGCTTTCGCGCACCCGTCCGGTCAGCTCCGTTCCCTTGAGGACCGCGGACAGCAGTTCGTCGATGGTCGCAGACCTGACCGAAACCGAAACCCGGCGGTCGAGCAGCGGCCGCACGTCGTCGGTGTAAATGAAGGCGTAGCGGCTGGTCCGCTCGACCTCGGCAAAGACGCTCGACAGCGTTGCGTCCTTCATCTTCACGGTCAGCGACGATTTGGCCCCGGCGTCCTGCCGGGAGGCCCGGACGGGCTGGAGATTCACCGGAAGCAACAGCATCACCGCCGCAAGAATCCGCAGCATACGGCATGTCGAGCCACTCCTCACAAAGAAAAGTTTCTTCATAAGTAACAGTATTAAGGTTAGTATTTAAGACTGGAATTGGTTGTCAGCGATATACGGCGTCGGCGCAATCGTCGGGGGCAGGCCTCACCGCCACCGAGCCGTCGGGCCCCCGGACGTAGGCGATCCGGAAAATGTCGGAGAGCACGTCGAGCGTGCCGTCCAGGTCGTCGAACAGGATCAGCTTGCCGGTACACTTCCGGCTCCCGATCTCCCCGGAGCAGGTTATTTCGATCTTGTAGAACGCAGCCACCTTTTGCAGGACTTCGAACAGCGTGTTCGAGGTGAAGAACAACAGTCCGTCCTTCCAACTGATGTATTTATAGGGATCGACCTCGTAGACCGAATAGCTGCCGTCCTTCATCGAGAAGCGTTCCGAAGGATTCAGCGTCACCGATTCGCCGTTGGCCACGTCGATGGCCACGGAGCCTTCGACCAGCACCACGGCCGACGAACCGTCGGCCCGGGGCGCGGTCGTCACGTCGAACGACGTGCCCAGCACGCGGGTCGCAAAATGGTCGGTGTGCACGATGAAGGGACGGTTCGCATCCTTCGCCACCTCGAAATAGGCTTCGCCCTCGACGAAGACGTCGCGCGTGTCCCCGAACGCCGACGGGAAACGGAGCACCGACGCCGAATTGATCCACACCCGCGTCCCGTCGGAGAGTTGCAGATGTGCGCGCTTGCCCTTGGGGACCACCAACTCACTCGTATGCACGCGCACCTCCTGCCGGGGCGTCCTGCGATCGGTCTCCGCCCCTTCGTTCTCCTTGCCGTCGATCAGGATTTCGCCCTTGGGCGTAAGGCTGATACGGGCGATGTCGTCGTACACCTCGCGGCTGCCTTCGCGGGTCACGAGCGTGATGTTTTCATAGGCCTCGGCCGAAGGCAGCCCGGAACCCGTGAAATCCGCACTCCAGAACAGGGCCGCCACGACGCCGGCGACCAGCAGGGAAGCGGCGGCGAAGAGCGCCGTCCGGTTGCGGCGGCGGGGAGGGGCTGCAAAACGGCGCCGGGCGTAATGGTCGGTCAGGATGCGGTCGAGCAGCAACTGTTTCTCCACGGACGGCAGCGCGGGATGGGTCTTGCCCACACGGCGCACCAGGCTCACGGCGCGCTCGAATTCGACCAGGTCCTGCGGATGGCGTTCGGTGTAACCGCACCAATAGCCGTCCTGCGCCCGCTCGGGATCGAGACACCACAAAACGAAGTCCGGGTCGGAGGTGAAGAACTCCGCCGTGTGCTTCTTAATATCGTCCGGTTTTATCATTGATTCCAACGTAATCTTCAAACTGCATGCTGCGGCTGCGGCGCCGCGCTCTCCCCTATGACGGCGAATCCGCCGTTTTGTCCCCCTCGAACCGCAAAAAACAGCGTCCGCCGTGTCAAGTGGCTATTTTCATCGTTTTGCCGCACTCCCTGCCCTTCCGAAGTTTGCCCAGCCCCTTCGACACGAACTTGCGGACGGCGTGGGGCGTGGCGTCGAGTATGACGGCGATGTCGTCATACTCCATCTCGTAGACGAAGCGCAGCAGCAGCGCCTCGCGCTGCTTGGGCGAGAGCTGGTTGAGCAGCGACTCGATCGTTTGGCGGATGCGCAGCACGTGCTCCGATTCGATCATCGCGTCGAGCGAGGTCAGCGACACCCGCAATCCCGGCTCCCGGTCCGAAAGGTCGCATTTGTCCACCCGCGAACGGTGCAGATCGACCAGGCGGTTGTGAACGATCCGGAAAAGGTAGGCCTTGATGTTGACGATGCGGCCCAGGTCGACCTGGCGGGTCATAATGTCGAGGAATATGTCGTGGATGACATCCTTGACCGTTTCGTTGTCGAAACCGAACCCCATGCCGTAGGCATAGAGCGCATCGGCGTAACTGTTATACAACATAACATATACGTCGGTCTCTTCGGCATACTGCCGGTCGATTCGTCGGGTGTCGTACTTGCGTTGCCGAAACATTCGGTTCATTGGTTTGGTCGGTCATTCGATATAACGGAAAACCGTCCGGTTTGTCCCCCTGCAAGCGGTAAAAATCGAATAAAAAATGCGAAATAGCAAATTTTCGCCCCCCCCGGGGACAAAACCGGAAACAGTTCGTCTTAAATTCGAAACCAATCTCTTTCGGAAAAATGATACGAAAACCGTATTTCAGTCTGTTCCTGCTCTGCCTGCCGCTCTTCTCGCTGTGCAGTTCGGGAAACGACGATCCCGCACCCGCCCCTGCACCTGGAAAAGAGTGGCTCGATCCGATTCGCGTCGCCACCTACAACATCCAGTACGACAACTCTTCCGATCAAGACAACAAATGGACGACCCGCCGGGATTTGCTTCGCCAACTACTCCAGAGCGAGAAGTTCGACATCTTCGGAGCGCAGGAGCCTTATCTGACCCAGATCAAGGACATCGAGCCGTTCCTCGACGGATACACCTGGGTCGGAGAAAACGTCATCGGTGACAAAACGGCCCAACGACGCCACTACAACCCCGTTTTCTACCGCAAGGACAAATTCGAAGTATTGGATATGGGATCGTTCTGGTACTCCGAAACGCCTTCCGCCCCCGGGTCCAAAGGCTGGGACTCCTATTCGCCCCGCATGTGCAACTGGGTGCATTTCCGCATCCGCGCGAACGGACGGGAATTCTACCATTTCAATTCGCACTTCGACCACATAGGGACCACGGCCCGCGCCGAGAGCGCCAAACTGCTGGTGGCCAAGGTCCGGGAGATCGCAGGCGGCAAACCGGCCTTTTGCACGGGTGACTTCAATTCGAACCAAAACACCGAAGCCTACAAAACGATCGCCGGATCAGGCATCCTTGCCGACAGCTACGTCCGCTGTCCGTCCAAGACCAACGGAGACTGGCCCACCTACAACGGCTACAAATACATCTCGACGCCTCCCGCCGCTGCGTCGCGCATCGACCACGTCTTCGTCACGCCGAAGGACACGAAGGTCGTTTCGTGGCGCATCGTCAACAACAGTTACAACCGGAAATACCCCTCGGACCACTTCCCGGTCGTGATCGAATGGTCGCTGGCCGAATAGCCAGCCTTGCTGCCGGCAAATAAAACCTCTTCGCCAACTGGCGAAGAGGTTTTATTTGCCAAGGGATAAACGGAACGGACAGAAGCGCTTTTTTCCGCGCCCAGAGCCGGAAACCATCCCCCTTTCCGCTTTTACCCGCGAGCGTCTCCGATTATTGAAAAGAAATTCGTATCTTTGTGGGCTTGTTTCACGATAAGCGCAATTTGTCTGACAGCAACATAAACGAAACGAATAAATGGCGTTACAATGCGGCATCGTCGGCTTGCCGAACGTGGGTAAATCGACCCTTTTCAACTGTCTGTCCAATGCAAAGGCACAGGCGGCAAACTTTCCTTTCTGCACCATCGAGCCCAATGTGGGCGTGATCACGGTCCCCGACCGGCGGCTGATCCGCCTCGCGGAGATCGACAACCCCAAGCGCGTGGTCCCGACGACGATCGAAATCGTCGACATCGCGGGCCTCGTGAAGGGCGCCTCGAAGGGCGAAGGTCTGGGCAACAAATTTCTGGGCAACATCCGCAACACGAATGCGATCATCCACGTCCTGCGGTGCTTCGACAACGGCAACATCACCCACGTCGACGGCTCGATAGACCCCGTGCGCGACAAGGGCATCATCGACACCGAATTGCAGCTGAAGGATCTCGAAACCGTCGAGAACCGGCTCTCCAAGACCCAGAAGCAGGCCACCTCGGGCGGCGACAAGCAGGCCAAGCGCGCCGTGGAGTTGCTCTTGCAGTACAAGGCGGTGCTGGAACAGGGGCTTTCGGCCCGCACCGTGGAACTCGACAAGGAGGACCGCAAACTGGTCGCCGACCTCAACCTGCTGACCGACAAGCCCGTGTTGTACGTCTGCAACGTCGACGAAAAGAGCGCCGCGACGGGCAACGCCTACACCGAGGCCGTCCGGGAGGCCATCGCCGGCGAGCGGGCCGAAATGCTCGTCATCGCCGCCGCCACGGAGGCCGACATCGCCGAACTGGAAGACTTCGACGAGCGGCAGATGTTCCTCGAAGACCTGGGACTGGAGGAGTCGGGCGTGGCGCGCCTGATCAAATCGGCCTACAAATTGCTCAACCTCGAAACGTTTTTCACCACCGGGGCCGACGAGACCCGCGCCTGGACCTACCTGCGCGGCATGAAAGCCCCGCAGACGGCCGGCATCATCCACACCGATTTCGAAAAGGGGTTCATCCGCGCCGAGGTCATCAAGTACGACGACTACACCGCCTTGGGTTCGGAGAAGGCGTGCCGCGATGCGGGCAAACTGTCGATCGAAGGCAAGGAGTATGTCGTCGAGGACGGCGACATCATGCACTTCCTGTTCAACGTCTGACGCCGCAACCCGGGATCGTAAAAAAATTAAAGAATACAGCTATGGAAAGACCAGTTCGGGTGCGCTTCGCGCCCAGCCCCACCGGGCCGCTGCACATCGGCGGCGTCCGTACGGCACTGTACAACTACCTGTTCGCCCGCCGGCACAAGGGAACGATGATCCTGCGCATCGAGGACACCGATTCGCAGCGGTTCGTCCCCGGAGCGGAGGATTACATTCTGGAATCACTCAAATGGTGCGGCATCGAGATCGACGAAGGCGTGGGCGTCGGAGGGCCTCACGCCCCCTACCGCCAGAGCGAGCGGCGCGAAATCTACCTCAAATACGCCCTGCAACTCGTCGAGGCGGGCTGGGCCTACTACGCCTTCGACACGGCCGAGGAATTGGACGCCCTGCGCAGGGAGGCCGAGGCGCGCGGCGAGGCGTTCGCCTATAATTATGCGGTGCGCGAAAAGCTGGCCACGTCGCTGGCGCTGCCCGCCGAGGAGGTGAAGGCGCGCCTCGACCGCGGCGACCAGTGGGTGATCCGCTTCCGGATGCCCGAAAACGAAACGGTCGCGATGGACGACCTGATCCGCGGACACGTGGAGGTCAACACCTCGACGCTGGACGACAAGGTGCTCTACAAATCGGCCGACGCGCTGCCCACCTACCACCTGGCGAATATCGTCGACGACCGGCTGATGGAGGTGTCGCACGTCATCCGCGGCGAAGAGTGGCTGCCGTCGCTGCCGCTGCACTACCTCCTGTACAAAGCCTTCGGGTGGACGGACGTGCAGCCCCGGTTCGCCCACCTGCCCCTGCTGCTCAAACCCACGGGCGGCGGCAAGCTCTCGAAGCGCGACGGCGACAAGATGGGATTCCCGGTATTTCCGCTCTTCTGGACCTCTCCGACGGGTGAGACCGCCCACGGCTACCGCGAGGACGGCTATTTCCCCGAGGCGTTCATCAACATGCTGGCGCTGCTGGGCTGGAACCCCGGCACGGAGCAGGAGATCTTCTCGATGCAGGAGCTGATCGACAGCTTCTCGCTCGACCGCGTCTCGAAATCGGGCGCCCGATTCCAGCCCGACAAGGCCCGGTGGTTCAACGCCCAGTACATGCACCACAAGACCGACGCCGAACTGGCGGCCCTCTACCAGCCCGTCCTGCGCAGCCACGGCATCGAGGTTTCGGACGCCGTGGCCGGCAAAGCCGCGGGCATTATGAAGGAGCGCGCGACGTTCACGACCGATCTGTGGGACCTCACGTCGTTCTTCTTCGAGGCTCCCCGGGAGTATGAGGAAAAGCAGGTGCGCAAGTACTGGAAGGGGCAGAATCCCGCCATTCTGCGGGAGTTGCGCGACGTGCTGGCGGGAATCGACGACTTCTCGCTGGAGAACACCGAACGCATCGTCCACGCCTGGATCGAGGAGAAGGGCTACGGCATGGGCCAGGTGATGAACACCCTGCGGCTGGCCCTCGTGGGCGCCGGAAAAGGCCCGGGCATGTACGACGTAACGTCGTTCATCGGTAAAGAGGAGTGTCTGAAGCGTATCGACAATCTGCTGACCAATCTAAAACCCGCAATAGAGTAAAGTCGCCCTTTGAAAAGGGCGATTCAGAGGGATTTTCAACATGAGCCCCGGCGTTAAAAACGCCGTAATATAAGTTCGATGGGGGTTCATAGACAAAATCGCTCCGATCTAAAAACAACCTAACCCCGTCGAACTTATATTAAACTATGGTACAAATCGAACAACACGTCTGGGGCATGACCCCGGAGGGCGAGGCAATCATTCGCTACACGCTGCGCAACGACTCGGGAGCCGAAGTGCAGCTCACGAACTACGGCGCGGCGATCGTCTCGGTGAAGATGCCCGACCGCGAGGGCCGCATGGCCGACGTGGTGCTGGGATACAAACACCCCGAAGGCTACTTCTTCGACGGAGCCGCCTCGGGAAAGAGCGTGGGACGCTGCGCCAACCGCATCGCCTTCGGGCAGATGACCGTCGAGGGCAAGGAGTACCGGCTGGAGGTCAACAACGGCGTGAACCACCTGCACGGCGGAACGAAGAACTTCGCCAACCGCATCTGGGAGAGCCGCGTGGAGACCAACCGCGTGGTGATGTCGCTCGTCTCGGAGGACGGCGACCAGGGCTATCCCGGCGAGCTGTGCGTCGAGGCCGTATTCGATTTCGACGACGACAATGCGCTGGAGATCACCTACCTCGCACGGACCGATAAGACGACCGTGGTGAACCTCACCAACCATGTCTATTTCAACCTCGCGGGCGAAGGCAGCGGGTCCGTGCTCGACCACGAACTGCGCCTGAACAGCTCGAAGATTCTGGAAATGAACGAACGCCAGATCCCCACGGGCAAGCTTCTGGACGCAGCCGGAACCCCGCAGGATTTTCGGGAATTCCGCTCTTTCCGCCCCGGCATCTCGTCGGAGTTCAACCACATCCGCGACTTCAAGGGCTATGACCATCCCTTCGTCGTCGACGGCTGGAAGCCCAACATCCTGGGCGAGGTCGGCACTCTGCGCGAACCCCGGTCGGGCCGTTCGGTGACGGTGCTCTCGTCGCAGCCCAGCGTGATGATCTACACGGGCAACTGGCTCGCGAGCGGATGCCCCGAAACCAAGTCGGGCGGCCGCTATGCCGACTACGACGGCGTGGCGATGGAGTGCCAGAACTACCCCGACGCCGTGAACCATCCCGAATTCCCCTCGCCGCTGCTCCGCCCCGGCGAAACCTACTGCCAGAAGATCGTTTTCCGCTTCGGAACGTTCTAAGGAATTAAAAATGAAAAATTAAGAATTAAAAATTACCTGCGGAAAATCGCACTGTGCGTTTCGACAAATTGGAGGACCGAACTTATTTTCGGCACCAGATACATCGAAATTTACGGGTATCCTTTCCGACAATTTTTAATTCTTAATTTTTAATTTTTAATTTTTATTACTTACCTTTGCACCCGATATTTCAAAGGGGTGCCTTACTGTCAGGCTGAGATTATACCCATTGAACCGGAGACGGGTAATGCCGAGACCGGGACGAAGCGTAATCAACAACACATACCCCTTTTCAGTCCATTAACTCAAAAAGTTTAACGATGAAAAGGATTTTTCTTTCACTTGCGGCCGCCGCGCTCTGCTCGGCCGCACAGTTGCGGGCTGAAGAGAAGCAGCCCGCCAACCAAAACGCCGGCGATTCGGTCAGAATGTACCGCTTGCAGGAGGTCGAGGTGACCGCCACGCGCGCAACCCCGACCACCCCCGTGGCCTACTCCGACATCCGGCGCGAAGAGATCGCCCGCAACAGCTACGGAACCGACATCCCCACGCTGCTGGCCCTGACCCCCTCGATGATCGCCACCAACGAAACGGGCATCGGCATCGGCGGCACGGCCGTGCGCCTGCGCGGCACGGACCCGACGCGTCTCAACGTCACGATCAACGGCGTGGCGATGAACAACCCCGACTCGCACTCGATGTACTGGTACGACACCCCCGACCTCGTCTCGGCCGTGGGAAGCATTCAGGTGCAGCGCGGCGCCGGCATCTCGACCAACGGCACGGGAGCCTTCGGCGGAGCGGTCAACATGTCGACCGACGCCCTGCAAACCGAGTTCGGCGGCGACGCGTCGCTCTCCTACGGCTCGTACAACACCAACAAGCAGGCCGTGCACATCTCCTCGGGCCTGATGGGCGGCCACTGGACCCTCGACGCGCGGCTGACGCACATCGGCTCGGAAGGCTACATCGACCGCGGAGCCACGGACCTCAAATCCTACATGTTCCAGGCCGGCTACTACAACGGCAGCACGATGCTCAAGCTGATTTCGTTCGGCGGCAAGGCCAAAACGGGACTCACCTACACGGGCGCGACGAAAGAGGAGATGCGTCTCAACGGCCGGAGGTTCCACACCGAGGGCATGTACTACACCTCGAACGGACCGCACTCCTATTATTATATGAAGGACGGCGAGCGGCAGCGCGCCACGGTAGACTATTACGACGATCAGACGGACAACTACCTGCAAATCAACAACCAGCTGGTGCTCTCCCACCGTTTCAACGAGAAGTGGACCCTCAACGCCACGGGATTCTACACCTATGGCTACGGCTTCTACAAGCAGTACAAGGACGCACGCACGCTCTCCGAATACCTCAATATCCCGACCGACGTCGCTGCCGGAAAGGAGGCCGACCTCGTCCGCGAGAAGATCATGCGCAACCACCTCGGAGGTCTGAACGCCTCGGCGGCCTACTCGGTGCGGAAGCTCGACCTCGCCTTCGGCGGTTCGTACAGCTACTACTCCTGCCCCCACTGGGGCGTGCTCGACTGGGTGGACGGACTGGAAGGCAGCCAGATCGGCGGCCGCTGGTACGACAACGACGTGGACAAGCACGACGCCAACCTCTTCGCTCGCGCCAACTGGTCCGTGGCCAAAGGGTTGAGGCTCTTTGCGGACCTCCAGTACCGCTATGTCAGCTATCAGGCCTGGGGCGTCAACGACAACTACGTTTCGGAGGAGGTCGGGATGCAGCCCATCGACGTGGACAAACAGTACCACTTCTTCAATCCCCGCGCCGGCGTGAGCTACACGCTCGCCGAGCGCAACAACTTCTACCTCTCGTTCGCCGTGGCCCAGAAGGAACCCACGCGCAGCGACTTCACCGACCGCTACAAATTCGCGGCCGACGACACCTACCCCTCGTCGGAAAAGCTCTACGACTGGGAGCTGGGCTACCAGTACACGGCGCCGCGCCTCTCGCTGGGGGTGAATCTCTACTACATGAAGTACAAGGACCAGCTCGTGCCGACGGGCATGGTGAACGACGACAGCAACGCCCTCAACACCAACGTCCCGGACAGCTACCGCCGGGGCGTGGAGCTGTCGGCCTCGTGGCGCGCAACCGGGTGGTTCACCGTGGGGGCCAACGCCACCTTCTCGCAGAACCGCATCGAGAACTACGTCGACGCACTGAAGGATAGCCCCACCTACGGCAAGGAGCTGGGCGACATGACCATCGCCTATTCGCCCGACGTCATCGCCAACGCCTTCCTGAATTTCCACCACCGCGGATTCGAAGCCGTGTTCCACACCCAGCACGTCGGCAAGCAGTATTTCACCAACAACGAGAACGACGCCCTGTCGCTGGACGCCTACTGCGTGACCAACCTCAACCTCGCCTATACGTTCCGCACCCGTTCGGCGCGCAGCGTTCGGCTGGGCCTGCTGATCAACAACCTGTTCAATGCGGAATACGAGAGCAACGGCTACGGGTATTCGTACATGGACACGTGGAGCGGCCCCGCGCCCGTACGCATCGACGAGGCCTACTACTTCCCGCAGGCGCCGCTGAACGTGCTGGCGAACGTCACGGTGAAATTTTAAAACGCGCGATTTCAACGTCGCTGAAACCGAATTTCAGCTCTGAAAACTAAATAATTGTACTTCGTGCATTGCGAGGCGTCGCAGATGCCGTGGCAATCCGGGCGAAAGTCGTGACCTTACAACGCTTCCAGCAGATTCCCACGTCGGACCTTCGGTCCTCTTCGGAATGACAATACGAATGTTGAAACAATGGACATAAAACTCCTCCTGCAAATCGCCGGCGTCCTGTTGGGATTGCTCTACCTCTGGCTCGAATACCGCGCCGACATCCGGCTGTGGATCGTGGGGCTTGTCATGCCTCTGATCCACGGGGCGCTCTACTACAAATCGGGGCTGTATGCCGACTGCTCGATGCAGGCTTACTACGTGCTGGCGGGGCTGTACGGGTGGCTCGTGTGGCGCAGGAGGGGCCGAAAAACGGACGCCGGGCTGACCGGCCCTGAAGATGCGGAGGGCGCAAAGCGGGCCGCCGCGCTGCGCATCGGCCACACGCCCCTGCGGACGGTCCCGGCGCTCGCAGGGGTCTACGCCGCGGCGCACATCGGGCTGTACCTGCTGCTGACCCGCTTCACGGACAGCACCGTACCCTTCTGGGACGCGGGGACCACGGCGCTGTCGGTCGTGGCGATGTGGATGCTGTCGCGCAAGCTGGTGGAGCAATGGCTCGTGTGGCTGGTCGTGGATCTGGTGACCGTCGGGCTTTACCTCTATAAGGACCTGCCCTACACCGCGGGGCTTTACGCCCTCTACTCGGCGCTGGCCGTGGCGGGTTACCTCCGATGGCGGCGGCAGGCCCGGGCTTAAAAATCCGTTTTACCTGCGAACGCGCGAACAGGGGCGAACACCCCTTGTTCGCATGTTCGCGCGTTCGCCCGGTTAAGAACCGGGATTTGCATTGCGACTGGCAGCTTCGGCCCGCTCTCCGCCCGGTTCTGCGCCCGGTTAAGAACCGGGGTTTCAGGTTGCGAAAGGGGCCATTTTGCACCTCCTCCCGCCGCGTTCCGCGGCGAACGATTCCGGCCCGATGCCGGAGCCGTGAAACGAAGGCCCGGCTAAAAGCGCGAGCGCCGGCGTAAGACGCCGGTTTTAAGAGTGAGAGCGTCGTATCGGATATGATCCTTTCTGCGGCCCATCGCCCCTTAAACCCGCCTTTTAGGCGGGCGCCCGGAGCCAACGTTAGACGGGACGAAGTAGGCGAAGGCATCTGCCGGGGAGTTTTTGGGTACCTTTTTGCGGAAAAAAGGTACAAAACACCCGCGACGATGTCGCGGCTTTCTCTGTACTTTTGATGGCAACCGACGCACGCAGCACGAGCAGAGACCGCTTGCGGGCTATGCCATGCCAGAAGGAGGAAAACGAGCGTAGCGAAGTTAAAAGTACCAAAACCATCCGCATGTCGCTTTCGCGGGAACAACCTCCGGCCCGCGTTGAGCGGGCGCAGCAAGAACAAGACTATGCAGCCTCCCGCTCCGGGCACGCGGGCTGTCGGTTGTTCTTTCTCCGCTGCAAGCGAGAATGCGGACTTTTCTCGCCGCGTTTCGCGGCGAACGACTCGCCAGTCGAAGACTGCGATCAGTACTTTTTGCGGAAAAAAGGTACAAAGAAGTCTTGCGGGCGAAGACCGCGGTTGTCCTCGTTCCGCTGCAAGCGATAATGCGGCGGTTTAAAACCGCTTCCAGGGGCGATGCCGGGATTCTGCACGAACACGCGAACATACGAACATGCGAACAAGGGCGAACACCCCTTGTTCGCATGTTCGCGTGTTCGTGACGAGAGCAAGCCGAAGCCGCCAGCCGCAACCTAAATCCCGCGTCTCAAGCGGGTCAGCCAGATGTTGCGGAACTCCACGGGACCGCCCTCGCTCTGAAGCGCGATATACCCGCTGCGGACCGATCCGGTGCACTCGTTCTGCAAAACGCCGTTGACACAGACCGCGATATGATCGCCCACGCAGACGATCTCGGCACAGTTCCATTCGCCTGCGGGCCGCTCGCACTCCCCGCCGCTGCGCGGCTTGATGAAGACCCTTCCGTTGCTCTCCGCCCCGGCGATCTTCGCGCCGCCCAGCCCCAGCAGGTCGCCCGCGCGCCCCGCCTGCAACTGACACTCGACAGCCTCGGGCCAAAGCCGGTCGCCGGCCTGCACGCGCTGGAAAATGCCGCTGTTCGTCGCCTCGCCGATCCAACGCCACTCGACGTGAAGCCGGTAATCGTCGTAGGTCTCCTCCGTGCGCATGTACCCGAACGGACTGCCCGCTATGCGGATATTCCCGTTCTGCACGGAGAAGGCATCCCGGGCGTCGCCGACGCCCTCCGGGTCGGTGACGCACACCCATCCGGCGAGGTCCCGGCCGTTGAAAAGTTCGGTCCGCGGTTCGCGGCTGCACGAACCCGCTGCCAGCGCAAGGGTCAGCGCCGCAAAAAGAAATCGCATTCTCATCGTCATCGTATCGTTTTCGGAGGTTGAAGGTTCATTCCGGCAGCCCGTGCTCTTCGACATGACGCAGAATCTCCTCGCGCAGGCTCCTGGGCGTGACGCTGCGCCGCACGACCAGCAGGTAGGAGTTGCGTATCTGCTCGCGGATGAAGGCGTCGGGCAGGTCGCCCGCGGTGCGGATGCCGTTCCAGTGCGTCTTGTTGAAATGGTAGGCCGGGCCGATCTCCTCGTACCGCTCGCGCAGCCGGACCGCCTCGTCGGGGTCGCACTTCACGGCCACCTGCCCGAAATCGTTCATATCCGCGCAGGCGTACATCTTCCCGCCGATCTTGTAGACCAGCGTCGTCTCGTCGAACGGCGTCGATTCCTCCGTGAGGGGCAGCGACAGGCAGTAGTCGCGGAAACTCAAAACATCCATAACGGGTTCTTTTCCTCAAAGATATGATTTTTTTGGCACATCTATTGCGTTCCGAAATGAAGTAAAACCAAAATCAGGGTAAAAAATGAAAAAAATTCTCCTCTGTGTACCTCTGCTGGCAATCTTCGCGGCAGGATTTTTCGGCTGCTCGCAGCAGCGGCAATGGAACCACGAACAGCGCAAGGCGATGCGCGAAGCGCTGCGCAGCTACCGCCAGATGGTGTACCTCGACGACCTGAACGACGCCGAGTTCGTGCTCTTCTCCGACGAAGTGGCCGGGCAGCTCGAAAACAGTTATCCCGTCTACATGGAGTTCGTCCAGATGCAGGGCGTCGACGACACGGTGGACATGGTGGTCGTCTCGACGATCGTCGACGAACTGAACGCCGACGCCCGCAACATGCGGCACATCTACCCCTACAACTACCTCGTAGCGCAGGGCGTGCTGCCCGCAGGGCTTGACCACGAGCAGCAGAAAGCCTTTTACAACTGCTTCGCGGCGAAGGTCAATGCGACGTACGCCACGATGGACCAGTTCTTCAACGCCATTCTGGCCGACACGAGCGACATGTCGCAGATCCGCCGGCTGGAGAGCCAGTGTGCGAACGACCTTTTCAGCTGGGTAGTGACCGAGGTGGACGTGATCGAGACCGTTCCGGCGACCCCGGCGGCCACGGCGCAGACCCCGGCGGCTCCGAAAACCACTGCCGGACAGCAGACCCCGGCGGCCCCGGCCAAAAAATAGCTTCGGAACCCGTTCTGACACAATCGGTGCGCCCCTCACGAGGCGCACCGATTCGTCATGCGCAAGACTGCCCTATTTATCGGCAAACAGCGACCGGGCGATGCCCAGCTCCAGTCCCCGCAGTTCGGCCAGCCCGCGCAGGCGGCCCAGACACGAATATCCCGGATTGGTCTTCTTCTTCAGGTCGTCGATCATCTGGTGGCCGTGGTCCGGACGCATCGGGATCGAGATGCGTCGGCGCTGCTGAATCTCCAGCAGGGCTTTCATCACGTCGTACATCGGCACGTCGCCCTCCAAATGGTTGGCCTCGTAGAAGTTGCCCTCGGCATCGCGCTGCGTCGAGCGCAGGTGGACGAAATTCACCCGGTCGCCCTGCCGCAGCATCATTCCCGGCAGGTCGTTCGCGGCCGACACTCCGAACGAACCCGTGCAGAGGCACAGCCCGTTCGAAGGGTTGGGGACCGCCTCGACCAATTTCTGAAAGTCGGATTCGGTGGAGAGAATGCGGGGCAGACCGAGGATCGGGAACGGAGGATCGTCGGGATGGATCGCCAGCACCGCACCCGCCTCGTCGGCCACGGGAGCCACCTCGCGCAGGAACGCCACGAGGTTCGCGCGCAGCGTCTCGGCCGTGACATCCTTGTAACGGTCCAGCTCCCGCTGGAACTGCTCCAGCGTGAAACTCTCCTCCGAGCCGGGCAGGCCCGCGATCACGTTGCGGGTGATCAGCTCTTTTTCCGCGGCGTCCATCCGCCCGAAGCGGGCCTCGGCAGCGGCGCGCTCGGCCTCGGAATAGTCCTTCTCCGCGCCGGGACGCTTCAGGATGAAGAGATCGAAGGCCACGAACGCCGCACGCTCGAAGCGCAGGGCGCGCGACCCGTCGGGCAACTCGTAGGCGAGGTTCGTGCGCGTCCAGTCCAGCACGGGCATAAAGTTGTAGGTAATTACTTTAACGCCGCATTCGGCCAGATTGCGGACCGACTGTTTGTAATTCTCGATATAGCGCTCGAAATCGCCCGTGCGGGTCTTGATATGCTCGTGGACGGGGACGCTCTCCACGACCGACCAGCGAAGGCCCGCGTCGGCGACCGTCTTTCGGCGTTTTTCGATCTCCCCGACGGTCCACACCTCGCCGTTGGGAATGTGATGGAGGGCGGTCACGATGTCGGTGGCCCCGGCCTGACGGATGTCCTGAAGGCTTACGGGGTCGTTCGGACCGTACCAGCGCCAGGATTGTTTGCAAAGATACATGGATGTATTGTTTTTAGGTTTTCAAATTTTTCACATACGGTGCTTTCTCCGCTGCAAGCGAGAATGCGGCGGTTTAAAACCGCTTCCAGGGGCGATGCCGGGATTCTCCGCGAACAAGCGAACAAGAGATGTTCGCCCCTGTTCGCATGTTCGCGTGTTCGCTTCTTTTCCCGGCCGAAAAGACGGAATTGCCGCGAACGATCCCGGCCCGATGCCGGAGCCGTGAAACGAAGGCCCGGCTAAAAGCGCGAGCGAAGGGGACGGGGCACGTGCGCCCCCGCGAATAGTCGCCCGGAGCCAGCGTTAGACGGGACGAAGTAGGCGCAGGCATCTGCCGGGGAGTTTTTGGTACTTTTTGCGGCCAAAAAGTACAAAGTACCCCGCGGGCGAAGACCGCGGTTAACAGCCGACCAAAAAGCGGCAAACAACTCCAGTCGCAGACTGCGATCGGTACTTTTTGCGGAAAAAAGGTACAAACCCCCCGCGACATCGTCGCGGCTTTCTCTGTACTTTTGATGGCAACCGACGCACGCAGCACGAGCGGAGACCGCTTGCGGGCTATGCCGTGCCAGAAGGAGGAAAACGAGCGTAGCGAAGTTAAAAGTACCAAACCCATCCGCATGCCGCTTTCGCGGGAACAACCTCCGGCCCGCGTTGAGCGGGCGCAGCAAGAACAAGAATATGCAGCCTCCCGCTCCGGGCACGCGGGCTGTCGGTTGTTCTTTCTCCGCTGCAAGCGAGAATGCGGCGGTTTAAAACCGCTTCCCGGGGTGATGCCGGGATTCTCCGCGAACACGCGAACAAGAGATGTTCGCCCCTGTTCGCATGTTCGCATGTTCGCGTGTTCGCTTCTTTACCCGGCCGAAAAGACGGAATTGCCGCGAACGATCCCGGCCCGATGCCGGAGCC